>JAUXRN010000172.1 GCA_030681835.1 Actinomycetota bacterium
TTTTGTCTCCAACTTGTTTCAACCAATTTGTAATGGTCGCTTCTGCAACGCTTTCTCCCATTTTCGGAAGCTTTAATTCAAATCTTGCCATATTGTTAACCTAAAAGGTGATTTTGATTTTCAGTTTGCGAAATTACTAAATATTTCAAATATAAATTACATTAAATGTAATTTTTTACTCTATTTATATAATCTCACCTCACTCGGTACTATTGTTACTTCCTATTAAAAAATTAGCGTTTTTTGGTATAATTTTAAAGGTAAACCTTTTATTTCTTGAAGATTCGAGAATTGCAATACACTCTTTAAAAGAAATGAATTCGTTATCTAAAATAACTTCTGTGCTTATTTTACTCTTAACAGAAGACGAAATTACCATTTTTTCTGTTTTCAAATCGTGAAACAGGACTTTTTTTTGCAAAACTAAACGGAGTTTATCTACTAATTTTTCATTAGCCGAATACAACAGATATAATTTTGGAGTCATTTTTATCCCGAAGTTTCGCGAGGATTTTCCTTGAAACATTTTTGCCAAAGAGAAAAAGACAATTCCTATTTTCATAAAAAGTGAGAATAACACGGATACACGAAAATGCTTTTTATAAAAAAAATTCATCGCTTCCTGAAAACGTTTCATATACGTTTCGTCTTTAATGGTACTTTCTCCTTTATAATGGATTACGGTGGTTTCATGAAAATAAAAATTAGATTTTCCTTCTTTCAGGACTCGATACGACAAATCGATATCGTCAGAATACATGAAACAATCTTCATCAAATCCACCCATTTCAAGATATAAATCTCTTTTCATAAACATAAAAGCCCCAACGAGAATATCCACTTTTCCGGTTTGGTTTTCGTTTAAATGCGCAGCATAATATTTTCCGAAAGTCCTTGATTTAGGAAATAATTTATACAAACCCGTAATTTTTGTAAATGCAACAAAAGGCGTTGGAACACCGCGCTTGCTTTCGGGAAGAAAATTCCCGGTTCCATCAATGAGTTTACAACCCAAGATTCCTAAATCTGATT
>JAUXRN010000140.1 GCA_030681835.1 Actinomycetota bacterium
CATCTCCCGCCCTCATCCGGCTGGCCCGATCCGGGCCGCTGCTGCGGGCCAACACCGTCCAGACGCCCGCTTTCGTGCGCGCCACCACCGCCCTCAGCGGCCCGAGGATGCCGCGCAGCGTGGCGGCGGCGTTCGCGGCCCCCTACCGCGGCAGCGGTCGCCGCGAGGCCATCGGCGCCTTCGTCGCCGACATCCCCTTGGAGCCAGGGCATCCCAGCGCCGCGGCGCTGGACCAGATCGCTGAGGGCATCCGGACGCTCGACCTGCCGGCCCTCCTGCTGTGGGGTCCGGGCGACCCGGTGTTCGCCGACCGGTACCTGCACGACCTGATCGACCGCCTGCCGCAGGCTGACGTGCACCGCTACGAGGGAGCCCGCCACCTGGTCAGCGAGGACGCCCCGGCGCTGGTCGACGACCTGTGGACGTGGATCGCCGACCAACGGGCGGCGTCGTGGCTGCTGGCGGATGTCGACGGCATCGGCGGGACGGCCGGCCTCGTCCAGGCCTCCCCGGACGTACCCATCTGGGCTGGCCTCTCCCGGCGGGCGGCGCAGACTCCCGGCGCGGTCGCCCTGGCCGAGCCGCACGACGGTGGCTGGCGCCGGGTGACCTGGTCCCTGCTGGCCCGCCAAGTGGACCTGCTCGCCGCCGGGCTCGCGGCCCGCGGGATCCGCCGCGGGGATCGCGTGGCTGTGCTGATCCCGCCGGGGGCCGACCTCATCGCCGTCGTCTACGCGTGCTGGCGGATCGGGGCGTCGGTCGTCGTCACGGACGCGGGCCTGGGCGTGCGGGGGATCCACCGCGCCCTGCGCGGGGCCTGGCCCCGGCACGTCATCGGGATACCGAAGGGCCTGGCCCTGGTCCGCGCCACCCGGATCCCCGGCGCGCGGATTGCCGTGCGAGAACTGCCCGCGATCGCCCGCCTCGGCCAGGTGCGCCCCATGCCGGCGCCTCCGGGCCTGCGGGACGAGGCCGTCGTGGTGTTCACGTCGGGGTCCACCGGCCCCGCCAAGGGCGTGGTCTACCGCCACGGTCAGGTGCAGCGCACGCGGGACCTGCTCGCTGCGCACTACTCCCTCGACGACTCCGATGCCCTCGTGGCGGCGTTCGCGCCCTGGGCGGTCCTCGGCCCGGCACTGGGCATCGCCTCAGTGATCCCGGACATGGATGTCAGCTCGCCGCGAACGCTGACGGCCTCCGCGCTGGCTGCCGCCGTCGAGGCCGTTCACGGCACGGTCATGTGGGCATCGCCTGCCGCCATCACCAGCGTCCTGGGGTCGGCCGCGGACCTCACCCCGCAGCAGCGTGCCGCCTTCGGTTCACTGCGGCTCGTGCTTGGTGCGGGAGCGCCGGTCAAGCCGGCCCTGCTGCACGGGATGCGGTCGCTGTGCCCGCAGGCCGACGTGCGGACCCCGTACGGCATGACCGAGGCCCTGCCGGTGTGCGACGTCTCGGTCGGCGAGATCGACCGGGCGGGACCCGGCGACGGGGTCCTCGTCGGCCGTCCTCTCCCGGGGGTCGACGTTCGGATCAGCGCCGTGGACGATGCCGGGCGGGCCGATGGCCCGCTCACCGAGGAGGCCGGCGTGCTCGGCGAGGTGGTCGTGCGTGGATCGCACATCAAGGACCGGTACGACCGGTTGTGGGCCACTCAGCGCGCCAGCGCCCGCGACTCGGGCTGGCACCGCACGGGCGACCTCGGCCACCTCGACACCGAGGGTCGGCTGTGGATAGGAGGCCGGCTGGCCCACGTGGTCACCACGGCTGACGGCCCGCTGGCCCCGGTGGGGGTCGAGCAGCGGGTCGAGCGGCTCCCTGGGGTACGGCACGCCGCGTGCGTGGGCGTTGGCCCCGCCGGGACGCAGGTACCGGTCCTCTTCGTCGTCATGGACGGCGTCCGCTCCGGGCTGGCGGGCCTCGAGGTGACCGAGCGGGTCCGCGAGGCCGCCGGGGGGCGCGTCGCCGCCGTCCTCGCGCTCGATCGCCTGCCCGTCGACATCCGCCACAACTCCAAGGTGGACCGGGCCCTCCTCGCGGTCGTCGCAGGTGCCGTGCTGGCCGGCCATCAGGGCCGCTCGGACCGGGCGAACGGAACCCCGGAGTGAAGGTCCTCGTCACCGGCGGCCGCGGCCTTCTCGGCAGTGCGGTGGTACGCGAACTGGTCCAGCGCGGGCGGGACGTCACGGTCCTGCAGCGCCATCCGTCCGGGGCCGTGGGTGTGCGCGAGGTGCTCGGCGACGTCGCCGACCCGGTGGCGGTTGCCCGCGCGGTCGCCGGCTGCACCGCGGTCGTGCACCTCGCGGCCCATGTCTCGATGGTCGGGCCGTGGCCGGAGTTCGAGCGGGTCAACGTTCGCGGCACCGCGACCGTGCTGGCCGCCGCGCGCGCGGCCGGGGTGGACCGGTTCGTCCAGGTGTCGTCGCCATCCGTCGCGCACGTCGGTGAGCCGTTGGTCGGGGCCCTCGCGCAGCCCGCGGACCCGGCGGGCGCCCGCGGCAACTACGCCCGCAGCAAGGCGATGGCGGAGTTGCTGGCCCTGCGCGCAGACGAGCCGGGGTTCGCGGTGACAGCCATCCGGCCGCACCTGGTGTGGGGCCCCGGCGACGAGCAGCTGGTCGGCCGGATCGCCGAGCGGGCCCGAGCGGGCCGCCTCGTCCTGGTCGGCCGCGGGACGGCGCTCATCGACACGCTCTACGTCGACAACGCGGCGCAGGCCCTTGCGCAAGCCCTGGATCGGTGCCACCTCCCGGACGTGCGCGGGCAGGCGTTCGTGGTGACGAACGGCGAGCCACGGACGGTGGCGGAGGTCTTCGGCCGCATCGCGGTCGCCGCCGGCGCCGCTCCACCGACCCGGCGGGTGCCGTTCCGGCTGGCCCGGGCCGCCGGAGCGGGCCTTGACCGTGCGTGGGAGCGCACGGGACGCACCGACCTGCCGCCCCTGACCGCCTTCCTGGCCGAGCAGCTGGGCACCGCGCACTGGTTCGACCAGAGGCCGGCCCGGGCAGCGTTGGCGTGGCGGCCGAGCGTGGGCCTGGACGAGGGCTTCGCCCGGTTGGCTGACTGGTTCGCCGCAGGCTGACCGCGTCGCCCGGCGTGGCGTACCGGCCGCCGGGCGATGGGCCGTCATCATGGGGGAACGGCCGGACATGCCTCCCCGGCCGTGGCAAACGGACAGCAGAAAGGCCCCTCGAAGTATGAGTTCGAGGGGCCTTTCTCCGGAAGCGCCCGCCCACCGCCCGATTTCTCGGGGCTCCGCGACTAGTGCAGATCGCGTCGCTCATGCCACCTTGCGGCAGCATCGGCGATGTCGTTCTCGCCTCCTCGACGTCTTCCCTTCGGCCTACCCCGCCAGCACTCGGGGCCCTTCGGTGACCTCCCCAGGGGGCTGCCTCCGTCGTGCGGCTTTCCGTTCTTTCGTCGACCCGCGCCTTGCGGTGCGGTAGGTAAGTTCTACTGGGGTTCCGTCAAGCACCACAAGGGGTTTCGCAAAAGTTTCCGAGAAAGTTCTGACCCTCGCAGCACATCAAGCACTGCCCGTAACACGCGTCACTCGCGCGCACCGGCGAGTAGGGTCACACCATGCTTCGCAGACGCTTCATGACGACGCTGGCGGCGGGATCGATGGCCATCGGTGCGCTTGCCGGCTGCGGGGGCCAAGCCGCCGACCAGCCCACGGCGTCGACCAGCCCGGAGGCCTCGATGAGCCCAGAGACGTCGGCGAGCCCAGAAGCGTCGGCAAGCCCCGTGACCTCACCACTCGCGGACGCGACCGTCACGTACGCCTTCCACGACTCGTCTGTGCCGCCGCCCTACCACCGCAGCTACGTCCTCACGGTGACGCAGGACGAGGCGCGGATCGTCATCGACTCGTATGGCGACGTCCTCGCCGATGAGACCGCGCCCACCCCGCCGGAGGTCTGGGAGCAGCTCGCCGCCAGCCTGCCGACCGTGCAGGGGCTGGTCGTCGCGTCCGCGGACCCGGGCTGCACCGGCGGCACCTCCGTCGAGCTCGACATCAGCGGGACCGGTGCGGCCCTCGTCGACGTGTACGCCGACGAGTGCGCCGGATCGAACGGAACCGCCGTCGCTGCCATCGATGCGTGGATCGCCCCGGCCCGCGCGATCTTCCCGGCCACGGACGTCCTGGCTCCCGAGGAGGAGTAGGCGCGCTGGTTGGATGGCCGGATGACCGGCCCCGGCTTTGCCTTCGAGGTCACCCATCGCCTGGTCGACGGGCCGGACGGCCGCTCCCTCGGCCGGGTCGGCGTCATCGACACCCCCCACGGCCGGATCCGCACCCCGGCGTTCACGCCGGTCGGGACCAAGGCGACCGTCAAGGCCGTCCTGCCCGGCATGATGCGCGACCTCGGTGCCCAGGTGATCCTGGCCAACGCTTACCACCTCTACCTGCAGCCCGGTGCCGACGTGGTCCAGGAGGCTGGCGGCCTGGCCGCCTTCATGGGCTGGGGTGGCCCGACGATCACCGACAGCGGCGGGTTCCAGGTGCTGTCGCTCGGCGTCGGCTTCAAGAAGATCCTGGCCATGGAGTCGAGGACGGTGCGGTCGGACGACGTCATCGCTGAGGGCAAGGACCGGCTGGCCCACGTCGACGACGACGGGGTCACCTTCAAGTCGCACCTCGACGGATCCCTGCACCGGTTCACGCCCGAGGTGTCCGTCCAGGTCCAGCACCGGCTGGGCGCGGACATCATGTTCGCGTTCGACGAGTGCACGACGCTGCTGAACACCCGCGAGTACCAGGAGAGGTCGGTCGCCCGGACGCAGGCCTGGGCCGCGCGCTGCGTTGAAGAGCACGAGCGACTGACCCGCGCCCAGCCGCTCCGGCCTTACCAGGCCCTGTTCGCCGTCGTGCAGGGCGCGCAGTACGAGGACCTCCGCCGGCAGTCCGCCCGCGGCCTCGCCGCGCTGGGCGTCGATGGCTTCGGCATCGGCGGGGCGCTGGAGAAGGATCGCCTCGGCGAGATCGTGCGATGGGTCTGCGAGGAACTGCCCGAGGACCGGCCGCGCCACCTGCTCGGGATCGGCGAGGCCGATGACGTGTTCGCCGCCGTCGCCAGCGGCGCCGACACCTTCGACTGCGTGGCGCCCTCGCGCAACGCCAGGAACGGCACCGTCTACCACCGCGACCGGAGGTTCCACCTCACCAACGGGCAGTACCGTCGCGACTTCACGCCGATCGATGACGCGTGCGACTGCTACACCTGCGCCCACTACACGCGGGCCTACATTCATCACCTGTTCAAGGCCAAGGAGATGCTTGCGTCGACCCTCGCGACGATCCACAACGAGCGCTACATCGTCCGGCTCATCGACCGGATCCGGGACGCCATCGTTGCCGGTGAGTTCTGGGATCTCCGCGGCGAGGTCCTGCGCCGCTAGGCCGGGGTCGGGGTCGCGTAGGTCGGTTCGGCCCGCTTGACCGCAGCGATGACGCGATAGGTCACGGGCAGGAGCACGGTCTCGATGGCCGTCTTCCAGATGAATCCGACGATCACGTAGTTCAGGAACTCGGCTCCGGTGATGATCCCGTAGAACGCGATGGTGCAGAAGACCACGGTGTCTGCCAGTTCGCCCACGACGGTGGAACCGAGGAGTCGGACCCAGAGCAGGCGCTCCTGCGTACGCCGCTTGATCGCGACCAGCACGTACGCATTCAGGAACTGGCCGACGAGGTAGCCGGCCATGCTGGCGAGCACGATGCGGGGGACGAACCCGAGCACGGCCTCGAAGGCCTCCTGATTGCCCCATGCCTCGGCCGGAGGGGCGACCTGGACCAGCCAGAGCATCACCGCCGCGATCGCTGACACCGCGAACCCAAGCAGGATCGCCCGTCGTGCGGCACCGAGGCCGTATACCTCGGCCAGCAGGTCGCCGAGGATGTAGGTCAACGGGAACAGCAGTGCCCCGCCGTCGGTGATCAGGGGGCCGAACGCGATCAGCTTGGTTGCTGCGATGTTGGAGATGAGCAGGAACGAGACGAACGCAGCGACGATGATCGGGTAGTAGCCGTGTCCGGTCTCGGCGAAGCGGGCGGGACCGGGGCGCATGGCGCACATTGAACCAGGGCTTCGACGGGGCGCCCCCGGCAGGATTCGAACCTGCGACCTTCGGTACCGGAAACCGGCGCTCTATCCCCTGAGCTACGGGGGCTCGGGAGCAGACAGGCTATCAGCGCGCCCGAGCGGCCCGGGTGCCCGGCCGTGGGCGAGGATGGCCCGGTGAACGAGCGATTGAACCTCGCATTGGCCTACGGCCGCGGCCTCGCCGCGACGTTCACCAGCAACCGCGCGACACTCGCCGCGGGAGGCCTCGCCTACTTCGTGGCCTTGGCGCTCGCGCCCGCAGCTGTGGCACTGGGCTGCCTTGCCGGCCTGGTCCTGGACCCGGAACAGGTGCGCTCCGCCCTGCAGGCCTTCGTCGACCGGACACCGGGAACCAGCCAGCACGCCCAGTCCGCCATCGAGGTGCTGGTCGGGCTGGTCGACAGTGCATCCGCCAGTTCCTTCACCATCACGACGATCGTCAGCGTGGCCATCGCCGTGTACGCAGCCTCGAAGGTGGTCCTCGGCCTGCGACAGGCGCTCGATGCCTTGTTCGGGGTGACCGAGACTCGTGCGGGGCTGGTCGAGCGCGGCATCTCGGCGGTCATCACCCTGGTCGGCCTGGTCATCGCGGTCGGCCTCGTGGTGCTGATCACGGTGCTCCCGAGCGTGCTCGACTGGATTGGGCTGGAGTCGGTCCCCACCAGCAGCGGCAGCGGCGTGGTCGACTGGCTCCTCCTGCTGGGGCTGGTGTATCTCGCCGTGCGCTGGCTGCTGCACCACGGGCCCAATGGCGGTCAACGAGTCCCGTGGTCATCGCCGGGAGTCATCCTCGCGGCGCTGTGGATCGTGGCCGTGACAGGCGGGGTCGGGATCTATGCCCGATTCTCCGGCAGCCTCGGCGCGGCCGTCCTCGTCTTCGGGGCGGCCGTGGTGCTGCTGCTGTGGCTGTACCTGTGCTTCCTGGGGCTGCTGTGGGGGGCCGCGATCGAGGCGTCCCGCCAGCGGCGAGGAGTGAGCGGAGCGAGCCCCGGAGCCGGGGCGGCATGAACCCGCCAGCCGGGACAATCACACCAGTCGGATCGACGTCCAGTGGCAAGCGTCGTTTCGGTTGTCGATGGATGTGTACGCGCACACCTTGAACCTGTAGGTGCCTGCGCGGCCGCCCGCGGCGGGAGTGCCGGTGATCGCCCCCGTGCGGTGGTTGAGGACCAGGCCCCTGGGCAGGAACCCGGACTTGATCGTGAACGTGTAGGGGCTCCAGCCGCCGGCGACGTTGACCGGGCCGCCGCTGGGGTTGGTCGGTCGGGCCGTGAGGGGCCCACCGCACAGTCCGCCGGGGGCGACGGGCGGCTCGCAGAAGGACGCGCCGGGATAGGGCTTGCCGCGGTGGGCGACGGGCAGGGCCCCGGCCACTGTGAAGCGGATCGAGTCGTCGTTCCCGACGCCGGTGAGGCTCTGGCTCACGGTCGTCACCACAGCCGTGCCAATCGTCCCCGCTAGCTCGCACTGCCCGGTGAACCGGCTGACGCCTGACGGAGCGCGCGTGAACTTCACGGACCCAATGCAGTCGCCGAGGCCGGGGAACGGCATCTGGAGGAGACCGCTCCCGTTCGGATTGGTGATATGCCCGACCTCGATCCCGGAATCGAGGAGGACCCCATCCTTCACCGTCATTGTCGACGTGACCGACGTGGTGGAGGCGCTGGGCGGCATGCCAGGAATCGCGTAGCTGATCGTCATCGTCTGCTGGATGGCCACGGTGTAGACACCGTCAAAGCCGTCGAGATTCGCGGCGGCGGCCGGAGGAATGGGCATGCCGAGAATCAAGGCCAAGGGTGCGGCGCCCGCCACCATCGCGCGACCGGAGGAGGTTCTCGGATGACGCAGCTGTCGGAGACTCATGGCATTCGCCTGGATTCACTTGTGACCGGGTCCTCGGGAGGGCTCCCTGCCAATAGACGCTACGCCGGGCGGAACGTTGTTGCGAGCGCTGCCGACCGCACGAGGGGCGAGTGTCGGCGAGACGGCTAGGACGAGAACCAGCGCGGGGGACCCGCCACCATCGCCGTGAGGAAGGCGGCCACGGCGCCGCCGATGCCTGCCGAGACCGCACTGGTGAACGGCAGCATGAGGCCGACGAACCACGCGGCCGCGCCAAAGCCGGCCGCGGAGATCGCCGCGAAGGCCATCCGCCCGCCTCCCTTGTCGGCCTTGGCGGGGGAGCGGTCGGCGGACTTCGCCACCTCGCCCGATCCCGTCGATCCCGTAGTTCCGGACTGCCCCGTGTTGCCGGCCACCTCGCGAAGGAGGCGCTCGATCTCGTCTTCGGCCATGGGGACATTGTGCCCGACCCCGCGCAGCACGAAGGCCCCCACCCGAACGGGAGGGGGCCTTCGCCGAGTGCGATGTCGGGTCAGGTGGTGCGAACCTTGTCAGCCTGGGGGCCCTTCGGTCCCTGGACGATCTCGAACTCCACGACCTGGTTCTCCTCCAGGCTGCGGTAGCCGTCGGACTCGATGGCCGAGTAGTGGACGAAGACGTCCGGACCACCATCGGCCTGGGCGATGAAGCCGTAGCCCTTCTCAGCGTTGAACCACTTGACGGTTCCTTGAGCCATGATGCGCATTCTCCTTGCACGGAACGTCGCGGCGGACGGGCGCCCGGCGCGCGGCCTAGCCGTTCGACCGTCGTCCCACGTCTGTGCTGTCCTGTGCGGAATCCGAGCCCAGAAAGACAGATGCCCACCTTGTGGGCGGGCATCTCAGAACGGTGGTGCTGATGTGGCCTTGCCTGACGGGAAGCATACCCGCTCGGACCGCTGGCGGGAGCGGCATTCCCACGTCGGTACGCTCGCCGCGTGACTCCCGAGCAGGTGGCCCAGGCCGTCGCTGACGCCGTGTCTGCGCTCGTGGCCGAAGGCGCCATCGCCGTGGATTCGGTGCCCGAGGCACGGGTGGAGCGACCCAAGTCCCGGGAGCACGGCGACTACGCCACCAACATCGCCCTGGCCCTCGCCAAGCCGGCCGGCCGCAACGCCCGCGACGTCGCCGAACTCGTCGCGGCCCGGCTGCGCGAGGTGCCGGGCTTCTCTGCGGCCGAGGTGGCCGGCCCGGGCTTCATCAACCTGCGGCTCGACAGTGCGGCGCAGGGCGAAGTGGCCCGCACCATCGTCGAGGCAGGGCCTGCCTGGGGCCGCGGCACCGTGCTGTCCGGCACCACCGTCAACGTCGAGTTCATCTCCGCCAACCCGACCGGCCCCCTGCACCTGGGCCACACGCGATGGGCCGCCGTGGGCGATGCGATCGCCAGGGTCCTGGAGGCCGCGGGCGCCGACGTCACGCGCGAGTTCTACATCAACGATCGCGGCGTGCAGATGGACAAGTTCGGTGCCTCGGTGATGGCGGCGGCGAATGGCCGGCCGGTGCCGGAGGACGGCTACCACGGCGGGTACATCCTCGACCTGGCGGCCCAGATCGTCGCCGAGCGGCCCGGCATCCTGGACCTCCCTGATGTCGAGCAGCACACGGCCTTCCGCGAGGCGGCATACACGGTGCAGTTGCGGGAGCAGCAGCAGGTCCTGGAGCTGTTCCGCACGCGCTTCGACGTCTGGTACTCCGAGCAGGGTCTCTACGAGTCGGGTGCCGTCGAGCGCGGCCTCGCGCGGCTGCGCGAGCAGGGCCACATGTTCGAGCAGGACGGCGCGACATGGCTGCGCACCACGGACTTTGGCGACGACAAGGACCGGGTCCTACTCAGGGCGAACGGCGAGCCGACGTACTTCGCGGCCGACACGGCCTACTACGTCGACAAGCGCGCCCGCGGGTTCGACCTGGCCATCTACCTGCTCGGAGCTGACCACCACGGCTATGTCAACCGGCTGCGTGCCGTCGCGGCCTGCGCCGGCGACGACCCGGACCGCAGCATCGAGGTCCTCATCGGGCAGCTGGTCAAGATCACGCGCGATGGCGTCGACATCAAGCTGTCCAAGCGGGCCGGCACGATCGTGACGCTGGAGGAAGTCGTCGAGGAGGTCGGGGTCGACGCTGCCCGATACACGCTCGCCCGGTTCCCGGTCGACTCCCCGCTCACCCTCGACGTCGCCGAGATGGTGCGCGCCACCAACGACAACCCGGTCTTCTACGTGCAGTACGCGCATGCCCGGATCTCGTCGGTCTTGCGGAACGCGCACGAGCTTGGCATCGACTGGCTGGCGGCCGAATTCGACCCGGCGCTGCTCGACCATGAGCGGGAGAACAACCTGCTCGGGATGCTCGCCGAGTTCCCGCGCGTGGTGGCGAGTGCGGCCGAGTTGCGCGAGCCGCACCGGGTGGCCAGGTACCTCGAGGACCTCGCCACCGCGTACCACCGGTTCTACGACGTGTGCTGGGTGCTCCCCCGTGGCGACGAGGAGCTCGCCGGCATCCACGTTGCCCGGCTGTGGCTCTGCGCGGCCGCCCGGCAGACCATCGCCAATGGCCTGGCCCTGCTCGGTGTGAGCGCGCCTGAGCGCATGTAGCAGCGGCGCCGCGGTGCCCTAGCCTTGCTGCATGCACGCGCACCCCGCCGGTCCCCGCCACGGCGACGTCGTTGCGCATGGAATGTCGCTGCCGCGCCCGGCATCCGCCGAGGAGGCCAGTCGACTGGTGCCGGGAGTGTGGCCTGGCGGCTGTCATCGAAACCCCGACGGAGCGCTGGTCATTGGCGGCGTCGACGTGCGCGATGCGGTGTCCCAGCACGGCTCGCCCCTGTTCCTGTTCGACGAGGCCGACCTTCGACACCGAGCACGCAGTTATCGCGCCGCCTACGTCGATGCCGGGGCGCGCCTCGTCTACTACGCGGCCAAGGCCTTCCTCGCGACCTCCGTGGCGCGGTGGGTGACCGAGGAGGGGCTGGGCATCGACGTCGCCTCGGGCGGGGAGCTGGCGGTCGCTGTCCGTGCAGGCGTGCCGGGCGATCGCCTGCTGATGCACGGCAACAACAAGTCGATGGCCGAGATCGAGGCGGCCATCGCGGCTGGCGTGGGCCGGATCGTCATCGACTCCTTCGAGGACATCGTGCGCATCGCGGACGCGGCCGGGCGCGCAGGCGTCGTGCAGCCGGTGCTGCTCCGGGTCACCGTCGGTGTCGAGGCGCACACCCACGAGTTCATCGCCACCGCCCACGAGGACCAGAAGTTCGGGCTGTCCGTCACGTCGGGCGCTGCAGCGGAGGCCGTTCGCCGCATCGCCAAGCTGCCCACGCTCTCCCTGCTCGGGCTGCACTCGCACATCGGGTCCCAGATATTCGATGCGGCTGGCTTCGAGGTTGCCGCTGCGCGCGTCGTTGCCTTCGCCGAGCGGTTGTGGGACGAGCAGGGGATCGAGGTCGAGGAGGTCAACCTCGGCGGCGGCATGGGCATCGCCTACGTCGACGGCGACGACCCGCTCGACGTCGCCGACATGGCCCACCAGATCGGCGAGATCGTCGGCAAGGAATGCGCGGCGGTCGGCATTCCCATGCCCGCGCTGGCTTTCGAGCCCGGGCGCGCGATCGTCGGCCCGTCCGCCGTCACGGTGTACGAGGTAGGCACGGTCAAGGCGGTGGACCTGGGGCAGGGCCTCGTCCGGACCTTCGTGTCGGTCGATGGCGGCATGAGCGACAACATCCGTACGGCGCTGTATGACGCCGAGTACACGGTGACCCTGGCCTCGCGGGAATCGTCGGCCGAGCCGGTGCTGTGCCGGGTGGTGGGCAAGCACTGCGAATCAGGCGACGTCGTGGTGCGCGACGCGTGGCTGCCCGGGGACCTTGCGCCCGGCGACCTGCTCGCGGTTGCCGCCACCGGCGCCTATTGCCGCTCCATGGCGTCCAACTACAACTACCTGCCCCGACCCGCCGTCGTGTCATCACGGGACGGTGCGATGCAGGTGGTGCTGCGCCGGGAGACGCTGGAGGACCTGATGCGGCTGGATCCCGGCGCCTGAGCCATCGGGATCCAGCCGCGCAGACCGGCGCGCGGGACCGCTTACTCCCGCTCGGAGCCGGCCACGAGCGGCGCGGGCTCCTCGACATCGGTCCGCGTGAGCATCCAGACGATCACCGCGATGATCGAGCCGACCAGCGGCGCAAGGATGAACAGCCAGACCTGGCTGAGCGCGGTGCCCCCCTCGAAGAGGGCCGGGCCGAGGGAGCGGGCCGGGTTGACCGACGTCCCGGTCAGCGGGATGCCGACCAGGTGAACGAGGGTCAGCGTCAGGCCGATGGCAATCCCGGCGAAGCCCGGGGCCGCGACCCGCTCGGTGACGAGCAGGATCACCAGCACGAACGCCGCGGTAAGCATCGCCTCGAGGACGAACGCGCCTGTCATGTTGATCGCGCCGTTGTCGTACGCGTTCGTGCCCAGGGCGCCGGTGTAGTCCGTGACCCCGAAGGACGAGACGAAAAGCTTGAGCATCGCGCCGGCCGCGATGGCGCCGGCGAACTGGGCGATCCAGTAGCCGACGGCCACGTTGAGGGGCATGCGACGCCCAAGGAGCATGCCGAGGGTCACCGCCGGGTTCACGTGGGCGCCGGAGACGGGCCCGAACGCATACGCGATGCCGAGCAGGACCAGGCCGAACGCGAGCGCGACGCCGACGACGCCATTGCCAGGCCCCTTGCCGTCCTGGCCCACCAGGGCGGCTATTCCGAAGACGGCCGCCCCCACGGCCAGGAAGACGAGCAGGAAGGTGCCGACGAACTCGGCCACCATCTTGCGGGCTGCAGTATTCATTCCATTCCCCTTGATTGGCCGATGCGGGCATCGGGCAGCGGATCTGCACATCGTCGACCGCCCGTGCGTCGCGGCGCGGGAGGCGCGCGGTGGCTCGACGGGGGGTTCGCGTACGGTCCGGACGACCTGAGAGGCTGTGCACTGGCCGGCGGCGTGAACTCCGTGGCCGAGAGCACGCGAGTGGCCCCCGCAACGCAAGGAGTAGGCATGTCGTCCGGCGATCTGCGGCGCCCCCTGACCGTCGCGCTGCTCGGCGGCGGCACCGTGGGCGCCTCCGTGGCCAGGATCCTCACCGACAGCGCCCGCGACCTCGAGGAGCGGGTGGGCGCTCCCGTCGTGCTGACCGCCGTGGCCGTCCGCGATGCCGCGAAGGAACGCCCCGGGATCGATCCGTCGCTGGTGACCGACGACGCGGCCGCCGTCGCTTCGAGCGGGGTCGACGTCGTCGTCGAGGTAATGGGCGGGATCGAGCCGGCCAGATCGCTCATCCTCGCTGCCATGGAAGCCGGCTCGAGCGTGGTCACGGCCAACAAGGCGCTGCTGGCAGCCGACGGGGCCACGCTCTACGAGGCGGCCGAGCGCAACGGGGTCGACCTGTACTTCGAGGCGGCGGTCGCCGGCGCCATCCCGCTGCTGCGGCCGCTGCGGGAGTCCCTCGCGGGCGATCGCGTCACGCGGGTCCTCGGCATCGTCAACGGCACCACCAACTTCATGCTGACGAAGATGGACGAGGAGGGCGTCGACTACGACGAGGTCCTTGCCGAGGCTGGACGGCTCGGCTACCTGGAGGCCGATCCCTCGCTGGACGTCGACGGCCACGACGCAGCGGCGAAGGCCGCCATCCTTGCCGAGCTGGCCTTCCATACCCGCGTCACGCTCGACGACGTCTACTGCGAGGGGATCTCGAGGGTCACGTCCACCGACATCCATGCCGCGCAGGCGATGGGCTTCGTCATCAAGCTGCTCGCGGTGGCCGAGCGTGCCGACGGCGGCGTCGTCGTGCGCGTCCACCCGGCGATGCTGCCTCGCAGCCATCCGCTCGCGAGCGTCCGCGGCGCCTTCAACGCGGTGTTCGTCGAGGCCGAGGCCGCCGGGGAGATGATGTTCTACGGCCGCGGAGCCGGCGGTGCGCCGACGGCCAGTGCCGTGCTGGGCGATGTCGTCGCAGCCGCCCGCAATCGGCTGTCCGGGGGGCGCGGACCCGGGGAGAGCACCTACAGCAACCTGCCGGTGCTGCCCGTCGGCGCCGCGATGACCCGCTACTACGTGAACCTCGACGTCGCCGACCGGCCCGGCGTGCTTGCCAGCATCGCGTCGGCGTTCGCCGACAATGGCGTGAGCATCCAGGTCGTGCGCCAGGACGGGCATGGCGAGAATGCCGGGCTGATCGTGCGGACCCATCGCGCGAGCGATGCGTCGCTGCGGCGGACCGTGGAGCAGCTGAGCGGGCTCGACACCGTCAAGCGCGTCCTGGGCGTCATGAGGGTCGAAGGCGAGGCGGGGGAGTAGCCATGGCGCACGTGTGGCGGGGGCTGATCGAGGAGTACCGCGACAGGCTGCCGGTGACCGCCGCGACGCCAGTGGTCACCCTTTGCGAGGGAGGCACCCCCCTCGTCCGGGCGGGTGGGCTGAGCGATCGGCTCGATTGCGACGTGTGGCTGAAGTACGACGGAGCCAACCCCACCGGCTCGTTCAAGGACCGCGGCATGACGATCGCCATGTCGCTGGCCGCCGAGCGCGGAGCGAAGGCGGTGATCTGCGCGTCGACGGGCAACACGTCGGCCAGCGCCGCCGCCTACGCTGCCAAGGCCGGTCTCGTCGCCGGCGTGCTCGTTCCCCAGGGCAAGATCGCGATGGGCAAGCTGGCTCAGGCCGTCGTGCACGGCGCGACCATCCTCCAGCTCGACGGCAATTTCGATGCCTGCCTGCGGGTCGCCCGCGAGGTGGCGGACGCTTACCCCGTGGAGCTCGTCAACAGCGTCAACCCGGCCCGGATCGAAGGGCAGAAGACGATCGCATTCGAGGTCGTGGACCAGCTCGGGAGGGCACCGGACATCCATGCACTGCCGGTCGGCAACGCTGGCAACATCACCGCCCACTGGAAGGGCTATCGCGAGTACGCCGCGGACGGGCTGGCGGATACGCCGCGCATGTGGGGGTTCCAGGCGGCCGGCGCGGCTCCGATCGTCCTGGGCCACGTGGTCGACGACCCCGAGACGATTGCCACCGCCATCCGGATCGGGAACCCCGCATCGTGGCAACTCGCCGTCAACGCCCGTGACGGGTCAGGTGGCCTGATCGAGTCCGTCACGGATGACGAGATCCTGTCGGCCTACCGTCTGCTCGCGGCCCAAGAGGCGCTGTTCTGCGAGCCGGCCAGCGCCGCCGGGGTGGCCGGACTGATCCGGCTGCACGCCGACGGGCGCCTCGATCCCGGCCAGCTCATCGTCTGCACCATCACGGGCAACGGGTTGAAGGACCCCCAGGTCGCCATGGCCGGAATCCAGGAACCGAAGGCCGTGCCCGCCGACGCCGATGCGGCAGCGCGAGCGCTGGGACTGGCGTAGCCGATGAGCATGCTGCGCCGCGAAGCCGTGCGGGTCGTCGTGCCCGCCAGCAGTGCCAACCTCGGTCCCGGCTTCGATTCGGCCGCGCTCGCCCTCGCCGTGCGCGACGACCTCGTGGCGATGATCACCGACGACGAGGGCGTGCTGGTCGAGGTTGTGGGGGAGGGGGCCCACGAGGTACCCCGCGACGAGACGCACCTCGTCGCGCGGTCGATGCAGGCATGCTTCGCCTGGCTCGACGTCCCGGTTGCTGGCTTCGTGCTGCGATGCGCCAACAGCGTCCCGCACGGCCGGGGACTGGGGTCCTCGGCCGCCGCGATCATTGGCGGGATCGTGCTGGCCCGGGCCATGGTCGATGACGGGCGCGAACGCATGAGCGACCTCGACGTCCTGCAGCTGGCGCTGGCGGCGGAGGCGCACCCGGACAACCTGGCTGCGGCGCTGCACGGAGGCTTCACCGTGGCGTGGCTCGGGGCGGATGGGAGGGCGGATGCGATCCGCCTCGACCCCCATCCGGGCATCCGGCCCATGGTGTTCGTGCCGCCGGATGAGGTGCTCACGCACCACGCTCGCGCACTGCTGCCGACCGACGTCCCGCTTGCCGATGCGGCGCACAACCTCGCGCGGGCGGCGCTCCTGGTCCATGCCATCACGACCGAGCCAGCCCGGCTCATGACGGCCACCGAGGACCGCTTGCACCAGCGGGCCAGGGCTATCGCGTACCCGGACTCACTCGCGCTCGTCGATGTGCTGCGCGAGGCCGGGATCCCGGCCGTCATCTCGGGGGCCGGGCCCAGCGTCCTCGCGTTCCCCGAGCTGGCCCTGGACGCCACGGCCGCGGCCCTGGCGTCGGGACGGCCCTGGCGGATTGAGCAGGTGGACGTGGCCCGGCATGGAGCACGGGAGGTGCCCATCCCGCCCTTGGCGTGACGGGGTGCTATGCTGCCCCTGCTCCAGTAGCCACGGCGGCTCGCCGAAGGACAAAGCCAGAAATTCACGGCAGCGAGCCAACGACCGCGCCTTCATGACGCAGATCGACCAGAGCCCTCTGGAGTCCCCATCGGTCGCACGCATCCACGCGATGACGACCGTAGGGAGTACCGGCCTCCGCAGCAGGAGGCTTCCACCCATCAAAGGAATCACGTGACAGATACCGTGTCCACCTCCGCTGGCGCGAGCCGCGGTGGCCTCTCGACCATGCTCCTGCCCGAGCTCAAGCAGCTCGCCCAGCAGATGGGCATCACGGGTGCGAGCGGGATGCGCAAGGGCGACCTCGTCGCCGCCATCTCGGATCGCCAGCGCCCCTCCACGCCGGCTGCGCCGCCCGAGTCCGCGGCCGAGCGGCCCCGACGCTCGGCGCGTCGCGACCAGGCCGCCCCCGATGCGCCAGCCCGTGAGGACCAGGCGCCGCAGACCCCCCAGGATGCGCCCGCCAACAACGACCGCAGCGGCAACGACCGCAACAACGACCGCGGGAATGACCGGAACAATGACCGCGGCGGCAACGACCGCGGCAATGACCGGAGCAATGACCGCGGCGGCAACGACCGCGGGAATGACCGGAACAACGACCGCGGCGGCAACGACCGCGGCGGCAACGACCGCAATAGCGACCGCTACGAAAGCGGCAGTCGCCGGCGGCGCGGCCGCGAGCGGGGCCGCAACCGGGACCGTGGGGCCGGCGGCGGCTACAGCGATGTCGAGCCGGAGATCTCCGAGAACGACGTCCTCGTCCCGGTCGCGGGCATCCTCGACGTGCAGGAGAACTACGCCTTCGTGCGCACGTCGGGCTACCTGCCCGGGCCGAACGATGTGTATGTCTCGTTGTCGATGGTGCGCCGCCAGGGCCTGCGCAAGGGCGATGCCATCACGGGCATGGTCAAGCAGCCCGCCGAGGGCGAGCGGCGCGAGAAGTTCAACCCGCTGGTCCGCATCGACACCGTCAACGGCGGGCCGCTCGAGGCTGCCCGCAACCGCCCGGAGTTCTCCAAGCTCACGCCCCTGTACCCCCAGGACCGGCTCCGGCTGGAGACCACCACGGGCAACCTGACCACCCGCGTCATCGACCTGGTCGCACCCATCGGCAAGGGCCAGCGCGGGCTCATCGTGTCCCCGCCCAAGGCCGGTAAGACGATGGTGCTGCAGTCCATCGCCAACGCCATCGTCACGAACAACCCCGAGGTGCACCTCATGGTGGTGCTCGTGGACGAGCGGCCTGAGGAAGTCACCGACATGCAGCGCTCAGTCAAGGGCGAGGTCATCGCCTCGACGTTCGACCGGCCGGCCGAGGACCACACGATCATCGCCGAGCTGTCGATCGAGCGGGCCAAGCGCCTCGTCGAGCTGGGCAACGACGTCGTCGTCCTGCTCGACTCCATGACGCGGCTCGGACGCGCCTACAACCTCGCCGCCCCGGCCTCGGGCCGGATCCTGTCCGGTGGCGTCGACTCCACGGCCCGGTACCCGCCCAAGCGCTACTTCGGCGCGGCCCGGAATATCGAGCACGGAGGCTCGTTGACGATCCTGGCCACCGCCCTCGTCGAGACCGGGTCTCGCATGGACGAGGTCATCTTCGAGGAGTTCAAGGGCACCGGGAACATGGAGCTCAAGCTCGATCGGCGCCTGGCCGACAAGCGGGTATTCCCCGCTGTCGATGTCGACGCCTCGGGCACCCGCAAGGAGGAGCTCCTCATGTCAGGCGAGGAGCTCAAGATCGTCTGGAAGCTGCGGCGCGTCCTGCACGCCCTCGACCAGCAGCAGGCCATCGAGCTGCTTCTCACCAAGCTGCGCGATACCGGCAGCAACAACGAGTTCCTGCTCCAGGTCCAGAAGACAACCCCGTCGCTCAACGGCAGCGGCGACGACGACTGACCGCCAATCGGCGGCGTTGGACCGCCCCGTGAGGCATGCCATACTTGTCGGGCCCCGGTTCACGGCCCGGCCCGCTGGCCGTCGCCGACCCGGGACCTGATGAGGAGAGACATGAAGGCCGACATCCACCCGGCGTACGCGGAGACCACGGTCACCTGCACGTGCGGGGCAACGTTCACCACTCGGAGCACCGCGAAGAACGGCAACATCCACGCCGATGTGTGCTCCCAGTGCCACCCGTTCTACACGGGCAAGCAGAAGATCCTGGACACCGGTGGCCGCGTGGCGAAGTTCCAGAGCCGCTACGGAAAGACCGAAGGCAAGTAGCACGTCCCCGGGCGCCGGCCCGGGGTCGGCCGCGTGTCTCCCCCGTCGCGCGGTCGGCCCCCGACCGGCGCCCGGCCCATTTGCTCGCTAGGGGAGTCCGCTGATGTTCGAGTCCTGCGCCGACCTGGTAGATGAGTACGACGAGGTCGAGCGGCAGCTGGCGAACCCCGAGGTCCACGGGGACCAGGCCGCTGCGCGTCAGCTCGGCCGGAGGTACGCCCAACTCCGGCCCGTCGTGGCCGCGTACCGCGAATGGCTGGCAGCGTCCGAGGACCTCGAGGCAGCTCGCGAACTCGGGGTCGACGACGCGTCCTTCGCGGACGAGGTGGCCCCCCTCCAGGACCGCACCGATGGCGCCGCCGAGCGGCTCACCGCGCTGCTGCTGCCCCGCGACCCGATGGATGACAAGGACGTCATCGTGGAGGTCAAGGCGGGCGAGGGCGGCGAGGAGTCGGCGCTGTTCGCCAGCGACCTGGCCCGGATGTACATCCGCTACGCCGAGAGGCGCGGGTGGACGACCCAGGTGCTCGAGGTGGTCGAGTCCGACCTCGGCGGCTACAAGGACATCGCGATCGCGGTCAAGGCCCGGGGGGTGCCCGAGCCAGGCGATGCACCCTTCGCCCGGCTGAAGTTCGAGGGCGGAGTGCACCGCGTGCAGCGCGTGCCGGTGACCGAGTCTCAGGGCCGGATCCACACGTCGGCTGCCGGCGTCCTTGTCCTGCCCGAGGCCGAGGACGTTGACGTCGTCATCGACCCCAACGACCTGCGGATCGATGTCTACCGCTCGTCCGGACCGGGAGGCCAGAGCGTCAACACGACCGATTCCGCCGTTCGCATCACGCACGTGCCCACGGGCACCGTCGTCTCGTGCCAGAACGAGAAGAGCCAGCTGCAGAACAAGGAGTCGGCGATGCGCATCCTGCGGGCCCGGCTGCTTGCCGTGGCCGAGGAGCAGGCCGCGAAGGACGCGTCCGATGCCCGCCGGTCGCAGGTACGCACCGTCGACCGCAGCGAGCGCATCCGCACCTACAACTTCCCGGAGAACAGGCTCAGCGACCATCGCGTGGGCTTCAAGTCGCACAACCTCGATCAAGTGCTCGACGGCGACCTCGACGCCGTGATCGACGCGTGCGTCGAGGCCGACGAGTCCGCACGGCTTGCAGGCACCGCCTGATGTCGTGGTCGGAGGATCGCACCCTGGGAGGCCGCGTGACCGTTCGCGACATGCTGTTCGACGCGGAGCACCGGCTGGGCGCGGTGGGCATTCCTTCGCCGTCCTTCGACGCTGCCGAACTGGTCGCCTTCGCCCTCGGCACCACGCGCACCCGGCTCTTCCTGCAGGACGAGGTCACGCCCGAGCAACGGGTGCGGATCGAGCAGCTGCTGGGCCGGCGACTGTCGCGGGTCCCGCTGCAGCACCTCATCGGCAAGGCGGGGTTCCGCCACATCGAGGTGGAGGTGGGGCCAGGAGTCTTCATCCCGCGGCCCGAGACCGAGCTCGTCACTGAGGCAGGCATCCGCGAGCTCGACGCCAGGCCGGCGGCCGAGCGCATCGGCGTCGACCTGTGCGCGGGCAGCGGCGCCATCGCGATCAGCCTGGGCGTGGAGGTGGCCGGGAGCCGGATCCACGCGGTCGAGTTGGACGACCCGGCCGTCGAGTGGACCCGACGCAACGTTGCGGCGCACGATGCGGCGCTGGTTGCTCGCGGCTCGCGCGTGGAGGTGCTCCATCACGACGCCACCGTCGTGGCCGACCCCGGGCATCCGCTCGCTCGGCTGGCCGGGCAGGTTGCCGTCGTCGTCACCAACCCGCCCTACATCCCTGACGGCATGATCCCCCGGGACCCCGAGGTGCGCGATCACGAGCCGCGGCTCGCGCTGTACGGCGGGGCGGACGGTCTCGACGTCGCTCGTGCCGTAGCGCGGACGGCCGCCATCCTGCTGCGTCCCGGTGGACTGCTCGCCATGGAGCACGCCGATATCCAGGGGGCCGCGGCCGGGCTGTCCGGCGTGCCGGGCCTGGTCTCGGGGATGCTCGCCGACGAGGAGCTTTCGCTGCTCGCCGATGTCCCGCTCGGCCGACCGCTGTTCACGTCCGTCGTCGACCGCATCGACCTCAACGGGCTGCCCCGGTTCACCCTGGCCAGGCGGGTGTAGCAGGGCGATGCCCGGACTACGCGGATGACAGTGCGGATCGCCTGCGCAGACGGGCGCGATCGCGAGCGCGCCGTGGCTGCCGCCCTTGCGGCAGTGCGTCGCGGCGATCTCGTGCTGCTCCCGACCGAGGGTGCCTATGCCGTTGTCACGGACGCGTTCTCGGCCCGCGGAACAGCGGCGATGCGTGCTGCGAAGGGGGCAGACGAGGATCTCCCGTTGCCGGTGCTCGTCGGCCGCCGCACCACCGTGGCCGGGGTCGCGATCCGCATTGGCGACGATGCCCAACGGCTGATGGACGCCTTCTGGCCGGGGCCGCTGACGGTGCTCCTGACGCCGCAGCCGAGCCTGGCATGGGACCACCCGGACGGCGCCCCCGTGGCGTTGCGCATGCCGCTGCACCCCGTGGCCCTGGCCGTCCTCGCCGCCGCCGGACCGCTGGCCGCCTCGTCGGCCAACCTGCCGGGCCTGGCGGTCCCTCTGGATGTCGACGACGCCCTCGTGCAACTTGGCGACGCCATCACGGTGGCGCTCGACGCCGGCCCGGCCGTTCACGACACGCTGCCGAGCAGCGTCGTCGACGCAACCGGCGCCGTGCCGGTCCTGCTGCGCGAGGGGGCGCTGAGCCTGGTCGATCTTCGCCGCGTGTGCCCTCACGCCATCCCCGGGCCGGGTGTCGTCGACGCGTAGAGTGTCGGCATTGCCGACGGCCCGAGAGGTAAGCGAATGAATACGACGCCCTTCTGGGGTCCGGACTTCGACCAACTGGCCGCGGAGGATCCCGACATCGCGGGCATCGTTCTGGACGAGCTCGAGCGGTTGCGCGGCGGCCTGCAGCTCATCGCCAGCGAGAACTTCACCTCTCCAGCCGTGCTCGCCGCCCTCGGCTCCACGCTCAGCAACAAGTACGCCGAGGGCTATCCGGGCAAGCGGTACTACGGCGGCTGCGCCGAAGTGGACCGGGCCGAGATCATCGGCATCGAGCGGGCCAAGGCGCTCTTCGGTGCCGACCATGCCAACCTGCAGCCCCACAGCGGAGCGAGCGCGAACATCGCCGCATACGGCGCGTTCGTGTCACCGGGCGACACCGTCCTGGCGATGAGCCTGCCGCACGGTGGCCATCTCACCCACGGATCGAAGGTGAACTTCTCCGGCAAGTGGTTCGACATCGTGTCCTATGGCGTTCGCCAGGACACGGAGCTCATCGACTACGACGAGGTGCGTGCGCTCGCCCACCAGCACCGGCCTCGGATGATCATCACGGGAGCCACCGCCTACCCGAGGCTGATCGACTTCGGGGCATTCCGCGAGATCGCCGACGAGGTCGGGGCCATCCTCATGGTGGACGCCGCGCACTTCATCGGCCTCGTGGCCGGGCAGGCGATCCCCAGCCCGGTCCCGTACGCCGACGTCGTGACGTTCACGACGCACAAGGTGCTGCGTGGGCCACGTGGCGGCATGATCGTCTGCAAGGCCGAGCACGCGGCCGCCATCGACAAGGCGGTCTTCCCCATGATGCAGGGCGGGCCGCTCATGCATGCCGTGGCAGCGAAGGCGGTGGCGCTCAAGGAGGCCTCGACGCCTGAGTACCGCGCCTACGCTGCCCAGGTGATCGCCAACGCCCAGGCCCTCGCGGCCGGGCTTGCCGACGAGGGGATGCGGCCGGTGAGCGGCGGGACGGAAACCCACCTGGCCCTGATCGACATCCAGGCGCTGGGCGTGACCGGCAACATCGCGGAGACCCGCTGCGACGCCGCGCGGATCACCCTGAACAAGAACGCCATTCCGTACGATCCGCAACCACCGTCCAAGGGTTCCGGGATCCGGGTGGGCACGCCGGCCGTCACGACGCAGGGGATGGCCGAGAGCGACATGGCCCAGATCGCCAGCCTCATCGGTCGGGCCATCCGCGAGGAAGCCCCCGCCGACGAACTCGGGGCCGAGGTCGCTGCCCTCGTCGGCATGCACCCGGCGTACCCCCGGGGCTGACCCTCGCCATGCGCGAGTACCTGCTCTGCCTGCTGGCCGCTGCGGCGGTGGCCTACCTGCTGACGAACCCGGTCCGCAGCCTGGCGCTGCGACTGGGGGTCATGGCCCCGGTCCGGGACCGCGACGTCCACGACAAGCCGATCCCGAGGCTGGGCGGACTGGCGATGGTCGGGGGCCTGCTGGCGGGCCTTCTCCTGGCCAGCAAGCTGCCGATGATGCGGGCCGTCTTCGACGGCTCCAACAGCGCCATCGCGCTGCTGTCGGGAGTCGCGATCATCGTCCTGCTCGGGATCGTCGACGACAAGTGGGGGCTCGACGCCCCGACGAAGCTGGCCGGCCAGGTCCTGGCGGCAGGGGTCATGGCCTTCCAGGGCATCGCCGTCATCTGGCTGCCGATCGGCGGCACCTTCGTCCTGGACCCGGTGACGAGCGTCCTGTTCACCGTCATCATCGTCCTGGTCAGCATCAACGCGATCAACTTCGTCGATGGTCTCGACGGGCTCGCGGCCGGGATCGTGGCCGTGGCCGCCGGGGCCTTCTTCGCGTACTCGTACCTGCTCTCGGTGGAGCTCGGCTTCGAGAGAGCCACCCTCGCGACGCTGGTGTCGGCGCTCCTTGTCGGGATGTGCCTTGGTTTCCTGCCGAACAACCTCTTCCCGGCCCGCATCTTCATGGGCGACACCGGCTCGATGACCCTTGGCCTGCTGCTCGCGGCCAGCACGATCACGCTGTCCGGCCAGGTCGACCCGAGCGCGGTCGCGGGCGGCACGCTGCTGCCCACTCTGCTGCCCATCCTGCTGCCGGTTGCCGTGCTCGCCGTGCCGCTCGTCGACCTGCTCCTGGCCGTCATCCGACGCACGCGGGCCGGCCGCAATCCCTTCGCGCCGGACAAGCAGCATCTGCATCACCGGCTGCTGGAGATGGGCCACTCCCAGCGACGGGCCGTGTTCGTCATGTACGCGTGGACGGGGCTGCTGGCGGGGGCAGCCGTGGCCGTGGCCTTCGTGCCGCCGATCTGGGCCGGGATCGGCTTCCTGGTCGGCCTGGCCATCCTCGTGACCCTCGTCCGCAGGCCGGCCGGGCAGGCGCCGGCCTCGGTGCACCAGCTCGGGACCGGCACGCGCGGCTGAGCGGGTGACCAAGGCCACGTCGCGACGCTGCCAATCCCATTTGGGGGTGGCTAACTCCTTGCGATAGCGTCACTTTCGTGCCCTCCATCGACTCTCAGGTGCTGCTTCGCGCGGGATCTGTGACGCTTCTGGTCGGTGTCGTGGGCACGGTCATCGGTGCCGTGGTCGCGGGCACGCCCGGGCTCATCGCCGGAGTGCTCGGCACGATCATCGTGCTGGCGTTCTTCACGGCGGGCCAGTTGGTGCTTGGTGCGGTGCTGAAGAACAATCCGCAGAACGCGATGCTGGTCGCGATGACCCTCTACCTCGTGAAGATCGGCATCCTCCTCGTCCTGCTGCTGGTGCTCCAGGACGCCACCTTCTTCGCCCCTCGCGTCTTCGCCGCCGTGATCGTCGCGTGCACCCTGGCGTGGACCTTCATGGAGGTCCTGATCTTCTCTCGGACGAAGGTTCTCTACGTCGAGCCGGAGGCCCAGAAGTGAGCGCCCCCCGGGACGCCAGGACCCCATCCGGCTGGTACGGTTCGGGCGCGCGGAGGCGGACCGTCACGATGGACGACGCCCAGAGGATGTCCAACTCGGCGTGGGTCACCAGCAGCCGCTTGATTTCGGGCCTGATCCTGTACACCGGCCTCGGCTGGCTGGTGTCGAGGTGGGTTGGCCACCAGGCGCTCCTGATGGCCATCGGGGCGATGGTGGGACTGGGTCTGTCGTACTACCTGGTGTTCACCAGCCTGGCCCAGGAGACGCGCAGCGACCAGCAGCGGAACGACAGCGCAGGACCGGATCGGCCGGGTACGCAGATGAGGGGCACGGAGGAGCCTGGTGTCAGCTGATGTAGTGGTCGCCTCAGGCGGCCTGGACTGCCACCTGCTGTCCGGCTGCGGATTCCCCGCGCCAGGGGCCGAGATCTTCATGTTCGACGAGATCGCCTCGTTCACGATCGGCAACCTCGAGTTCGGCATCACCAAGGTCACCGTCCTGCTGTTCCTGTGCGTGTTCTTGATCCTGGGCTTCTTCATCTATGCGTTCCGCAGCCCCAAGCTGGTGCCCCGAGGGGCCCAGAACGTCGGCGAGATGGGCTACCTGTTCATCCGCGACGGGATCTCCCGGGACATCATCGGCAAGGACGGCGACCGGTTCGTGCCGTACCTGATGTCATTCTTCTTCCTGGTGTGGCTGAGCAACTTCATGGGCATCGTCCCCTTCGCCCAGATCCCGGTCACGTCGATCTTCGCCATCCCCGTGGCGTTCGCGCTCATCGTCTACGTCACCTGGGTGCCGCTGGGGGTCTACAAGCAGGGCTTCGGCGGGTACTTCAAGGGCATGCTGTTCCCGCCCGGCGTGCCGAAGGCGATGTACGTCCTGCTGACCCCGCTGGAGTTCCTGTCCAACCTCATCGTGCGCCCGGCCACGCACGCCATCCGTCTGTTCGCCAACATGTTCGCGGGGCACCTGCTCATCGCCACGTTCAGCATCGCGGCGTTCTACCTGCTCAGCGCCAGCGTCATCGGCATCCTCGGATCCGCTGCCTCGTTCACGGTGGCGGTGGCGCTCACCGGTTTCGAGGCCCTGATCCAGTTCCTGCAGGCGTACATCTTCACCCTGCTCACGGCGGTGTACATCTCGGGCGCGCTCCACCAGGAGCACTGACGACTCCGAGCACCGGCAACACGCCCACAACTGAATACCCCACAGACCCCAGACCGGCGGAACGACCGCCGGCCAGGAAAGCAAAGGAAACGACATGTCGCTTCTCGCGGAAGTCACCGGATCCATCGGCTCCATCGGCTACGGCCTGGCAGCCATCGGCCCCGGTGTCGGCATCGGCATCATCTTCGGCCAGGGCGTGCAGGCCATCGCCCGCCAGCCCGAGGCGTACGGCGTGATTCGCCAGAACATGATCCTCGGCTTCGCGCTCGCCGAGGCGCTGGCGCTGATCGGCTTCGTCGCCCCATTCGTCTTCGGTGTCTGATCCGTACCCTCAGGCGGATTCGCCCACAGACTGAACCGGGAAGGTCACCGTCGTGATTAACGTCATTGCTGCAGCCAGCGCGGCCGTCTCCGCGGCGGGCGCCGAGGGCGAGGAGATGCCCTCGGTCCTCGCCGTGCCGATCGACGAGCTGATCATCGGCATCATCGCGTTCCTGATCGTGTTCGGCGGCCTGGCCAAGATCGCGCTGCCGAGCATCAAGAAGACCCTCGAGGAGCGCACCAACGCCATCGAGGGCGGCATCGAGCGCGCGGCCAAGGCCGAGGCGGAGGCCAAGGCCCTCGCCGAGGAGTACCGCGCCCAGCTCGCCCAGGCGCGGGAGGAGGCCTCGGCCATCCGCACGCAGGCGCAGGCGGATCGCTCGGCCCTGATCGAGGAGGCCCGCGGCGAGGCACGGCAGGCGGCCGCGCAGGTCACTGCAGCGGCCGAGGCCCAGCTCGCCGCGGATCGCGCTCAGGCGACCTCGCAGCTCACCCGGCAGGTCGGCGAGCTCGCCGTGACCCTGGCCGGCAAGGTCGTGGGCCAGTCGCTCACCGACGACGCCCGGGTCCGGGCCACGGTCGACGAGTTCCTCGACGACCTCGAGCGGCAGGCGACAGGCTGATGATCGGATCGAGTCGCGAGAGCCTCGCCGCCTGCCAGGAGGGCCTGGACGGCCTCCGGCAGGAGGCTGGATTCGACCTGCTCGCCGACGAGCTGTTCTCGGTCGCCGCCCTGCTCGATGGCGAAGGCCAGCTGCGCAGCCTGCTTGCCGACTCGGGCCAGCCCGCCGCGGTGCGCGATGGCCTGGTGCACCAGCTCTTCGCCGACCGCGTCGGCGCCCTTGCCGTGCGCGTGCTGGCCATGGTCATTGACCGGCGCTGGTCGACCGACGTCGATCTCGTCGTGGCCATTGAGCTGCTCGCGGCGCAGGCCGCCTTCACGGGGGCCGAGTCCGACGGGACCCTCGACGCGACGGAGGAGGAGCTGTTCCTGTTCGGCCGGGCCCTGGACTCCTCGCCGGCCCTGCAGATGGCGCTGACCGACCCGTCGCAGTCCCCGCAGACGAAGTCGTCCATCGTTCGAGACCTGCTCGGAGGTCGGGCCACCGCGAGCACGGCCTCCGTCCTGCAGTATGCGGTCGGTCACCTGCACGGTCGCCGGATCGATGCCGTCGTGGAGGACCTCGGCGCGCTGGCCGCACGGCAGCGGGAGCGCGTGGTCGCCGAGGTGCGGGTCGCGGCGCCCCTCGACGAAACACAGGAGCGGCGCCTGTCCGGCATCCTCAGCCGGCTCAAGGGCCGCACGGTCCAGCTGAATGTCGCCGTGGACCCCAGCGTCCTCGGTGGAGTGCATGTCCGCATCGGCGACGAGGTCATCGACGGGACGGTGGCCTCGCGCATGGAGCAGGCTCGCCGGGCCATCATCGGCTAGACGTTCCACCCACGCACGCAACCATCGACAGGCCGCCCGCGCGAGCGGGCCGAGAAAGAGAGCAGGACACCATGACGGAGCTGACGATCCGGCCGGAAGAGATCCGGGATGCGATCGAGCGGAACGTCGCGGCGTACTCGCCGGAGACCGCCCGCGAAGAGGTGGGTCGCGTCATGGAGACCGGCGACGGCATTGCGCGCGTCGAAGGCCTCCACTCGGCGATGACGAACGAGTTGCTCGAGTTCGAGGGCGGGCTGCTCGGCCTTGCCCTCAACCTCGACGTGCGCGAGATCGGCGTCGTCCTGCTGGGCGATGGCTCGAAGATCGAGGAAGGCCAGGCCGTGCGTCGCACGGGCGAGGTGCTGTCGGTGCCGGTGGGCGACGCCTACCTGGGCCGCGTGGTCGACCCGCTGGGCAATCCCATCGATGGCTTGGGCCCGATCGAGTCCGAGGCCCGCCGCGCCCTGGAGGTGCAGGCACCGACGGTCGTCCAGCGCCAGCCAGTCAAGGAGGCCATGCAGACGGGCATCAAGGCGATTGACGCCATGACTGCCATCGGGCGAGGCCAGCGCCAGCTCATCATCGGCGACCGGCAGACCGGCAAGACCGCCGTGTGCCTGGACACGATCCTCAACCAGCGCGAGAACTGGCTGTCGGGCGACCCGAACAAGCAGGTCCGCTGCATCTACGTGGCGATCGGGCAGAAGGGCTCGACCATCGCTGCCGTCAAGGGGGCGCTGGAGGAGTACGGCGCCATGGAGTACACGACCATCGTGGCATCGCCGGCCTCCGACCCGGCCGGCTTCAAGTACCTGGCCCCGTACACCGGCTCGGCCATCGGCCAGCACTGGATGTACGCCGGCAAGCATGTCCTCATCGTGTTCGACGACCTGTCCAAGCAGGCTGAGGCCTACCGCGCGGTGTCCCTCCTGCTGCGCCGTCCCCCGGGCCGCGAGGCGTACCCCGGAGACGTCTTCTACCTGCACAGCCGCCTCCTCGAGCGCTGCGCCAAGCTGTCCGACGAGCTGGGCGCTGGCTCGATGACCGGCCTGCCGATCATCGAGACCAAGGCCAACGACGTGTCGGCGTATATCCCGACCAACGTCATCTCCATCACCGACGGGCAGTGCTTCCTGGAGTCCGACCTGTTCAACTCGGGCGTCCGACCCGCCATCAACGTGGGCATCTCGGTGTCCCGTGTCGGCGGCTCGGCCCAGCCCAAGGCCATGCGGAAGGTGGCCGGACGGCTGCGCCTGAACCTCGCCCAGTTCCGCGAGCTCGAGGCGTTCTCGGCATTCGGCTCCGACCTCGACGCAGCGTCGAAGGCTCAGCTGGAGCGTGGCGCCCGCCTCGTGGAGCTGCTCAAGCAGCCGCAGTACAAGCCGCAGGCGATGGAGCGCGAGGTCGTGTCGGTGTGGTCGGGCACGACCGGCCAGCTCGACGACGTCCCCGTCGAGGACATCCGGCGCTTCGACGCCGAGTTCCTCGACTACCTCGACCGTGCCAAGCCCGAGGTGTTCGACGCGATCCGGACCACGACCGACCTCTCCGACGACACCGTGTCCGTCATGGAGTCGGCGATCGGGGAGTTCAAGCGCCAGTTCACCACCTCGGCAGGACACCTGCTGGTCAATGACGAGCCGGTTGCCGCGGTGGCCGACGAGGAGATCGACCCCACGCAGATCAAGCGGGCGGTGCGGGGCTAGCCGACATGGGCGCACAACTGAGGGTCTACCGGCGGCGCATCCGCTCGGTGCAGTCGACCAAGAAGATCACCAAGGCGATGGAGCTCATCGCGTCTTCTCGCATCGTGAAGGCGCAGCAGCGCCTCGAGGCATCCCTGCCCTACTTGCAGCACCTGTACGCCGCCATCAACGCGGCCGCCACCGGCGCGGCCGATGTCCGCAAGCACCCGCTCATGGCCAACGCGGAGCAGCGCACCAAGGCGGCCGTGCTGGTGGTCACCGCGGACCGGGGCCTGGCCGGCGCCTACTCCTCGAATGCCATCAAGGAGGCGGAGGCCCTGGCCACCAACCTCCGCGAGAAGGACATCACCATGGTGCCCTACGTGGTGGGACGCAAGGGAGTCTCGTACTACCGCTTCCGCGAGCGCGCCATGGGCGGGGAGTACACGGGCTTCACCGACCAGCCGACCTATGCCGACGCGCGTCGGATCGGCGACGACCTCCTTGCCGCGTTCATGACCCCTATCGAGGAGGGCGGCGTCGACGAGATCCACATCGTCTACACGCATTTCACGTCGATGGTCAGCCAGGAGGCGCGAATCCGCCGGATCCTGCCCCTTGAGGTCGTCGACGAGGTCGTCGAGAAGGTCGAAGGCCAGCTGCCGCCGCCCCTGTACGAGTTCGAGCCGGATGCCGAGTCCGTGCTCGACGGGCTGCTGCCCCGCTACATCGACCACACCATCTACACGTCGCTGCTGATGTCGGCAGCCTCGGAGCACGCAGCGCGCCGGCGAGCGATGAAGTCGGCAACCGACAATGCCGAGGAGATGATTCGCTCGCTATCGCGACGCGCGAACCAGGCTCGGCAGGCAGAGATCACCCAGGAAATCAGCGAGATCGTCGGCGGCGCCGACGCCTTGTCAGCTTCGCGCTAGGAGAGGGAACAAGAGATGACCGCAACGACCGAGACCACGACCGGCGTCGGACGCGTGGCCCGGGTCACCGGGCCAGTCGTCGACGTGGAGTTCCCCGTCGAGGCCATGCCGGAGCTGTTCAACGCCCTGCACGTCGACGTCACCTTCGACCAGGGCGAGGAGGGCGGCGGCAGCCGCACTCTCACCCTCGAAGTCGCCCAGCACATCGGCGACAACATGGTCCGGGCGATCTCGATGCAGCCGACGGACGGGCTCGTTCGCGGTGCCGCCGTGCGCGACACGGGCGACTCGATCACCGTCCCGGTTGGCGACGTCACCAAGGGCCATGTGTGGAACACCCTGGGCATCCCGCTGGACGTGCCCGAATCCTCCCTGGACATCCAGGAGCGCTGGAGCATCCACCGTCAGGCTCCCAAGTTCGACCAGCTGGAGTCCAAGACGGAGGTGTTCTGGACCGGCATCAAGGTCATCGACCTGCTCACGCCGTACGTCAAGGGCGGCAAGATCGGCCTGTTCGGCGGCGCCGGTGTCGGCAAGACGGTCCTCATCCAGGAGATGATCTACCGCGTCGCCGAGAACTTCAGCGGCGTGTCCGTGTTCGCCGGGGTGGGGGAGCGCACCCGCGAGGGCAATGACCTCTTCCTGGAGATGACCGAGTCGGGGGTCATCGAGAAGACCGCCCTCGTGTTCGGCCAGATGGACGAGCCGCCGGGCACGCGCCTTCGGGTCGCCCTGTCGGCGCTGACGATGGCCGAGTACTTCCGCGATGTGCAGAAGCAGGACGTCCTGCTCTTCATCGACAACATCTTCCGCTTCACGCAGGCCGGTTCTGAGGTGTCCACGCTGCTGGGCCGCATGCCGTCGGCGGTCGGCTACCAGCCGACGCTGGCGGATGAGATGGGCCAGCTGCAGGAGCGCATCACCTCCACGCGCGGCCACTCGATCACGTCGCTCCAGGCGATCTACGTCCCCGCCGACGACCTCACCGATCCGGCCCCGGCAACCACGTTCGCACACCTCGATGCGACGACCACCCTGAGCCGGCCGATCTCGGAGCTGGGCATCTACCCGGCGGTCGACCCGCTCGACTCGACCTCGCGCATCCTCGACCCGCGCTACGTGGGCGACGAGCACTATGCCGTTGCCGCGCGCGTCAAGGAGATCCTCCAGCGGTACAAGGACCTGCAGGACATCATCGCCATCCTCGGCATCGACGAGCTGTCCGAGGAGGACAAGATCCTCGTCGGCCGGGCCCGGCGCATCCAGCGGTTCCTGTCGCAGAACATGTTCGTGGCCGAGGCCTTCACCGGCCAGCCTGGCTCGTTCGTGCCGGTCGAGGAGACCATCGCCTCGTTCCGGGCGCTCTGTGACGGCACGTATGACCACATCCCGGAGCAGGCCTTCTTCATGTGCGGCGGCATCGAGGACGTCGAGAAGAACGCGGCCTCGCTGGCGAAGGGCTAGCAGCCGTGGCTGACTCGGGCAAGCTCCTCAATGTGGCGGTCGTGTCGGCCGAGCGCGCCCTGTGGAACGGCCAGGCGAGGAGCCTCGTCGCGAAGACCCCCGAGGGGGACATCGGCATCCTTGCCGGGCATGAGCCCGTGCTCGCCCTGCTCGTGGAGAGCTCGCCCCTGCGCATCGAGGAGCCCGACGGAAGCAAGGTGCTCGTCGCCATCCACGGTGGCTTCTTCTCGGTCGCTGGGAGCGACGTCAACGTGATCGCCGAGGTCGCCGAGCTGGCCGAGGACATCGACCTTGAGCGCGCGCAGGCGGCCCTCGCCCGGATCCAGGCCGACGGAGTCGTGGACGGCGAGGAGGCGTCAGCCCTCAAGCGGGCCGAGACGAGGATCCAGGTCGCCGGGGTGGCGAAGGGGATCTCCGCCCACTGACGGTTGGCGCGTGTTGTCGTCAACGGTCAGTGGGCAGGCACCGGGGATGTAGTCGGAAGCGCGTTGCTGATCTGCGACCGTCGTTCACCACCTTCGGATCGATGGCCCATCGGTATGGCGCCATCCCCGGGACTCACAAGGAGGCGGCAGCTAACCTGGGATGCTTCGTTGGTGTCGGTCTGATGTCCAGTTGCCGAAGTCTCGAGCCTTGCTGGTGATTGTGTGCTCTTCTGAATAGGTGGTGGACACCTCACGCCGCCGACTGATGCAGATCGGGGGACTCAGCGTGTTCGGCGCCGTGGTCTCGTCGGGAATTGCCGTTGCCGTGCCGTCGGTGCCGTGCACCCGCGCGGGACAGAAGGTGATCGCGGATGGATTCGTCTTTCAATGCGTTCGCGTGAAGGGCCGACTGCGCTGGCAGCGTCGCGGCGCAGCTCCAGCTCTCGGCTCACCGTCCGCACCCGAACCCGAGCCCTCGTCGACTGCGATTCCTACGCCTCCGTCCGAGGTCGCGGTGGTCGTGGCTGCTCTCAGCGGACTCCCCGATGGCCGGGCAGCGATCGTCGCAACAGTGGACGCATTCGGTCGACCAGTTGAGGTCGTCCTCATCCGCAACGGGTCAACGGTCCGCGCGTTCGACGCCCGTTGTACTCATCGGGGCTGCATAGTCGCCGCCAGTGACTCGAACCTGGTGTGCCGTTGCCATTATTCGGTATTCGACGGCCAGTCTGGTGCCCGCCTGGCGGGACCGGCGCCAAGCGGCCTGGTCGAACTGGCAACGGCGATCGTCGGCAACGACGTGTTCGTCAGCCTCTAGAGGCTCGCAGATGGCAATGTCCTTGGCGGTCGTACGTCGCTCACCTGATGGGTGTGGTCCAATGCCCAAGCAAGGAGCAGAACCGGGGATTCATTGGCCTGCTCGATCCGGCAGCCTGGCGGTGCGCCACCCCCCCCAGCGTGGATGTGGGCTTGCAAACGCTTTCGACTCGGATCGAGGTGCGAACTACCGGTACGGGCCGCCTCACCGGTTCGCGCCGGGCTGCCACAGGACGTCGCCGTCGGCGTCCTTGTTGGCCAGCCGGCCGAGGATGAACAGCAGGTCGCTCAACCGATTCAGGTACGTCGCGGTGAGGTGGTTCATGCCCCCGTGGTACGTGTCCAGTGCCGCCCAGGTGGACCGCTCGGCACGCCGCACGACCGTGCGCGCCACGTGCAGGTGGGCCGCGCCAACGGTGCCGCCGGGCAGGACGAAGGAGCGCAGCGGATCGAGTCGCTCGTTGTAGGTGTCGCAGGCCTGCTCAAGCCGCTCGACGTACGCCGGCGTGACGCGCAGCGGCTGGTGGGGCGGGTTCTCCACGACGGGCGTGCACAGGTCGGCGCCGACGTCGAAGAGATCGTTCTGGATGGCGAGGAGCAGGGCTCGGACGTCGTCGTCGAAGCCGGCGCTCGCCAAGGCCAGCCCCAGCGAGCAGTTCGCCTCGTCGACGTCGGCGTAGGCCTTGAGCCGCGGGTCGTTCTTGCCGGTCCGGCTCATGTCGCCCAGCGAGGTGGTGCCGTCGTCGCCGGTGCGCGTGTAGATGCGGGTGAGGTTGACCATGCGACGACAGTACGACACCTGCCCGCCGCCCGCCCCCTACGATGCCCGGGTGGAGGTGCTGAGGATCACGGGCGGCACGTCGCTACGTGGCGAGGTGGCCGTGACCGGCGCCAAGAACTCCGTCCTTAAGCTGATGGCCGCGTCCTTGCTCGCGCCCGGGGTCACCACCATCGCCAACGTGCCCGACATCCTGGACGTCGAGATCATGGCCGAGCTGCTTCGCCGGCTCGGGTGCGACGTCAGTCATGAGGTGGCCCTGTCGACGATCGCCATCACCGTGCCGGACCGTCCTGACCACCGGGCCGACTACGACCTGGTGCGGCGCATGCGGGCGTCCATCTGCGTCCTGGGACCGCTGCTGACCCGCACCGGCGCCGCAGACGTGGCGCTGCCCGGCGGCGACAACATCGGCTCGCGCGGGCTGGACATGCACATCGACGGCCTGCGGCGGATGGGCGCGGAGGTCACCAGCGACCACGGCTACCTGGTCGCGCACGCCGGGGGCCGCCTCCAGGGCGCGCGCGTCTGGCTGGACTTCCCGAGCGTCGGGGCGACGGAGACCCTGCTCATGGCCGCCGTGCTGGCCGACGGCGAGACTGTCATCGACAACGCCGCCCGCGAGCCGGAGATCGTCGACATCTGCACCATGCTGCGGACGATGGGAGCGAACGTCGAGGGCATCGGCACCTCCACCCTCACCGTCATAGGTGTCGAAGGCCTGCGCCCCGTGCAGCATGCGACGGTCCCGGACCGGATTGTCGCCGGGACGTGGGCGGTCGCCGCGGTCATGACGCACGGGGACGTCACGATCAGGCACGCGAAGGCCGAGCACCTGAGCCTGGCCCTGGAGAAGCTCACGCTGGCCGGGGCCGACGTCGAGTGCCTCCCGGACGGGTTCCGGGTAGCGATGAGCGGCCGGCCTCGAGCGGTCGACATCGTGACGCTCCCGTATCCGGGCTTCCCGACCGATCTCCAGCCCCAGTTCATCGCCCTGAACTCCATAGCGGAGGGGGCCGCCCTCGTGACCGAGAACCTGTTCGAGGCCCGGTTCCGCTTCGTGCAGGAACTGGCCAGGCTCGGAGCCGACGTGCGCACCGACGGCCACCATGCGCTGGTCCGGGGAGTTCCCGTGCTCTCGTCCGCGCCGGTCGAGGCCACGGACATCCGGGCGGGCGCTGGCCTGGCCCTCGCCGGACTCGTCGCCGAGGGCGAGACGACCGTCTACGGGGTGGGCCATATCGATCGCGGCTATGCCGGGTTCGTCCCCGCCCTTCGATCGCTTGGGGCCGACGTCCGCCGCGACGAGGTCTAGCCACGTGAGAATTCGGGCTGACGCGGTCGCATCGCTGCGCGAGGTCCGTGCACGTGGAGAAGCCAGAGTCCTGCGAATTGTTCAATAGAAGCCCGGCGTTTTGTACAGTTCGGTCATGGACTATGTTCCGCGGATAGTTGACCGCGAGCTAGACGAACTGTTCGGGCAGGTGCCCGCGATCGCCCTTGACGGGGCCAAGGGAGTCGGCAAGACCACCACCGCCGAGCAGCGGGTCGTGGGCCTGGCCAGACTGGACTCGGCGTCCGTACGAGAATCGATTGCGGCAGATCCGGAACTGATTCTTGCCCGCCCCCGACCTTTGTTGGTGGACGAGTGGCAGAAGGTCCCCGAGGTCTGGGACGTCGTACGCCGAGCCGTCGATACCGACCCGGCGGGAGGACAGTTCCTCCTGACGGGCAGCGCATCGGCGCAACTCGGCGCCACAGCGCACTCCGGTGCCGGTCGGATCGGGCGCTTGCGCATGCGTCCGATGACTCTCACGGAGCGAGGTGTGGCCCACCCAGGCGTAAGCCTGGCCGAACTGCTGTCAGGATCGCGTCCGAGCATCGATGGGGCGTGCGCCCTGCGCCTTGCGGACTACACCGACGAGATCCTCGCGTCGGGATTCCCCGGGCTGCGTTCCCTGACTCCGCGTGCGCTTCGCTTCCAGCTCGACTCCTACCTGCGCAATGCGGTGGACCGCGACGTGCCGGAGCAGGGGCTGAACGTCCGCAAGCCTGAGTCGATGCTCGCCTGGCTGCGCGCATACGCTTCCGCGACGTCGACCACCGCCAGCTACACGCAGATTCTCGATGCAGCGACGCCCGGGCAAGGGGAGAAGCCCGCCCGAGGCACCGTGACCTCCTACCGGGACGTCCTGGCCAGCCTGTGGCTGCTGGACCCGGTGCCGGCGTGGATGCCGTCTGGAAGCGTCATGACCCGGCTTGGCCAGACCCCGAAGCACCACCTCGCCGACCCTGCACTCGCCGTCAGGCTCCTCGGCCTGACTCGCGATGCCCTCCTAGACGGGCAGGGCACCACTATCGGCCCGCAGGCAGGCACGGCGCTCGGACATCTATTCGAATCCCTTGTCACGCTGTGCGTGCGCGTGCCGGCGCAGGCCGCGGAATCCGAGGTGGCCCACATGCGCACGCGCAATGGCGACCATGAAGTCGATCTAGTCCTCGTCCGAGATGACGGCCGAGTGCTCGCCATCGAAGTGAAGCTGGCCAATACCGTTGAGGACAAGGATGTACGCCACCTACGGTGGCTTCGCGAGCACCTCGGGGACCGGTTGCTCGACGCCATCGTGATCAACACCGGCCCGTTCGCCTACCGCCGACCCGACGGCATTGGAGTGCTCCCCTTGGGGCTGCTGGCGCCCTAGGCCGATCCCGCCCAGGGCGGACGAGCAGGTCAGCGACCGGACGCGAGCACCGACCGGGCCGCGGCCTCGTCGGCGGGCCACACCATCACGCGCGGGCCGTCGAGCGTCTGGGCGAGGTTGGCCCGCAGGCCGTGCTCCTCGAGATGGCGCCGGACGACCTCGCCCTCGATGAACGTTGCGGGGCTCGCGACGGGAACCATCAGGCCGTAGGCGTCGGACGGCCCCGGACGCGGTGCGGCGGCCACGACGGATGATCCTCGGCGGAATGCCCACCGCAGGATCAGCACGAACAGGCCCACCAGGCCGACGGCCACGAGTGGCCCGAAGGCGAAAGAGAACGAGTTCCAGGCGGGCATGGCCACATGCTGCCGCCGATCGGGGCTTCGCGCGAGGTGGCCGGTAGCCTTCAGGCATGCCGCGCCGGGTCAAGGACAAGCCGTGGCTCATGCGCACCTACGCCGGCCATTCGTCGCCGGGCGAGTCGAACGCCCTGTACCGGCGCAATCTCGAGAAGGGCCAGACCGGCCTGTCGGTCGCGTTCGACCTGCCCACCCAGACGGGGTATGACCCGGACTCCGTCATGTCCCGGGGCGAGGTGGGGAAGGTCGGCGTGCCCGTCGCCCATGTGGGCGACATGCGGCGCCTCTTCGAGGCGATCCCCCTCGGGGAGATGAACACCTCGATGACGATCAACGCCACCGCTATGTGGCTGCTGGCGTTGTACGTCACCATCGCCGAGGAGCAGGGCATCGACCCTGGGTCCCTCCAGGGCACGACCCAGAACGACATCATCAAGGAGTACCTGTCGCGCGGCACCTACGTGTTCCCGCCCGCCCCGTCCCTGCGATTGGTGACGGACACCATCGCCTACACCGTGTCCCACGTGCCCAGGTGGAACCCGGTGAACATCTGCAGCTACCACCTGCAGGAGGCGGGCGCGACGCCCGTCCAGGAGATCGCCTACGCCATGGCCACCGCGATCGCCGTCCTCGACGCGGTCCGGGACTCGGGCCAGGTCGAGCCGGATCGGGTCGGCGAGGTGGTCGCCCGGATCTCCTTCTTCGTCAACGCAGGCGTCCGCTTCGTCGAGGAGATGTGCAAGCTCCGCGCCATGGCCCGGCTCTGGGACGAGATCACCCGCGAGCGCTACGGAGTCCTCGACGAGGGCCAGCGACGGTTCAGGTACGGCGTGCAGGTGAACTCACTCGGCCTGACCGAGGCGCAGCCGGAGAACAACATCCAGCGCATCGTGCTGGAGATGCTGGCCGTCACGATGTCCAAGGATGCCCGGGCCCGGGCCGTGCAGTTGCCCGCGTGGAACGAGGCCCTCGGCCTGCCCCGGCCTTGGGACCAGCAGTGGTCCCTGCGCATGCAGCAGGTGCTTGCCTTCGAGAGCGACCTGCTGGAGTACGACGACATCTTCACCGGCTCCGTGGTGGTCGAAGGCATCGTGCAGGAGTTGCTGGGCGCTGCCCGGACGGAGCTGCAGGCGGTCCTCGACCAGGGCGGGGCGGTGGCGGCCGTCGAGAGCGGATACATGAAGTCGGAGCTGGTCCGTTCCCACGCCATTCGCCGGGCCCGCATCGAGTCGGGCGAGGACATCGTCGTGGGCGTCAACGCCTTCACGACCACCGAGCCCAACCCTCTCCTGACCGATCTCGTGGCGGCCGTCCAGGCGGTCGATCCCGGGGTCGAGGCCGCGGCGATCGAAGGCCTGGCCACGTGGCGAGCGGATCGCGACGCCGACGAGGTGGAGCAGGCTCTCGCTCAGTTGGTCGCCGATGCAGCCAGCACCGTGAACCTCATGCCTGCCACGTTGCGCTGCGCCCGAGCCGGGGCGACCACGGGGGAGTGGGCCGGGGCCCTGCGGTCGGTGTTCGGGGAGTACCGGGCTCCCACAGGCGTCACCGCCGCGGTCGGCACCCCGACCGCGACCGAGGGACTGACCGCTGCGCGGGCGGCCGTGCAGGCGACGGCGACCGAGCTCGGGGCACCGCTGCGCTTCCTCGTGGGCAAGCCCGGCCTCGACGGGCACTCCAACGGCGCGGAGCAGATCGCCGTGCGGGCGCGAGACGCTGGCTTCGAGGTCGTCTACCAAGGGATCAGACTGACCCCCGAGGAGATCGTCGCGGCCGCGGTGGCCGAGGACGTCGACGTCGTCGGCCTGTCGATCCTCTCCGGCTCGCATCGGGAACTCGTCCCTGCGGTCGTCCGTGGCATCCGCGCCGAGGGCCTCGACGACGTCCCCGTGGTGGTGGGCGGCATCATCCCGGAGGCGGACGCAGCGTGGCTGCGGGAGCAGGGTGTCGCTGCCGTGTTCACCCCCAAGGACTATGACGCCAGCGTGATCATGTGCGCGGTGGTCGACGAGATCAGGGCTGCCCGAGGGCTGGACGCCTAGCTCGAGCCTCGCGGGGTCCAGCGGAAGAACACCACGGCGAGCACGAGGCCGATGCCGCACCAGATGGCCAGGACGAGCGCGCACATGCCCAGTTCCCAGCTGCCCCCCACCTCCACGACTGCGGCTGCGTCGGGCAGGAACACGCTGCGCATGGCCTGGGCCAGCCACTTCAGGGGGAACAGCGAGGCGAACTTCTGCATCCAGTCGGGTAACTGGTTGAAGACGAAGAACACCCCTGAGGTGAACTGCAGGACCAGCACGATCGGCGCCACGACGGCGGAGGCCCCCCTGCCGGTCTTGGGCACGACCGAGAAGGCGATGCCGAGCAGCGTGCACGACACCAGCCCGAGCAGGCTTGCCCACACGAAGGTGAACCACTGCAGGGTCGTGCTCGGCAGGTCGATGCCGTAGAAGGCGACGCCGACGGCGATGAGGATGCTCACCTGGGCGACGTACGCCACGAAGACCATGCCGATCTTGCCGATGAAGTAGGAATTCTTCGGCATGGGCGTCCCACCCAGCCGCTTGAGGGTCCCGTCCTCGCGCTCGAGCGGGATCGCAATGGCGAGGTTCTGGAACGAGGTGTAGAGCACCCCGGACGCGATCATGCCGGCGACGAAGTACTGGGTGAACGTGATCCCCGGCGCGATGTCCTGGCCACCGAACACCGAGCCGAAGATGACCAGCAGGATCATCGGGAAGGCGAAGTTCCACAGGGCCGAGTTGCGGTCGCGGAAGAACTGCTTGAGCTCGAGGACCACTCGGCGGCTGCCGATGGCACCCGTGCTGGGAAGGGAGCTCACTCGGCGTCACCGCCCTGGGCGAAGTCCTCGTCGGCAGCCTCACGGTCGCCGTCGAGCAGGCTCAGGTAGACGTCCTCCAGCCGGGCTCGATCGACCCCGAGACCCGGGACCTCGCCGCCGAATCGAGCAGACAGCTCAAGCACGACCCTGGTCGGTTCGTCGGTGCGGACGTCGTGCAGCGTACCGTCCTCGAGCCAATGCACCCGGGTGAGTCCCCGCGTCCGGCCACCCAGCTCGGCTGGGGAACCACAGGCCACGACGCGCCCCCGCGCGATGACCGCGACGCGGTCGGCGAGGTGCTCGGCCTCCTCCAGGTAGTGGGTGGTCAGGAGGATCGTCGTTCCCTCGGCCTTCAGCCCCTCGATGAGTTCCCAGAAGTCCCGCCGCGCCTCGGGGTCGAAGCCGGTGGTCGGCTCGTCCAGGAAGAGCACCCGCGGCCGACCGATGATCCCCAGTGCCACGTCGAGGCGCCGTCGCTGGCCGCCGGACAGCTTCAGGTTGCGCGACTTGTGCTTCTCGGTCAGCCCGACGGCCTCGATCACCTCGTCGGGGTCGCGTGGGTCGGGGTAGTAGCCGGCGAAGTGGTGCACCGCCTCGGCGACGGTCAGGTCGCCGAGGTCGCGGTCGGACTGCAGGACGATGCCCAGCTGCGATCGCCAGTGCCGGTCACCGTGCCCGGGGTCGATCCCGAGGACTTCCGCGGTCCCGTCGTCGCGCGAGCGGTAGCCCTCGAGGATCTCGGTCACGGTGGTCTTGCCTGCTCCGTTGGGGCCGAGGAGGGCGAAGCACTC
>JAUXRN010000141.1 GCA_030681835.1 Actinomycetota bacterium
CTGGCCTTGGAGGCCGGGTCGAGAAGGTCTGCGGCGCTCGTCCATGACCTGTCACGGAAACTGCCTCCGGTCACCGGGTTCGGGGCGTGCCAGGTGGCAGTCAGGACCGAGCCCGACCTGGCCAGGCGGGCCAAGTACGGAACCGGGTCGTCATTGAAGTACCTGCGAGCGGTGATCAGCTCCTCAAGGTCGAAGCCGATCACCTTCGGCCGTAGGGGTCGCAGCGGCGGCAACGGGGAGCCGGGCTGGCCCCGTCGAGGCAGGTCGAGCTGCTGCCCGATCGCCATCAGCCCCGCGGACTTCCAGGAGTCGAGGCTGGCGGCCAGGCACACCGTCGCCGCGGTGGCCTGCGGATCAACCGGGGCAATGAGCGGACGGCACGCCGTCGCCGATTCGACAGGGGACGCGAGCGATGCGAAGGACATTGCAACTGCGGCGGCAAGCACGACGACACGCTTCCGCATGCTTGGGAGTCTAGGCGCGATGCGCCACACTGGCTCGGGGCGTGTGCGCCGCATCGCGCCCTGTACAGGAGGACACCATGCCGCTCGACCCGCGCTGGCGAACGAGACTCACCGCTGCCTGCATCGCCGTGGCTCTCGTCGGCGTGGTCTCCCCCTCGGCGTCGGCGTCCCCGCTATACCAATGCGGCAAGCCCATCGTCGACACCGATGGCTCGATCCAGAACGTCATCTGCGGCAACGGCCAGCTCAACGAGAACGCCAAGGTCGCGGCACTGCTGCGCAAGGAGGCCCCCGCGACGATGGCGGTGTCCGCGGGCGCCACCTGGCGAACGCTGCGCAAGGCGATGTGCAAGGACTTGGAGCAGGCGGACTCCCCGATGATGATCGCCGTCTACCTGTACAAGGACGGCCAGCGCTACAACGCGAGCGTCAGCGAGCCCCCCTGGCCGTCGATCCAGCGGGTCGAGACCCGCATCTCCGACGGCACCCTGTGCGGCTGATCCGCTAGCGCCCGCCGATCCCGGTCACGGTCGAGGGCGTCACATGCACGGTCAGCTGCTTGGCGATCCACGTGCCGGGACGTTTCGCCTTGGCGCGGACGTCGAAGACCGCGACCGACGGCCGCCCGGACGACGTACCCGCGACGACGAGGTCGGCCGAACCGGTGTTCGCGCTGGTCGTCACGTCGACGCCGTCCGTGGAGCCGGGGAAGGCGACGAACCGCAAGGCCTCGCTGAACGACGCCGCCATCGAGTGCTCGCTGGCCGGCATGATGTACAGGTCCGGATGCCCGTTCTGGCGTGACCCGCTGCTGAAGACCGCGACCTCGCTGCCGCCGTCGCTCATCCCCGCGATGATCCGCGAGAACCCGCCCTGCTCCCCCGCGACCCAGCCGGTCGCGACGTTGACCCCGCCCCGGTAGCTGGCGTCGAAGGCGAGGAAGGAGTCCTGCAGCACCGGCTCATCGGCATGCGGCAGGTGGCCCTCGGCGTGCTCGTTCTCTATGTAGAGGTCGAAGAGCCAGGCCTTCACGAGCGGCCTCATACCTGCGCCGGGCGCCGTCACGACGACCTCCCGGCCGCTGCCGTCCACCAGGCCCGTGGCCACGTCGACACCGCCGTCGAACGAGCCGTACGGACGCCAGGTGTGGTACGCCTTGCCCCCGCCGCCGGCCACCCCTGCCTGCAGGATCCGCACCGTGGCCCTCATGCCAGGCCCCGAGCCGACGACGACGCTGTCGCCCACCTGGGTGCCGTCGATGTTCCCTGACGAGACGCTGACCCCGCCCCGGAACGAGGCGGCGAAGACGAGGCGGTCGAGCAGCACCGTGCGGAAGGCGCGGCCGGACGAATCCGGCGCCCCGGAGAAGACGCGCACGCGCGGCTCGGCACCGGCACCGGCACCGACGATGAGGTCGAGAACCATGTCGCCGTTGACGTCGCCCATGGCCACGTCGACCGGGCCGCTCCACGACGCGAAGGGCGTGACGGTCGCCAGGCGCTGCCCGGTCGCCTGGTCGGTCACGCGGACGAGGGTGGCCCTGCTCCCCTCGCCTTGGAGCGCGGTGGCGTATGCCGTCACCTCCGGGATCACGTTGATGATCGCCATGAGTCCGTTGTCCTCGTGATTGAGCCGGTGGCAGTGCAGGACGTAGGCGCCGATGAAGTCCTGGAACTCGGTGCGCACGGACATCCGGCCCGGTGCCTTGACGTCCTCGCCGTTGGCCGAGTACAGCGGTGCCGGAGTGTTCTGGTTGTCCTGTCCCCAGGGCAGGTCGGTCAACGTGATCCCCGCGACGGGATCGACGTACTTCACGACCTGGAAGTCATTGACGTGGATGTGGATCGGGTGCTCGTCGTTGTTCTCGTTGACGAAGTTCCACTGCTCCGTCGAGTTCAGTCGAGGCTGGAGCAGCGGGATGTTCGGGAACTGGTTGTCATCGAACTGGTAGGTGAACGCGTTCGGGTCCTGGTCGTTCGCGTTCTCGTTCATGAAGCCGCCTCCGATGCGCAGCGTGCGCGTGACGTCGGGGGCTTCGTCCGAGAGGTCGACGAACGAGGTGTAGGCATCCAACGGCTGCCCGGCGGCGAACGGCACCGTCGTGCCGGTGCCGGAGGACGGCATGGCAGTGAGGAGGGCCTGGGTCGGGTAGACGAAGAACCCGTCGGCGTAGCTCACGTACCGGGGATCCACGGTGATATTGCCCGTGACGGCCGGTGGCCGGGAGGTGCCGTTGCTGGTGTAAAGGATGCCCATGTTCTTCGTCGTGATCATGTTGCTGCCCTTGTACGTCGGCATCTCCAACTGCAGCCCTCCCGTCTGCGGCATCGTCACCGCGATGGCGTAGCGGCTGGCCGGCGGGATGAGCAACACCGTGCCGTCCTCCTCAAGGGCGGGCTGGACCTCGGTGTACGGGTTGCCGTCCTGCCCGACGATCGCAAGCCTGGTCCGCTCCCCCGTGGCCGTGTTCGTGATCGCGACGCGCATGTAGCCGGCGTCGGTGAAGTTGCCGAGCACCCAGATCTCGGTCTGGCCCGGCGGGGTGGAGATGACCGGCTGGAACTGTCCGTTGACGGTGTACTGCACGTCGCGCTGCCACTCCGGCAGGGCCGGCTGAGCCGGCAGTGTCGTGCGACCGTCGTCGCTGACGAACGTTTGCAGGTTGCTGGGCAGGTACTGGTACACGCCGCGGTTGTTGTTGACCGACAGCGGGCCGTCCCACCACGCCGTGACGTACGGCGTCCCCGGGGGCGAGCCGGCGAAGTTGATTGGAGTCAGGCGTGGCTCGTACGTGCCGTTGGCCAATGAGGCCTTCGTCGCCTTCTTCAGGGTGCTGACGTTGGCAGGCCAGAATGCGTTGTTCATGACGGTCTGGCCGCCTGCCCGGTTGAAGACGTAGTTGTACTGCAACGCCATCGTCCGGACCGGTAGGCCCTGCTGAGTCACGGCCGGGATGCCGCCGTCGGCGCGCCCGATGACGATCATCCCGAGCAGCCCGCGGTACACCTGCGACGTGGTGAGCATGTGCCGGTGCGAGTGGTACCAGTACAGGCCAGCCGGGTGGTCGGCCGGGATCGCGTAGGTGTATGTGTTGGTCATCCCACTGGGGATGTTGAGCAGGACGTTGTCGCCGTTGCCCGCGGGGCTGACGTGCAGGCCGTGGGTGTGCAGGTTGTAGGGCGAGTCCTCGAGTTGCTTCGGGTACAAAGGGACGGCCTCGCCGGCCGGGGTGAAGGCGGCCTCCTGGTAGTCCCGGATCGTGAGATCGGTCAGCTCATTCTCGAGGTGCACGATCAGGGTCTCGCCCGGGCTCACGTTGAGGGTCGGCCCAGGGTAGAGGTTCTCCCCCGTCGCTTCCCCGTTCGAGGCCTGGCCTCGGGCCAGCCGGTAGCCGAAGAGCAGGGCGTTGCGGACGGGCCCGGCCGCGGTGTCGAGCGTCATCTCGCCCTGCTGCGCGGTGAGGGTCACCTCGAGTACCCCGTTGACCGGGGTCAGGACCACCGGCTCCCGGTACGGCTGGCCGCCCTGCCCGGTCGTCGTCGCCCGCGACGAGGCGGGCGCTGCCTCTTCCGCGAGAGCCGGCATTCCCGCCGACCCCGCTCCCCCGGCCAGGGCCACGATGAGCAGGGAAACGAGCACGAACGCTGCGGGTCGACGGGCCATCCGGGGAACGTAGCGCACCCACGGCCGACGACCGTTCGCCCCCGACCAACCGATTATCGGACACGCCATCCGCCGGACGCCCCTCATGGCCGTGAGGTGGACCGAATGTAAGGGGTTTGCAAAGGCGGAACCGGGGGAATACCCCTCCCGTCAGAACTGTCATCACAATGACGGCTTCGTACGAGAGGGACACACCATGAGCGAATCGATGCGCGGGACCCGACTCGGCTACCTCAGCTACGAGACCGATGCGCACGTGGTCCCGGCTGAGCGCCAGGTCATCGCCTACACCTGCCCTGTCGGGCACCAGACCGTCGTGCCCTTCTCGGTCGAGGCCGAGGAGATCCCCTTCGAGTGGGGCTGCCGCTGCGGCCGTACGGCCAGTCGCACCGACGTCGACGCTCCCGCGGCCAAGCCTGAGAAGCACCAGCGCAGCCACTGGGACATGCTGCTCGAGCGTCGTACCATCGCCGATCTCGAGGTCCTGCTCCAGGAGCGGATCGATCTGCTCCACCTGCAGGATGGAGTCAAGCGCACCCCGCTGCGCAAGTCCGCCTGACCTCAGGGGCCCGGTCCGCCAGGAGGCAGCGCCTCGGGTGGGCCGGGCTGCTGATTCCCCGGCCTCTCGTCTGACGGCGTCCGGTCCTCGTGGACGTCGGGGTAGATGACTGTTCCTTGGATGACGTCTCCGCTCGGGTAGCGCACCCCCGGCATGCGTACCGTCGTGAAGCGGGTCTCCAGCCACGCCCGGCCCCGGGACCGGAAGAGCCGCTGGGTGACCGGGATAACCAGCAGCAGCCCGACGAGGTCGGTCCAGAACCCGGGGATCATGATGAGCAGCCCGCCCACGAACGCCAGCGCATGGCGGCTCCCGTCGACCGGCCGCCCCGAGGATGCCGCCCGCTGGGCGTCCCGCATGGCACCGTCTCCCGCATTGCGCATCACGGCGAGGCCCACCGGGATGCCCGCAACGAGGAGCAGGAGCATCCAGCCCCAGCCGATGAGCACGCCGACGGTGTAGGCCGTGGCCACCTCGAGCAGGGGGTAGCCGAACAGGAGCAGCCGACCGCGCATGCTGGTCACGGGGCGCTTCCCTGGCCGCCGCCGGCCGGTGGCCCCTTGTCGTGCTGGTGCGCCCGGCGCGCGAGAGCCCGGCGACGCACCCTGGTCACCTTGTCGTCGACACCCCATGCCGTCACCCGCCAGAGTGCCTCGACCACGATCTTGCGGCTAATCTTGCTTGCCCCGGCCGTGCGCTCGACGAACGTGATGGGGACCTCGCGCACCCGCATGCCTCGCTGCAGGGCACGCCAGGCGAGGTCGATCTGGAAGCAGTACCCCTGCGACGCCACCTCGTGCAGGTCCAGGCCCCGCAGGGTGTCCGCGCGAAACGCCCGGTAGCCGCCGGTGGCGTCCTGGATGGGCACGCCCAGCATGACCCGGGTGTAGGCGCTGCCGCCCTTGGAGATCAGTTGCCGGCTGCGGGGCCAGTTCTCGGTGCATCCACCGGGCACCCAGCGCGAGCCGAGCACGAGGTCGGCCGAGCGGAGCGCATCCAGGAGCCGATGCAGCTGCTCCGGCTGGTGCGAGCCGTCGGCGTCCATTTCGACGATGACGTCGTAACCCTCCTGAAGCGCCCAGGCGAACCCGGCGAGGTACGCGGCGCCGAGCCCCTCCTTGCCCAGCCGATGCATGACGTGCACGCGATCGTCGGCGGCTGCGAGGCCATCCGCGATCTGGCCGGTGCCGTCCGGGGAGTTGTCGTCCGCGACGAGGATGTGAGCCTCGGGAACCGACGTGCGCACGCGAGCGACGATGGGCGGAAGCGTGCTCCGTTCGTTGAAGGTCGGGATGATGACGAGGATGCGACCGAGGTCGCTGAAGGGTGCCGACGTCACCGCGCCAGCCTAATGCGGCGTGCGCGCACCGTGGCCGAGGCACCGACGAGGATCGCGGCCAGGGCGGCCAGGCAGAGGGCGATCTCCACCAGGTGCCCGATCCTCGACGCCCATGTGAGCTGGCCGCGCAGCGGAACCTCGGCGACGACCCAGCCGGACTCCCCCTCCTCCATCCGGTCGGACACCCCGCCCGTGGCGTCGATGATCGCGGAGATCCCCGACGTGGCAGCCACCGCGACGGTCCGGCCCGTCTCGATGGCGCGCAGGCGCGAGATGGCCAGCTGCTGCTCCGGTTGGGCCGTGCCTCCATAGGTGGCGTTGTTGGTCTGGACGGTCAGCAGGCGCGCGCCTCCGTCGACCACCGCGTCCACGACCTCCGCGTACGCGATCTCGAAGCAGATCACGTTGCCCACCGCGATCCCTGCGATGTCGAGGTTGCCAGGACGGTCACCGGGCAGGAAGTCACGCGGCACCCGCTCGAATCGCGCGATGTGCTGCGCCAGGAAGGCCCGGAAGGGGATGTACTCACCGAACGGCACGGGGTGCGTCTTGATGTACATCTCGGTGGGGCCGAGCTCGGGATCCCAGACGATGCCCACGTTCCACACCCCGGTGGGGTCATCGGCCGAGATGACGGCGCCGACGAGGATCGGCACCCCGACAGCCCGTGCGGCGGCCGTGATCGCCTGCGCGACGTCTGGATCCACGAAGGGGTCGAGGTCAGACGAGTTCTCGGGCCACAGCACGAACTCCGGCTGGGCGACCTGCCCCTCCGCCACCGCGGCAGCGAGGTCCAGGGTCTGCGCCACGTGGTTGTCGAGCACGGCGCGCCGTACGTCGAGGGCGCCCATGCCGAACTGCGGCGTGCCGCCCTGCACCACGGCCATGCGGGCCGACGTCGGGCCGCCCACGGTGTCGCCAGCCGCGTCCAGCGGAAGGACGGCCGATCCGGCCGCAACCAGTGCTGCCCCCGCCAGCCACGACACGGCCATGCGCATCCGCCCGTCCCGGAAGGCGACGATCGCGGCAACCACCGCGGCTCCGATCC
>JAUXRN010000152.1 GCA_030681835.1 Actinomycetota bacterium
GAAGAAGGCCGTGCTATCGGAGACGCGAACGGCCTGCTGCATGTTGTGGGTGACGATGATGATCGTCATCTCCTTGGACAGCTCACGGATGGTCTCCTCGATCTTGAGCGTCGAGGCCGGGTCGAGCGCCGAGCACGGTTCGTCCATCAGGAGCACGTGCGGCTGGACGGCCAGCGCCCTCGCGATGACCAAGCGCTGCTGCTGGCCGCCTGACAAGTCCCCGGCCGCGGCATTCAGCCGGTCCTTGACCTCGTTCCAGAGCCCGGCTGCCCGCAGCGTCTCCTCGACGATGTCGTCGTGGTTGTCGCGCTTCATGCCGGAGAGCTTCAGTCCGGACAGCACGTTGCCGCGGATGGTCATGCTGGGGAAGGGGTTGGGCTTCTGGAAGACCATGCCGATCTTGAGCCGGATCTGGACCGGGTCCACGTCGCGGCTGTAGATGTCGCTGCCCTCGTAGAGGACCTGACCGGCCAGGGCCGCCCCCGGGATGAGTTCGTGCAGGCGGTTCAACGTCCTGATGAAGGTCGACTTGCCGCACCCTGACGGACCGATGAGCGCGGTGACCGAGCGCTTGGGGAATTCGATGTTGACGCCCTCGAGGACCTTGCGCTTGCCGAACCACACGCTGATGCCGCGGGCAGCCATCTCGATCTCGGCGGGCACGCGCTGCGACATCAGATCGCCTTCCAGGCTCGTGAGGGTATTGAACTCGGCAGTGGACATCAGGGTTCCTCTCTACTTTCCCATGCGACCGCGGCCGAAGATGCGGGCCAGGGTGAACAGGATGGCTACCAGGACGATCAGGACGAGAGCGGAACCCCAGGCCCGGGCTACTGCATCGGGGTAGGGCAACGCGACGTTGTTGAAGATGTAGGTCGGGATTGCCGCGATGGGCCCGCCGACGGGGTTCAGCACGGTCTGGTCGCTGTTGCCTGCGGCGAGCAGCAGCGGGGCCGTCTCGCCGATGACCCGGGCAATGCCCAGGATGACGGCGGTGACGATTCCGGTCTTGGCAGCTGGGATCACGACGCGCAGGACGGTGCGGGAACGAGTGGACCCGAGCGCGAGCGCCCCCGTGCGCAGGTCTTCGGGGACCAGCTTGAGGACCTCCTCGGCCGTACGGGCCACCGTCGGGAGCATGAGGATCGCGTAGGCGAGGCCGCCGGCGAGCGCGCTCTGGCTGAAGGCGTCCGTGGCGACGACGATGGTGAGGATGAACAGGCCCGCGACTACGGAGGGCACTCCCGACATCGCCTGCACGAAGAAGCGCACGTACGGGACCGCGCGGCCGCGCACTTCGGTGATGTAGATGGCCGTCGCGATGCCGATCGGCACCGCGATGAGCGAGGCGATGAACACGATGAGGAAGGTGCCGAGGATCGCGTGCCCGATGCCGCCGTAGTCGAGCGGGGTGCTCGGACTGATGTAGACGTTGTTCTGGTAGAGGAAATGGGCGCTCAGCGCCGTCCAGCCACGGACGATGAGCGAGCCCAGCACCGAGATGAGCACGATCATCGCGAAGAGCGTCGCGCCGATCGCGTTGACGATGATGACGGAGTCCACAATCCCCCGGGTGCCCTTGGTCGCCCACGCAGCGATCCCGGAGGCAACGAGCTGGAGGGGCAGGTACACGACCGTCATCAGCAGGGCGCCGGGGATATTTGTCGTGAAGAACATCGCGCCGACGATGACCAGCGGCACGATCGATGCGATGGCGATCGACCAGCCCAGCTTGGGCGGCTTGCGCCGCCATGGCCGCTCGATCTTCTGCTGCTGGAGCTCAGGCAGCGTCGCCGAGTCGAAGACGACCGTGCTCACGACTTGATCCTTCCCGTCCGGGCGACGATGAGGTTCGCGATGACGTTGACTACCAGGGTCATGACGAAGAGGAAGAAGCCGGCCGCGAGGAGCAGGCTGAGCTCGAACTCCCCGGACACCTCGCCGAAGCGGGACACGATGAGGGTGGCCACGGACCCGCCGCCCGACTCGATGATGTGGTACCAGTTGGTGTCGAACACGATCTTCAGGACGAAGAAGACGGCGATGGTCTCGCCCAGGGCCCGGCCTAGGCCGAGCATGACTCCGCCGACGATTCCACCCCGACCGTACGGCAGGGCCACGTAGCGCAGCATCGTGGACATCGAGCAGCCGAGGGACTCCGCAGCGTTGATCAGATCAGGGGGCGTGCGGGCGAGCACCTCGCGGGTGACCGAGGTGATGATCGGGATCATCATGATGGCCAGGACGAAGCCGGCGATGAACGGGGTACCGAGGTAGTTGCCCGACGTGTTCTCGAAGATGGGGATCCACCCGAGGTACTGGTTGAGCAGTTCCTGCCACTCCTCGGCCGTTGGGTTGAGGATGTAGAAGGCCCACAGGCCGAGGATCACCGAGGGGATCGCGGCCATGAGATCGATGACGTTGGTCAGGGCCGTGGCAAGCTTCTTCGGGGCCAAGAACACCATGAAGATGCTGAGCAGGATCGAGACCGGGACAGCAATCACCAGGCCAACGACCGCTAGCAGCACCGATCCATAGAGCATGCCCCAGATGCCGGCCGTGGGCGGATCGGTGTTGATGTCCCACGCCGTGGTCGTGAGGAAGGACAGGCCCTGGCTCTGGAACGCCGGGATGGTCTGGACGCCGAGGAAGATCGCGATACCGGCCAGCACGACGAGCGCAGTGAATGCTGCCGCGATGACGATTCCATTGAAGACGCGGTCGCCGCGGTGCGAAGTGGCGGCGGCCTTGAGGTCGCGGCGCTCCTCGACATCGGGCTGTGACATGGCGGGAGTCTTTCTGTGTCGGGTGGACGCAAGTGGTGGCAAGACGGACGATCCGGCGAACGAAAGGTGAACAGCGGGTTAACGTGCCTGCGACCACCGCCTCGCCCGACGGGCTGGTGGCCGATTAGCAAACGGCCGGGGCTGCCCGTGGTTCGGACCGCCCCGGCCGCTTGCCGGTCAGCCGGCGAAGACGGCGTTCCAGTCCACCACCGTCATCAGGTACAGCTGGCCGCCCTCAATCGCGTTGACGAGTGCGGCCTTCCGCGCCGCGTCAGCGGTCGCCAGGTCCGGTCGCGCCGTGAGGATCGGAGCGTGGATCTCGGCGTCCAGGACGAAGTACGACTTGGTGTCGGACGAGGAGGTGCGCAGGAACTCGGTCACGTCCGTGATGCCGCTGGACTCCTCGTCCCGTGTGATGAGCGTCGGCGAGCCAGGCTTGAAGTACTTGTCCACGAACTTCGCGACCACCCCGAGCCGGCCGTCCGAGACCCGGTACGCGACGACGCGCGCGATCGTGTCGTTGTTGCCCGGATCCTCCTGGATGAGGATGTGGCCGTTCGCATCCATGTCGATGTTGTCCGGCTTGTTCAGGTACGGGGCCTCGGACCCGTCCAGCAGCATGGTCAGCGTGGCCCCGGCGGTGGGGTTGGCCACGTCGATGAACCGCAGCCGCCAGAGGGCGCCCCCGTCACGTGAAGCCGTGGGGAGTGCGGGGTTTGGGGCGGTGGCCTTCGGGTCCTTATTCGACTCGGTCGTCACGAAGTAGTAGTCGTTGGGGTTCATCGGGTCGAACACTCCGTCCTCGACCCGGGCGAACTCCGTGCCGAAGGTGCGGGCCTGGTTGTTCTGCTCCTTGCCGTTCACGGTGGAGTCGACAGCGACGAAGTGGACGAGCGTGGCGGAGTTCTTGCCGACCCCCGTGCGGATGGCGTTGTCGTTCGCCTGCCCGACAACCTGGGCCACGTACGTCTGGCCGTTGGTCAGGCCGGCCTTCTCCCACCACTGCCCGGTCGTGGTCTTCTCGCCGACGTACATCCACAGCTGGCTGTCGGTGGCGGAGCCGTCCTCGTTGCCCATCACGACCGTCTTCTTGCCTGACCCGCGGGCCACGATGAAGTTCTCCCAGGCCGCCAAGCCGAGCTTGGGGAGCTGGATCATGTTGCCCTGGTTGTCCATGACGAAGCCGCGGGACTCGTCGCCGCCCTCCTCGCCGGTGAAGTAGGCCGGGCCCGTGTGCCCCCAGACCTTGCCGGACGCGTCCTTGTAGGACAGGGCTCCAGGCTGGGCCATGTGCGACGAGCAGAACCGGTTGAGGGCATTCGTGTGGACCGGGGTGTTGAACTCGTCCTTGGCCGCGGCGCCGACCGGGGCCCCTGGAGTGGATCCCCAGGTGCCGGCCGAGTAGTTGTAGAACTGCACGGACGACAGGAGGTCACGGACTGCGGGAGACGTCTGCGTGGCAGTGTCGAAGTTCACCGCCGAGACGGTCGCCCCGGCCGCGGCGCCGTTCGCGCGGGAGATCGCCGCCACCGTCGCGTTGGCGGGCGAGAGCTCGTGGTTGACGAAGATGGTGAGGTTGTCGCCGTCGCGCAGGACGCCGATGCCGTCCGGCACCCCCGGCCACAGGACTCCGCCGACGAGGTCGCCAGCGGTGACCAACGCCTTCAGGGTGACGCCCGAGGCCACCGGCTCCATGTACATCAGGCCTGTGTCCGCCTGCGAGGGGATGGCCAGGCCGCCAACGAGCACTGTGGCGGCGCCGACGATGAGGGGGGTGCGAATGCCCACGTGATGTCCTTTCGGGAACGGTTAGGGACACCACATCGGCCCAAGACGGCCGGACCATGTACGGCGGAGCGCGCGTCGCCGAAGACTGGGTGAACGGTTGCCCTAGGGAGCGCGCAGGTCCATGACCGTCACGGTGTCCCCCGCCTCGACCCTCGTCACGTCCTCCGGGATGACGATGAGGGCCTCGGCGACCGCGAGGCCTCCCATGACGTGCGATCCCTGCCCGGTGCCCGTGGGCACGACGACGCCGGGCGCGGTGAATCGGGCCCGGGCGAACTGCCTCTTGCCGGCCGGGGACTCCAGCGCGGCACCCAGCGTGACCTGGAACTCCGGGCGGAGGAGGTCCGCAAGCCCTCGCATGCGCCGAAGGGCCGGCCGGACGAAGTTCTCAAAGGAGATGTAGCTGCTGACCGGATTGCCCGGCAGCGTCACGATCGGGACCCGCTCCTGTCCGACGAACCCGTGCCCCTGGGGCATGCCCGGGTTCATCGCAACCTTGCAGAAGTCGACCGTGCCGAGGGTGCTGAGGACCGCCTTGACGGTGTCGTAGGCACCCATGCTGACTCCCCCGCTGGTCAGGATGAGGTCGCACCTGTGCAGCTGGTCCTCGACGGTCGTCAGGAACTCCTTCTCGTCGTCCATGATCGGGCCGATGCGGTAGGCGTCGGCCCCCGCCTCGCGCGCCGCGGCTACGAGCAGGTAGCTGTTGCTGTCACTGATCAGGCCCCGGCGAAGGGGCAGTCCCGGCTCGACCAGCTCGGAACCGGTGGAGATCACCGCGACCCGGGGCCTGGGGTGGACGAACACCAGGCCGCACCCGACGGCCGCGAGGATCCCGACCTGGCGGGCACCGATCAGCGTGCCGGCCGTCAGCACGACCTCGCCTGCTGTCACGTCCTCGGCGGCCCGCCGGATGTAGGCACCGGGATCGACCGGCTCGGTGATGCTGACCTGCTCCGTCCCGCCATCGGTGCGCTCCACGGGCACCACGGCGTCGGCGCCGTCCGGCATCGGAGCGCCGGTCATGATCCGCACGGCCGTTCCCGGGGTCACCGCTTCCGTCGACCGGTACCCGGCCGGGACATCGTCGACGACGAGCAGGACGGCGGGCCGGTCGGGCGTGGCCCCGGCCACATCGGCGGCGAGGACCGCGTAGCCGTCCATCGAGGAGTTGTCGAACGACGGCAACGGCCACGGAGCCGCCACGTCGGCGGCGAGGACGCAGCCATGGGCGGACGACAGCGGGAGTTCGATAGGCGAGAGCACTCCGATCCCGGCGAGGATCCCGTCGCGGTACTCGTCAACCGTGCGCACGGAAGGACTCTAGGCCTGTTCTGGGCGGGCGCGGATCAGGGAGCCCGCTCGACCGTGTTCTTGGCGCCCTTGGCACCGAAGTAGACGACGAGGATGCGCACGGGGTCCTCGCCCTTGTTGGTGCCGTTGTGGAAGACGCCCTGCGCTTCCATGAGCGCCGTGCCCGCCGGGTACACGTTCGTCACGCCGGCGTCGTACTCGACGGTGAGGGTGCCATCCATGATGTAGGCGTACATCGGCACGTTGTGGCGGTGCCATCCCGTCTCCTGGCCTGGCTGCAATTCGATGATCGAGCTGGTGACCTGGGCGGGCACCTTCTTCGGGTAGACGATCTGCTGGTCGAGGACAGTGAGGCGCTGCGCATCGAGCAGGACCTGCTGCCCGGCAGGTGCTGAGGCGCCGCTGGCCGTAGCGGAGGCGTCCGTCGCATCGGAATCACCCGAGCAGCCCGAGACGAGGAGGATGCCGGCAGCCCCAACGGCAACGGCAGCGCGTCGCCAAGGACTCGTCGTCACCACGCTGCCACCCTACGACCCGATCCCGCTCGGCAACGGTCGTTTGGGCGCGGCGGGCAGGCCGCCGTCCAGCACAATGCGGGGATGCTCGATCGGCTCGGCTTCCTCCGCCCTTCGCGGACGGTCCCTGTCACCCGATGGAGGTCGCCCTCCCGGTGGCGGTCGTCGCCGTCGACCTTCGCGGTGCTCGTGGTGGGGCTCTGGCTGTTCGGCACGGGCGAAGCTCTGCTGGTCGCCGCAAGGCTGGGCGTGAGCCCGTGGACCGTCCTCGCCCAGGGCATCAGCTCTCGGCTTCCGATCTCCATCGGGCTGGCCACCCTGCTGACGAGCGCCCTCGTCCTGCTCCTCTGGATCCCGCTGCGCGAGCGGCCCGGTCTTGGCACGATCGCCAACGCCGTCGTCATCGCCGTGTCCCTGCAGGTCGGTGTCCTCCTGCTCCCGCAGCCGGGCAACGAAGTGGTCCGCCTGCTCATGGTCCTCGCGGGCATCGGTCTCATCGGTGTCGGTAGCGGCCTGTACCTGACGACGAACCTCGGCCCAGGGCCGCGCGACGGGTGGATGACCGGGATCCACGTTCGCACGGGATGGCCGATCACCGGCATCCGCCTGGGGATCGAGGCGACCGTGCTGGTCGTCGGATGGCTGCTCGGCGGCACGGTGGGCATCGGCACGGTGCTGTTCGCGCTGCTGGTCGGGCCGGCGGTCGGCTACGGACTGAGGCTGGCCGGCCGCGTCGGGGGCACGGCGGGGTCAGGGG
>JAUXRN010000155.1 GCA_030681835.1 Actinomycetota bacterium
CCCCCACTCGACTGGGTTGGTGGCGGAGGGTGACATGCGCATAGGACTGACCGGGGGGATCGGCTCGGGCAAGAGCACGGTGGCCGCCTTGCTGGTGGGGCACGGTGCGGCCATCGTCGACGCCGACCAGATCGCACGGGACATTGTCGAGCCCGGCGGCCCGGCACTGGCCGAGCTGGTCACCGAGTTCGGCCCACGGATCCTGCGCGAGGACGGCTCCCTCAACCGTGGCGAGCTTGCCGCGCTGGCCTTCAGCGACTCGAGGGCCACGCAGCGGCTCAACGCGATCATGCACCCGCTCATTGCGGCGGAGTCGCGGCGCCGGATCCAGGCGGCCGGGGACACGCCGGTGGTCGTCTACGACATGCCCCTGCTCGTCGAGACCGGCCAGCAGGACCTCGTCGATCTCGTGGTCGTGGTCGACGTCCCGGAGGAGGTCCAGGTGGCCCGGGCCGTCGGGCTGCGGGGCATGGACGAGTCCGATGTGCGGCGTCGCATCGAGGCCCAGGCCAGTCGCGAGGAGCGGCTGGCAGCGGCCGACGTCGTCATCGACAACGCGGGTGAGCTGGCCGTCACCCGGGAGCAGGTGGAGGCCCTCTGGCGGCGGGCGCTGGCGTCGGCCGCATCCCGTAATGTGGACGGGTGACCCGCCCGGTAACCGACCTGCAGCGCAAGGTGGCGCCCTTCCGGGTGAAGGCACCGTTCGAGCCGGCTGGCGACCAGCCGGAGGCCATCGCCGAGCTTGCCCGACGGATCCGGGCCGGCGACCAGCACTGCGTGCTGCTCGGGGCCACCGGAACCGGCAAGAGCGCCACCACCGCCTGGCTGGTCGAGGAACTCCAGCGGCCCACCCTCGTGATGGCGCCCAACAAGACCCTCGCGGCGCAGCTCACTTCTGAGTTCAAGGACCTGCTGCCCGACAACGCGGTCGAGTACTTCGTGTCGTACTACGACTACTACCAGCCTGAGGCCTACATCCCGCAGAGTGATACCTACATCGAGAAGGACTCCTCGATCAACGAGGAGGTCGAGCGGCTGCGCCACTCGGCCACCAACAGCCTGCTCACCCGCCGAGACGTCGTGGTCGTCGCCACCGTATCCGCCATCTACGGGCTCGGGACGCCCCAGGAGTACGTCGACCGCATGGTTCGGCTGCGCGTGGGGGAGCAGTTCGATCGCGACGCCCTGCTCCGGGCGTTCGTCGACATCCAGTACACCCGCAACGACATCGCGTTCCAGCGCGGCACCTTCCGGGTGCGGGGCGACACCGTCGAGGTCTTCCCGGTCTATGAGCTGAACCAGGTCCGCATCGAGATGTTCGGCGACGAGATCGAGCGGCTCATGACCCTCCACCCGCTCACGGGCGAGATCCTCACGGAGGACACCGAGATCTACGTCTTCCCCGCGACGCACTACGTCGCCGGGCCTGAGCGCATGGAACGGGCGATCGCCGGGATCGAGGCCGAGCTCGAGGAGCGGCTCGGCGAACTCGAGCGCCAGGGGAGGCTGCTCGAGGCCCAGCGCCTCCGCATGCGCACCACCTACGACGTGGAGATGATGCGTCAGGTCGGCGCCTGCTCGGGCATCGAGAACTACTCACGGCATATCGACGGCCGGGAACCGGGCAGCCCCCCGAACTGCCTCCTCGACTACTTCCCCGAGGACTTCTTGATCGTGCTCGACGAATCGCATGTCACCGTCCCGCAGATCGGCGCGATGTACGAGGGCGACATGAGCCGCAAGCGCACGCTGGTCGAGCACGGATTCCGGCTGCCGAGCGCCATGGACAACCGCCCGCTCCGGTGGGATGAGTTCGTCGAGCGCATCGGCCAGGTGGTCTACCTGTCCGCGACCCCGGGCCCCTACGAGCTCGGCAAGGCCCAGGGTGACGTCGTGGAGCAGGTGATCCGGCCCACCGGGCTGGTCGACCCGGAGGTCGTCGTCAAGCCCACCAAGGGTCAGATCGACGACCTCATGGCCGAGATCCGGGCCCGGTCCGAGCGCGATGAACGGGTGCTCGTGACAACGTTGACGAAGCGGATGGCGGAGGACCTCACCGACTACTTGCTCGAGCACGGCGTCCGGGTCCAGTACCTGCACTCCGAGGTCGACACCCTGCGCCGGGTCGAGCTGCTGCGCGAACTGCGCATGGGCGTCTTCGACGTGCTCGTCGGCATCAACCTGCTCCGCGAAGGCCTGGACCTGCCTGAGGTGTCCCTCGTGGCCATCCTCGATGCCGACAAGGAGGGCTTCCTCCGCTCCGGCACCTCCCTGATCCAGACGATCGGTCGCGCGGCAAGGAATGTATCGGGGCAGGTGCACATGTACGCCGACACCATCACCCCGTCGATGCGCAACGCCATCGAGGAGACCAACCGGCGCCGCGAGAAGCAGGTCGCCTACAACGTCGCGCACGGGGTGGACCCCCAGCCGTTGCGCAAGAGGATCGCCGACATCACCGACCTGCTCGCGCGGGAGGACGCCGACACGCAGGCGCTCCT
>JAUXRN010000157.1 GCA_030681835.1 Actinomycetota bacterium
ACCCGATCGGCAGGAAGCACGAGGGGCAGGCACGAGGGGGTAGCGGTGAACCACCGCTACCGGGGCCCCGAGCCGATCGAGGTGACGAAGGCAGCCGGCGGGGAGCCAGCAGCCTTCCGGTGGCGGGGCCGGCGCTATGCCGTCCGCGCCATCGTCGCGACATGGGTCGAGGCAATGCCCTGGTGGGTCGACCGGGCGAGTGGCCGGCATCGGTCCCTGCTCCACGAGCAGCGGCTGGTCTGGCGGGTCGAGGCGGCATCGCGGTCGGGCACGACCGGCGTGTACGACCTGTACCGGGCCCCCTACGGCTGGGGACTCGAGCGGGTCATCGACTAGCGGCACTCGACCAGCACCACTAGGCAGGAGACCCCCATGACCAGTTCCCGGCCAGCGGACGAGCTCGTGGCATCCGCACGGCGCAGCCTGACCGAGGCGAGCATCGCCACCACCCCGGCCGAGCGCTATGCCGCCCCGCACCTAGCGGCCTTGCGGGCCGCGGCCGCGATGCTCGCGGCGCGCAGCCGGCCGACGGCCCGCCGGGCGCGGGTGCGCAGCGTCTGGACGGTGCTGCCGCAGGTCGCCCCGGAACTCGCCGAGTGGTGCGACTTCTTCGCCGCGGGCGCCGGCAAGCGGGCCGCCGCCGAGGCGGGACTGGCCTGCGTCTCCCCGCGGGAGGCCGATGACCTCGTTCGCGAGGCGGATGCCTTCGTGGCCCGGGTGGCCCAGGCGCTCGGCCTGGCGCACCAGCCATCCATGGCCGACGCGCTCCTGCACGTCGGCTAGACGCCGCGCCTGCCTTCGCCGCATGCCCTTCGCCCACCTGCACGTCGCGTCCGGCTTCTCCCTGCAGTACGGCACCGCCACCCCGCAGGCCATGGTCGCCCGGGCCGTCGAGCTCGGCCAGCCGATCATGGGCCTGACCGACCGCGACGGGCTCTACGGCGCGGTCCGCTGGGCCCTGGCCTGCCGGTCGGCCGGGATCGGCATGGTGCTCGGGGTGGATCTGGCGATGGAGGAGACCGCGCCTGCTCTTCCACCGCCGAACGCCCGCAGGTCCCCGGCGCACGGCGGCACGTGGATCGACGAGAGCCGGCCGCGGGTGCTGCTGCTGGCGGCGAACGCCGCCGGCTGGGCCTCCCTGTGCCGGCTGGTGAGTGCCGCGCACACCGGGGAGCATGCCGAGCGGCGCGCGCCATGGCTGACCTGGGCGGCCCTGCGCGAGCACAGCGACGGCGTGGTGGCGCTGCTCACCGCCGACTCCGAGGTCGGCCGGCTCATCGCCACCCAGCGGACCCACCGGGCCGAGGGGGCGGCCCGGCCCTGGCGGGCCATCTTCGGCCCGCGGGTCGGAGTGGCGGTCGCGTCTCACCGGACCGACCCCGGCCGCCGGGCCGACCCCGAGTACCGCCATGCCACCGCCACGGCCGCCGCGATGCTGGGCTGGGCCCGCGAGCAGCGGCTGCCCGTGGTGCTCACCAACGCCGTGCGCTACCTGCATCCCGACGACGCGCGGGTGGCCGACGTGCTCGACTCGGCCCGCCGACTGGTGCCGCTCGGCTCCCGGCACCTGCGGCCGGGCAACGGCGAGGCCTTCGTCAAGGACGCCGAGCAGATGGCGCAGGTGGCCGACGAGGTGGCCCGCGCGGCGGGGGAGCGCGACGGCCGCCGGCTGCTTGCCGACACGATGCGCCTGGCCGAGCACTGCGTGCTCGACCCCGAGGCCGACCTCGGCATCGGCGAGGTGTTCGTGCCAGAGCTCGACGTGCTCCTGGGCGAGCCGGTCCCGCCCAGCGAGGCGAACGCGCGGGCCGACGCCCTGCTGCGGCAGCGGTGCGAGGGGGCCATTCCGCGCCGCTACGCCCGGGCCGCCGAGCGCCGCGGCGCCGCCGACCGGCTGGCCGAGGAGCTCGCCACCATCGCCTACCTCGGCTTCTCCGGCTACTTCCTCACCGTCGCCGAGGTGGTCGAGCTGATCAAGGACCGCGGGGTGCGGGTGGCCGCCCGTGGCTCCGGTGCCGGCAGCCTCGTCAACCACCTGCTCGGCATCTCCGGGGTCGACCCGATCCGGCACGACCTGCTCATGGAGCGCTTCTTGTCCCCGCTGCGCCGGGCGCTGCCCGACATCGACATCGACGTGGAATCCGCCCGCCGGCCGGAGATCTACCAGTGGATCTTCGACCGCTTCGGGCCCGAGCGCACGGCCTGCGTGTCGATGATGGAGACCTACCGCGTGCGCCACGCCGTGCGCGACGTCGGTGCCGCCCTCGGCATGCCGGCCGGCGACATCGACGCCTTCGCCAAGTCCTTCCCGCACATCCGCGCCCGCGACGCGCGCAACGCGCTCGCCGACCTGCCCGAGCTGCGCACGTCCGCGTTCGGCCGGCTCGCGGCTACCGGCGAGCTGGACTCCTTCCTCGACCTCGTCGAGCGGCTCGACGGCCTGCCGCGCCACGTCGCGCTGCACCCCTGCGGGATCGTGCTGTCCGACACCACGTTGCTCGACCGCACCCCGGTGGAGCGCAGCGCGGCCGGGTTCGCGATGAGCCACTTCGACAAGGACGACGTCGAGGAGATGGGCCTGCTCAAGCTCGACGTGCTCGGCATCCGCATGCAGTCGTCGATGGCGCACGCGATCGACGAGATCGAGCGCACGACGGGGGAACGCATCGAGCTCGACGACCATGGCCTCGACGACCCGCAGACCTTCGCCCTCATCGCCTCGGCCCAGACCCTCGGCTGCTTCCAGATCGAGTCCCCGGGCCAGCGTGAGCTCATCGGCAAGTTCGCGCCGGCGACCTTCGGCGACCTCATCATCGACATCTCGCTGTTCCGTCCCGGCCCGGTCAAGTCCGACATGGTCACGCCCTTCCTGCGCGCGAGGCAGGGCTGGAACGAGCCGGTCTACCTGCATGACGACCTGCGCCCGGCGCTCGAGGAGACCTGTGGCGTCGTCGTCTTCCACGAGCAGGTGCTGCGCATCGTGGCGACGATGACCGGCTGCTCCCTGGCCGAGGCCGACGAGACCCGGCGCACCCTGGGCTCCCCGGAAGGACAGGACGACATCCGGGCGTGGTTCTACCCCGCCGCCCTGCGCCGGGGCTACGACCTGGCCACCGTCGAGCGGGTGTGGGACGTGCTGCGGGCGTTCGCGTCCTTCGGCTTCTGCAAGGCCCATGCCGCGGCGTTCGCGCTGCCCACCTACCAGTCGGCCTGGCTGAAGGCGCACCATCCGGCCGCGTTCTACGCCGGGATCCTCACCCACGACCCCGGCATGTACCCCAAGCGGCTGATCCTCGACGACGCCCGCAACCGGGGCGTCGGCGTCCTCGGCCTGGACATCAACGCCTCCGGCGGCTGCTACCGGGTGGCGCCGATGCCCGATGGGCGGGAGGGCATCCGGGTGCCACTCACCGACGTCAAGGGCATCAGCGAGGCCGAGGTCGACTCGATCGTCGCCGGCCAGCCCTACGGTTCGCTGTCCGATGCGTGGCAGCGCAGCGGGATGTCGCGGCCCACCGCCGAGCGGGTCGTCGTCGCGGGCGGGTTCGACGCGATGTACTCCCTCGACATCGCCCCGCGCATGCGCCATCGCGGGAGCATGACCCGGCGCGACCTGCTGCTTCAGGTCGCCGACCTCGACCGCTATGCCCGCGGCCCCACGCGCGGCTCGGCCCGGGTAGGCGCGGCGCACGCGCAGCTGACCCTCGGGCTGTACGACGCGCTGTCCGACGATCCGGCTGTGCAGGTGGCGTCCGGCCTGCCGGAGATGAACCCGGCCGAGCGGGTCCATGCCGAGCTCGACGTGCTGGGCCTGGACGTCAGCCACCACGTCATGGAGTTCTATGAGCCGATGCTGGCCGGCCTGGCCGCACGGGGCATGGCCGTCGTGCGGGCCCGCGACCTGCTCGCCCAGCGCTCGCGCAGCGAGGTGTTCGTCGCCGGGGTCAAGGTGGCCACCCAGACCCCGCCGGTGCGCAGCGGTCGGCGGGTCATCTTCCTCACCCTCGACGATGCGACCGGCCCGGCGGACTGCACCTTCTTCGATGATGCCCAAGGCCCCTTCGCGGGCACGGTGTTCGCCTCCTGGCTGCTGCTCGTGCGCGGCGAGGTGCGGCGCACGGGTCCTCGGGGCATCTCGCTGCGCGCCACCGGCTGCTGGGAGCTCGGCTCGGCCCGCGCGGCCTGGCTGGCCGGAGGGGTCGGCGCGGTCGAGGCGATGGTCTCCGCCCTGCCCGAGGGGGCCGACGACGCGATCCCGGCACGCCGCCGGGTGCTCGTGCATGCCAGTGGCTTCCGCCAGTCCCCGTACGCCGACATCAAGCCGGCCGGCACGGACCCGGCCCGGCCACCGTCGAAGCTGTGGCACAGCAGCCCCGGCAGCAGCGGGTGGTGACGAGGGGGATGATGCCCACATGAGTCGTAGCCAGGTGCGCCGACCGACCGGTCGCATCGGGTTCGGCACCGACGACACCGGCTGCACGATCCTGCACGTCGACATGGATGCGTTCTACGCATCGGCGTCGCTGCGCACCCGGCCCGAGCTGCAGGGGCAGCCGGTCATCGTCGGCGGCGGGGGCGGCCGAAGCGTCGTCCTCTCGGCCACCTACGAGGCCCGCGCCCTGGGCGTGCACTCGGCGATGCCGATGTCGCGGGCCCGGCGCGTCGCGCCGCAGGCCGTCATCGTCGAGCCCGACCATCGCCTGTACGCGCAGGTCAGCCGCAACGTGATGGCCCTGTTCGAGTCGATCACGCCGATGGTCGAGCCGCTCAGCCTCGACGAGGCCTTCCTCGACGTGTCCGGGGCCCTGCGCCGGCTCGGCAGCCCCACCGCGATCGCCGAGCTGATCCGGGCGCGAGTGCACGACGAGCAGCAGATCACCTGCTCGGTCGGCGTGGCCAGCACGAAGTTCATCGCCAAGCTCGCCTCCACCCGGGTCAAGCCCGACGGGCTGCTCGTCGTTCCCGCCGCCAAGGTCATCGACTTCCTGCACCCCCTGCCCGTCGGGGCGCTGTGGGGGGTGGGGGAGAAGACCGAGGAGCAGCTCACCCGGCTCGGCCTGCGCACCGTCGGCGACATCGCGAACACCCCGCAGGCCACCTTGCAACGCGCCCTCGGCCAGGCCGCCGGCACGCACCTGCACGAGCTCTCGTGGGGACGCGACCCGCGCCGGGTCAGTCCGCACGAGCCGGACAAGTCCGTCGGCAACGAGGAGACATTCGCGCACGACATCGACGATCCCGAGGTCATCCACGCCCACCTCCTGCGCCTGTCCGACCAGGTCGCCGCCCGGCTGCGGGCCGCGGGCTACGTGGGCCGCACCGTGTCGATCAAGGTGCGATTCGCGGACTTCAGCACGATCACGCGATCGCGAACCCTGCGCAGCCCGACCGATGTGGGCAAGGAGGTCTACGACACCGCCCGCGCGCTCTACGACGCCCTCGGGCTGCAACGCGTACGGATCCGCCTCGTCGGCGTCCGGATGGAGGGCCTGGCCGACGCCGTCGATGCCCCGCAGCAGCTAGTCCTGGGCGATCCCGATCATGGCCGCCGCGACGCCGAGGTGGCCATCGACGGCTTGCGGGCCAGGTATGGATCCGCCGCGGTCCGCCCGGCCCGGCTCGTCGACCCGGACCGTCGCGGCCGCAACTCGCCCTAATCCGGGGTACCGGTTTCCCTTACCCGCGATCACGCCTATCCTTGAGGCAACTCCGCCTTCGGGCTCCGGTGAAAGGGGGCAACAATGCCGCTCTCCGAGCATGAGCAGCGCCTGCTTGAGCAGATGGAGAAGGCCCTCTACGCCGAGGACCCCAAGTTCGCCACCAGCCTGCGATCGACCCCCGGTGCCCGCGCCGCGCGCGGTCGCGCTGCCCTCGGAGTTCTGGCCGTCCTGGCCGGCATGGGCCTGCTGCTCGCCGGAGTCGCCACCACCGTCATCGCTCTGGGCGTTCTCGGCTTCGTCGTGATGCTCGTTGGCGCCGTCGTCCTCTACTCCGCGTTCGGTACCCGGGCGCCCGACGAGGCCGCCCCGGCCCCCGCTGAGGCGCCTCGCTCGCGCAAGTCCTCGGGCTTCATGGACCGCATGGAAGACCGCTGGCGCCGCCGTTCGGACGACGGCCAGCAGTAGCCCGTCACCCTGGCCTGCCAGCGCACCCGGCGACGCAGTTCTCGCACGACCGTCTTCACATCCGCCCGCACCGCTGCTGCCCGTTCCGCCCCCGACCTCTCCATGATGGCCGTCCGGACGGTCGTGCTGTCGGCGACCGGGGCGGCGTAGCGCACCTGCTCCACCTGCACCCGCACCCGTCGCAGCGCGGCCGCCGCCGTTTCGGGCATGCCGCGGGACAGCCGCTCGGCCACCTGGCGCGGGGTGCTGTACGGAGACCACGGCTGGCCCAGGTCGACCGCGGTCGCGCCGATCTCCTCCCACGCCCCCTCCACGACGGCCGGGTAGTCCCGGGCATGCAGGCGGCGGTGCCGGCGCACGATGCGACGGGCCATCGGCCAGCCGAGCAGCAGCAACCCGGCGAGTATCGCGACCACCAGCGTCGCCCGGTTCACCAGGCCACGCATGTCTGTCGTCTCCGGCGCTGAGATGGCGTCGAAGCCCTCGGAGTCGAACACCCCACGGCTCTCGTCGCCGCTCAGTCCGGGGCCGCCGGACGACAGAGGGGCATAGGCCGGCGTGCGGACGGTGGCGCTGCCGGCCGGTGTCGGCTCGAATCGGACCCAGCCGATGCCCTCGAACCACAGTTCCGGCCACGCGTGCGCGTCGCGGACGGTGACCGACCAGACGCCTTCGTCGACGGGTGCCCCCTGCGTGAATCCGACGACGATGCGGGACGGGATCCCCAACTGCCGGGCCATGACGGCCATCGCCCCGGCGAACTGCTCGCAGTAGCCGACCCGGTCCTGCAGGAATTCGGCGAGGTAGTCCGAGCCCGCGCCACTGCGCACCGTGGTGCTGTACTGGAAGCCGCCCGACCGGGCGAAGAAGTCCTGCAGGGCGAGGGCACGGTCATACGGGTTGTCGGCGCCGGCAGTGACCTCAAGCGCGGTGCGCTCGACGACGGCGGGCATGCCGCCGGGCAGGGTCAGCTGCGGCCAGAGTGAACCCTGCGCGAGGGTGGCGCCGCGCAGGTCGCCCGCCGCGACATCAGGCCGCAGGGCGGTGACGCGATAGCGCGCACCGGTAGCCGCCCGGTCTCCCGAGAAGGCCACGCCCGTGCTGGAGTCCAGCCGCCAGCCACCCTCCACCCCGGCCACGTTCTCCAGTGCCGCCATCGGGTACGGCAAGGGCAGGAAGGCGTTCTGGAGATTGGACACGGAGATGTCGTAGGCCGAGGTGGCGGTGCCCCCGGGTGCCTCGGCGACGCCCGGCAGTTCCCACCCGGGGTCCCGGCCGCTCTCCAGCCCGGGCCGCTGCCGCCAGGTCTGCCCGTCGAATGCCTCGAGGACGCTGACCCGGAAGTAGGAAGGCTCGACCGCATCCGTGCGGTAGGTCAGCACCTCGGTGTCGCTGGCCAGGGTGAGGTTGCGTCGCATGGAGACCAGCGGGTCGAGCAGCACGGGCCCGCCCTCGGCTGCCGATCCTCCGCCGGCTCCGTCACCTGACCCCGCTGGTGCGGCTGGCGGCCGGGTCGGCAGCGAGATGCCGAGTACCAAGGCAACGACGATGGCGGCCGAGCCGAGCCGGCGGGCACCGGTGGACAGGCCGCGGATGCGGGTGACACCGGCCAGGCCGGCCCAGGCGCGCACGCGCTCGCGCTGGTCGGCTGCCAGCACGAGCAGCCACGCCGTGCTCGCCGCCAGGAACGGCCACCAGGGCGCCTGGCCGAACTGCAGCAGCGCCGCGCCGGCGAACAGCACGAGGATCGGCAGGCCGGCGAGCAGTGGCGAGCGGACCGACGCGAGGAACGTGTCCAGGCACAAGGCGGCCAGCCCAGCGCCGGCGACGGCGAGCAGGACCAAACCGGGCAGTGTCGGCACGGGCGCGGAGAAGGCCTGCGCATCGAGCAGGCCCTCGGTGATCAGCGGACGCAAGGCGTCCCAGGACTCCGTGGTGGGTACGACCTTCGCCCACGCCAGTTCGCTGGTGTAGACCGCGGTGAGGACGGCGATCACGCCCATGGCTTCGATGATGGGGACGAACGGCACGGGCAGGGCGATGGCCCGTGCGCCTGCTCCGAGGAGGGCGACCACGGCCACGGCCGTGACGGCTGGGGCCACCCATTGCAGGTCGGCGTACAGCGGCACGAGGCTGAGCAACGCGAGGAGGGTGGCGGCCGCTGCCACGCCCGTGTCTGCGAGGCGGGCTCGCTCGCGCACCAGCGGCCAGCCGTTGCTGGGCATGTCGTCCGGTAGCGGCTGGGTCACCGGAGTGCTCCAGCCTGCTGCGGGGCGATCCGCGCCCACGCCTCGGCAACTGGCATGCCGCGGGTCCATGGCGAGACTCGCCACCCCAGGGCGCGCAGGTGATCCGTGGGCGCGGGATCCAGGGGCAGGCAGCCGGCGAAGCCACTGGTGGGGCGAACCAGTGAGCGTGCGGCGTCATCGCTCACCCGCCCGAGGACGGCGATGACCGCCGAGACGCCCTCGAGGTCGACGCTGAGGCCGGGGGACATCGCCGCCTGCGTCGTGCGCACCTCGGCGAATGCCTGCAGTGCCGGTTCCGACTCCGCGATGCCCGACGCCGGCGCGTCGACGAGAACGAGGCCGCTGGCGTCGATGACGGTGACCCGCCAGCCGAGATGCTGGTAGTGCAAGACCACGCTTGCTGCCGCCGACACCGCCCACTCGAAGGTCGATGCCGGGCCCGTGCCGGAGTGGGCACTGGCCCTGTTGTCCAGGATCACGACCATCGAGCTGTGCCAGGCCTGCTCCTCGCGGCGGACCATCAGGTTGCCGAGTCGGGCGGTTGCGCGCCAGTGGATGCGGCGCATGTCGTCGCCCGGGCGGTGGTCACGCGGAAGCACGTCGTCGTCACCCCGCGCGGCAAGGGAACGGAAGAGCGTCTCGCCACGCCCCCCGGGGGCCAGGGAACTGCCCGCGCGGCCGAGCGGCACGATCTCCGGCGTCACCAGAACGGGGTTCGTGGCACTGAATTCGCGGGTGATCGACGCGGTCCCGAACGGATCGGTGACAGTGACAGCGAGTGGGCCTACGCGGTGCCGGCCACGGTCGCCGCCCGTGATCGCGTAGCGGACGGCTCGCTGGGCGTGCGGCGGCACCCGGTCAAGCAGCAGCCGTGGAGCGTCGCCGAGGGCGGCCGGCACGACGTCCTCCAGCAGGAGCGCCCCGCTGGCCAGCCGCGAGCCGTTCTCGACGGTGAGGACCACCTCGGCCTGGCCGCCCACCGCGAACTGGCTGGGCGTGACGACCCGACTGCAGCCGAGGACGAATCGCGACCGGCGCACGCTCGCGGCACCGATCATCGGCACGAGCGCGAGGAGGGAGCCGACGGCGAGGAGGGCGGGCTGGCCGAAGGCCCATCCCGCCACCAGGGCCACCAGGGCCAGGGCGAGGAGTCCCCTGCCGCGCGAGGTGAAGCTGTTCATGGCCCGCTAGGCGACCGGGACGCGCGTGACCAAGTCAGCGATGATGCCCGGGGCATTGCGACGGTCGAGGTGGGCCTCGGTGGACAGCAGTACGCGGTGCGACAGCACCGGTACGGCAAGGGCCTGGACATCGTCGGGCAGCACGTGGTCGCGCCCGCTCAGCAGGGCCATCGCCTTCGCGGCATGGACGAGGTGCACGCTCGCACGTGGCGATGCCCCCAGTCGCAGCAACGGTGTGCCGCGCGTTGCACTGACGAGGGAAACCACGTACTTCTTGATCGAGTCCGACGTGTACACGGAGCGAGTGGCAAGCCGAAGCGTGCGCAGGGTGGCCGCGTCCGTGACGGGAGTCAGCGACTCGAGCGGATCGCTGAGCTCATGCGTGCTGATCATGGCGATCTCGGCCGATGCGTCGGGGTAGCCCAGGCTGATCTGGAGCATGAACCGGTCCCGCTGGGCCTCGGGCAACGGGTAGGTCCCCTCCATCTCGACGGGGTTCTGCGTCGCGATGACCATGAACGGCTGCGGCAGGCGATGGGTCTGCCCGTCGACGCTGACCTGCTGCTCCTCCATTGCCTCCAGGAGCGCCGACTGGGTCTTGGGGGATGCCCGGTTGATCTCGTCGCCGAGCACGATGTGGGCGAAGATCGCGCCGGCCCGGAACTCGAAGGTGCTCGTTCGCTGGTCGAAGACGCTCACGCCGGTGACATCGCCGGGCAGGAGGTCGGGGGTGAACTGGATGCGGTTCATCGAGCAGTCCAGGCTCCGGGCGAGGGACTTTGCCAGCATGGTCTTGCCGACGCCGGGGACGTCCTCGATGAGCAGGTGTCCCTCGGCCAGGAGGGCCACGAGCGACAGCCTGATGGCCTCAGGCTTGCCGGAGATCACGCGCGCCATGCTGGCCGCGACTTCACCCATGACCGACCTGGCATGGTCGAGGGTCGCGACGGCAGGGTCAACCGCGGTGTCAGCGGCCGGGAATCGATCGGTAGGCGGCGTCGGGGGCACGCCCCATTGTCACCCCGGGAGCGCTTCCTGTCAGCAGGCGGGGCAGGATGCGAGCATGACGAATGACGCGCAGCCGAATGTCGTTCCGGCGCAGTTGGGCCGGTTCTTCGAGGACTTCGAGGTCGGCACGGTGTACCAGCACCCGTTCGGCCGGACGATCTCCGAGGCGGACTCGACCTGGTTCACGCTGCTGACGTGCAACACCAACCAGAACCACTTCAACGCCCACTTGGCCCAGTCGAACCCGATCACGGGCGGCCGGGTCATCGTCAACTCCGGCCTGACGGTGGCGCTGGTGCTGGGGCTCAGCGTGATCGACATGAGCCAGAACGCGGTGGCGAACCTGGGCTGGACGGACATCAAGCTGACCCACCCGGTCTACATCGGGGACACCATCTATGCCGAGAGCATCTGCCTGGAGACCCGGGAGAGCGCATCGCGGCCCGAGATGGGCATCATCCGGATGAAGACCCGCGGGCTGAACCAGGACGGCGACGAGATCGTCTCGTGGTTCCGCTCGGTCATGGTCCCCAAGCGGTCCAGCGGCATCGGCCAGGACTACTTCCCCACCGCCAAGACCGGCCCGCTCAAGAGTCCGCAGGAGTAGCCGCTGCCGGGCGCCTGCCGTGCAGCATGATGGGCGCATGGACGAGGTCGGCGGGGAGCGGCAGGAGGTCGTCCTCGTGACCCGCGCCGTGCCGGCCCCTTCGCCCGGGCCGCTCGATGTCCTCCTGGGTGTCGTGGCCAACTCGGTCGGCATGGTGACGACGAGCGCGTCGACGCTGGCGTCGATGATCGAGCACACCGTGGGCCAGGCGGTGGAGTCGTCGGTCACCTCCGCCCTCGACCGGCTCGTGCCGGCCATCGCGGATGCGATCGTCGAGCGCCTCGACCTCACCTCCCTCGTGCTCGAGCAGGTCGACCTCAACCGGGTCATCAACTCGGCCCTCGACTCCCTCGACCTCACACAACTGGTCATTGACCGTGTCGACGTCAACGCGATCGTCGAGCGGGCCGACATCGAGCGGATCATTGACCGCGTGCCGGTGATCCCGCTCGCCAACTACGTCATCGAGGAGATCGACCTGCCGCAGATCATCCGGGAATCGACCGGCGGCATCGCCACCGATGCCGTTAACACGATCAGGGTCCAGGGCGTCGGGGCCGACCAATTCGTGTCCCGGCTCGCCGACCGGATGCTGCTGCGCCGGCGGCAACGCAAGACCGAGACGCCGGGCGAGCCGGAGTCGCTGATGGGCCGCATGCGCGAGGACTTCGCTCGTGATGCGCGGACCGAGACGGTGCAGGGCGCGGAGCACGCTGACGACGTCCACGAGGACGCCACGCCATGACGTCCTTCCGGGAGTACCGCGAGCGACCTTCGGCCGACCCCATCGAGGTCATCCACGCCAACCACGTGCTCCCGCCGGCTGCCCGCGACTTCCAGGGCCAGCGGGCAGGCTTCGTGAGCCGGGCGATCGCGGCGAGCATCGACGTATCCCTCATCTTCGCCACGGTCCTGCTCACGGCCGCGGCCCTCTGGATGCTCAGCTTCATCATCGACCCGACGACGGCCGCCGAAGGCTCTGACGGCAGGGTTCCCGAACTCGTCTACATGGTCGTCTACGGCTACTTCCTCAACTGGGCCTACTGGACGGTGTGCTGGGCGTTGTCGGGCCGGACCATTGGCAACCTGGTCATGGGGGTCCGGGTCGTCAACCGCAAGGGCTCGCGGCTGGGCTGGGGCCCGGCGGCCGTTCGCTCGGCCTTCTGCGCACTCTTCCCCGTGGGACTGCTCTGGGTGGTCGTCAGCGGGGCCAACCGGTCGGTTCAGGACGTCGTGCAGCGCACCAGTGTCATCTACGACTGGGTCGTCGGGCTGCCGACCCTCAAGCGCGTCCTCGGCAGGGTCCCCTATGTCCCGGAAGACTCCGCCCATTAGTCGCGCCGCGCGTCGCCTGACCGCCGCTGCCTCGTCCGCACTCCTGTCGCTCGCCGTTGCCCTGCCCGCGGCCGCGGCGGACGGCGTGGACCTTCAGGAGCGGGTCGCCACCTGGGACACCGCTGCGGCGCGGCTGGGAACGGCCGGGTCCCTCTGGGAACCCGTGCACGACCTCGGTCTCGACCATGCCCCGAAGGTCTCGGTCATCGGCGACCGCCTGGCCGTCGCCAGCGGACGGGTCACGGCGGGTGACACCTACGCGGGAACGCGGTACGGGCGCGGTGCCCGGGCGTTCTGGATATCCGAGAAGTGGGCCACAACGGGGTGGGCCGCCGAGCCCGCCTTCATGACCAGCACGGCGAAGGTCGGCACGAGCACGGTCATGCTCGGCCTGCCCGGAACCCGGGTGCGTGTCGCCGTCACCATCTACGCCAACTGCTTCCCGCAGCCCGCGGACGCCCCTCCGCTGGAGGTGCCCAAGGGCTTCCGGTGCGTGCGGGCCGACGTCAAGCGGACCGGCGGGTACCTGACCATGACCGCTCGGCCGTCGTCGACGATGGCCGCGCCCGGCGACACCTCCATCGTCATCAGGTCGACCGGGTTGTCCTACCGCGAGCTGCTGGCCGTCGCTGCAGGGCTGGAGCAGGTGGCCGGGGCGCCGGCCGAGGGTGCCGGATCGGCGCAGATGATCGGCATGTGCGGCCAGATGACCAGCGCCCGGATGGATTTCGCGCGTGCCGCGGCCTTTGCCGCATCGAATGGGTATTCGGCCCGGATCGGCAGCATCGACGGGGTGCCGCAGGCCGTGACCGAGGACTATCGCCCCGATCGGTTCACACTCGCGTTGGCGCGCGGCATCGTCGCGTCGTGCACGTACGGCTAGGCCACGAGCATCTAGGACACGACGTCCTTGCGGTCGAACAGATAGGTGGCGAAGGCGACGCAGAGCGCGCACGCCACGATCGAGTAGGCGGCGCCGCGGGCCATGTCGGTCCAGCCGACCGTTGGGGCGAGCAGGTCCAGCCAGGCAGACGCGAAGTGGGTCGGCAGCCACTCGCGCAGGCTGCCGAGAGCCTCGATCGCGTTGAGGATGTTGCTGATGATCACGAGCACGACGGCCGCGCCGACGGCTCCGAGCGGCGCGTCGGTGAGCACGGACATCAGGAAGGCGACGCCTGCGGCGAACAGCAGCGACACGAAGATGTACAGGCCAATGGCGGAGATCCGGGCGAGGGCCTCGCCGGCAGTGAAGGTGGTGCCGAGAGGGGACTGCAGTGGCCCGTTCCCGAAGGCGACGAGCCCGATCGCGAAGGACGCGATGGGCAGGACCGCGATCGCGCCGAGGGCCAAAGACAGCCCCACGACGAGCTTCTGCTTGAGCAGCCGCCGACGGGGGATGGGCGCGGCAAGCAGGTAGCGCAGGCTTGACCACGATGCTTCGCTCGCGACGGTGTCGCCGCAGAAGAGGGCGACGATCACCAGCAGCAGGAAGCCCGACGCGAAGAAGAACATCGTGACGGTGAAGTTCGCTGCTCCGGCAGTGGCCAGGCCGACGAGGTCGGCGCTCCCGCTGCCCAGCCGCCGACCTGGGCCGGGACTGGACCCGAACTTCACGGCCAGCGACACCATCACCGGCAGTGCCACGACCAGCAGGTAGGCAACCAAGGTGCGCCGCCGCCTCAACTGACGGATGAATTCCACGCGCAGGGGCATGGTGGCCCCCGGCCGGTAGCCCGTCTCCCGGATCGTCATGGCAGCCCCACGGTCAGGTCATCGCCGACGATCTCGAGGAACACGTCCTCGAGCCGACGGCCGGCCGTGCTGGACAGCAAGTCCGCCACCCGGCCCGCGCCCACGAGCCGTCCCCGGTGCATCACCACCACGTCCGTGCAGGTCTGCTCGACCTCGCCGAGCAGGTGCGACGAGATGATCACCGTGCGACCTGAGTCGGCGTATCGGTGCAGCACGTCGCGCATCGCCTTGATCTGCGGCGGGTCGAGCCCGTTGGTCGGCTCGTCGAGCAGGAGCAGGTCGGGCTTGCCCAGCATCGCCTGCGCAATTCCCAGCCGCTGCCGCATGCCCTGGCTGTACGTGCGCACCTTCTTGTCCACGGCGGAGCCGAGGTCGGCGATGTCGAGCACCTCGTCGAGGGAGGGGTCGGCGTCGCCACGGCCGGCCGCCCGCCAGAAGAGGTCGAGGTTCTGCCGCCCGGTCAAGTGCGGGAGGAAGCCCGGCCCTTCGACGAGCGCCCCGATGCGGGCCAGGACGGGTGCCCCCGCGTAGACGGGCTGGCCGAACGCTGCGACGTGGCCAGCGGTCGGCATGATCAGGCCCATCGCCATGCGCATGGTGGTGGTCTTGCCCGCCCCGTTGGGCCCGAGCAGGCCCAGCACCATGCCGGGCTGGACGGTGAACGTCAGGTCGTCCACGGCTAGGTAGTCGTCTCCGTAGCGCTTGGTCAGGCCGGTGATGGCCAGCGGGGCGTCGCCGTCGGGCCGGACCGCGACGCGATCATGGCGCGGACGGAGCCGGATCACCACGACGACGATCAGCGCCACGATCCCGGCGGCGCCCACGATCCACCAGATGGGCGCGACGCCAGTGGAGACAGGCTCGGTGTCGACGAGCGGCACGGTGACCCCCGGCGCAGCGAGGCCGATGTCGTACAGCACCGGCTGCTGCGGCAGGCGGTAGGCGAAGTCCGTTGTCGACACGACCAGCCGCAGGCTGTCGCCTACGCCCGCGGTCGTGACGATGGCGGGAAGCGTCACGGACACTTGGCGCGGCTCGCCGTTCAGGCCGCGCAGCGAGATCGGGGCGACCAGCCCCGCCGGCAGCGTCGCCCGGCCACTGGGCGAGACGATGCGCAACGAGGCGAACAGCGCCGTCTCCTCCGGCTGCTCACCGTCGACCGACGCCACCGTGAGGGTCACCGTGCTCGATCCGATGATCGTCATGGGCTCGGTGAGGGGCGCGCTCTGGAAGATGGCGGACTGGCCCGGCACCGGGAACTCGACCAGGCCGCCGGTCGACCCAAGTCCGGGCACGCTGGTCACCTGGCTCGGCAGCCCGCCGGCCGGCGCAAGCACGCGCTGCAGGCCACCGACCAGCGGGACCTCCTGCACGCGCTGACCGCCCACTCCGGGATAGCTGTCCGCCTGAAGCACGACAGGAGCCGTGCCGGAGTTCTGCACCGAGATGGTGCCTGTGGTGTCGGTGACCTCGAACGCCGTGGACATCTCGGCGGCCCCGGCCAGGTGCGCGTCGAACCAGCCGGTGACCAGGTCATCGAGGCGCTCGGACTCGTCGATGCCCCCGTCGTGCCCGCCGCCGTGCCACACGACCTTGACCGGGGTCTGCGGGTGGGCAGCCATGATCTGCTCCGCCGTGGCATTGGCCTGGCCGATCGGGAAGAGCGAGTCGGACTGGCCGGCCGAGATGAGGGTGGGCGCCGCAATGCGGCTGGAGATGCTGCTAGGTGACGACGCGGCCATCAGTTCACGGGACGCGGCGCTCACGGTGCCGAACGCGGCTGCATCCGTGTAGGCGGTGCACCACTGCGGGCTGAACCGGCCGCACGCCGTGACGGTGCCGTCGCGGTTCACCACTCCCACGCCGAAGAAGTTCCCGGTCCACAGGGCCTTGAACACCCCGGCGGCAGGCTGGGCGTCCGGTGCGGACTGCCCGAACAGCGACGACTCGAGGTCGTTCCAGGTGATGTCGGCGGCGATGGCGTCGACTCGCGGGTCGTAGCCGGCCGCCATGAGGGCCAGGGCGCCCCCGTAAGAGCCTCCGGCGAAGCCCACCCGCGGGTCTCCGGTGCCGTCGAGGGTGACGTCGTCGCGCGTGGCCAGGAAGTCCACGATGGCACTCGCATCAGCGATCTCGAAGTCGGGGGCGTTCATGGAGATCTGGCCCGTCGACAATCCGAAACCACGCGCGGAGTACGCAACCACGACGTATCCGCTCTGGCTGAGACGGGTCGCCCGCTCCTCCAGGTCGGCCTTGCTTCCGCCAAATCCGTGGGCCAGCACGACGGCCGGTGCCGGCACCGTGTCCGGCACGTAGATCGTCGCGTCCAGGGTGACAGAGGCCGCGTCGGTTGCCGATGCGGGACCGCCGTCGACCTGAACCTGCTCGGACGCCGGCGCCGATGAGCACGCGGACAGTGCCAGCAAGGGGAGGGCGAGCAGCACCGCACCGGGCGCCGCCCGCCACCTCCTCATGCTGGCACTGTACGTGCCCTTGGGGTCATGCGCCTGTGGGCGTCAACTCGTCAGTCGGCGGGGCCGTCTCGTCCGTTGCCGGATCGGGAGTCCGCTTGCTGCGGCGGGCGATCACGATCAGGACCGGGACCAGGATCAGCACGAGCACGAGGAGGAAGGGCAGGAAGAAGCCAGCCCCGGTGACCGCCACGGCGATCGCGGAGGTGAAGGCCGACCAGCCGCTGCGCAGTCCGGACACGAACCCAGGTGCGTTGACGCTGGCGATCGCCGTCTGCGGCGATATCGAGATGGTCACCGTCGACAGGGCCACCTGCTCGCCCAGCCAGGTGCGCTGCGCGGTGAGCGAGTCGAGCTCGGCCTGGCGCTGGGACAACTGCGTCTCGATGGCCAGCAGGTCGTCGATGCGCGTGGCCTCGGCGAGCAGTTGCGTCATCCGCTCGATGCTTGTCTGGAGCGCGCCGATGCGGGCGTCCAGGTCGACGACCTGCGCGGTGACGTCCGAAGCCGAAACGCTCACGGAGTCGACCGTGCCCAGCTCGGCAACGTCGTCGAGGAATGCGTCGAGATCGGCCGCAGGCACCTGCACGGTGAGATTTGCGTAGGGGGACTCGCTCGTCGTCTGGGAGTCCTCGTTCGCGATGAGCCCATTTCGGGCCCTGACCAGGTCCCGCACGCGTGCGGCGGAGGCGCCGACGTCCTCGACGCGCATCGAGACGTAGGCGGTCTTCACGATGGCGCGGTCTTGCGCCTGGGACGTCGTCGGAGCGGCAGGCGCCCCACCTGTCATGGCCTCCTCGGCCATGGCGCCGTCGACCGCCACATCGGACATGGGCTGCTCGACATACGCATCCGAAGCCGTTGTCGCCGAGCAGGCAGTGAGCAAGGCAGCCGCCGCGAGGGCGACTGCGAATGGGATGACCTTGGTACGCATGGCTCCTCCTGGTGACGTTGCTTCACTGCCCTTGACGCGGCGCGAAGACGCAGCGTTCCCGGCTCGGGCAACGATTCGGTGACGAGGGGTCAGGTGGTCGTCACCAGATGGAGGGACTGGGTGGCGCGCGTGCACGCGACGTAGATGTCCGAACCCCTGCTCGCCTGGGCGCTGATGTCCCCTGGATCGACGACGATCACCTGATCGAACTCCAGGCCTTTGGCCTCGCGTGCGGTGAGCACCGCGATGGGCGCGTCGAGGGCATCCTCGCCGATCCCGAAATCGGGGCTGGCCTTGGACAGCAGCGACATGAGCTCGTCGGCACGTGCGTCGGGAACGATGACGCCGATCCGGCCGGCCGCCAAGGCGGCCCTGGCCAGGACCAGGGCCGGGAGGTCGTCGGCCGCGCAGGAGACGCTCTGGGTCTGCTCCCCGTCGCGGATCGGGTGCAGGTCCGGAGCGTGACCACCCGCCGCGATGAGCAGGTCGGTCGCCGTGCCTGCGATCTGGCGCGTGATGCGGTACGTGATCGTCAGGGTGTGGAGGTCGACCGAGTCCCCGGCCCAGCCGAGTGCCTCCGACCAGTCCCGTGCGCCGGCTGGATGCGTGGTCTGCTGCAAGTCGCCCACGACCGTCATCGATCGCCGTACGCAGCGCCGGGACAGGGCATGCCAGGCCATCCGCGATAGTTCCTGCGCCTCGTCGACGACCACATGCCCGTAGATCCAGGTGCGGTCGTCCAGCGCCCGTTCGGCCACGCTCGACCTGGGCCGGGCGCGGGCATGCGGGTCCTCCGCCACGAGCTCGGCATAGTCGGAGTACTCGGCGGTTCGGGAGCCACGCGACACCGGCTCGAACTCCCCGAGCTGCTCGGCCGCTTCGTCGAGAAGAGGGACGTCGTCCACCGTCCACGGCGAATCGACGGGCCGTAGCAGTACCTCCTGCTGGGCTCGCGTCAGCACCCCGTCGGCGGCCGTGGCGAGGACCTGCGGGTCGGACAGCAGCCGCGTGACGAGGCGTTCGGGCGTCGTCGGTAGCCACATGAGGTTGAGGGTGCGTCGCACGTTGGCATCGTCGACCAGGTCCATCAGCAACTCGGCACGCACGTCGGGGTCGTTGGGGTCCTCCCCGCGCCGCACGGCCCGGTCGCGGCTCAGGTGGTCCAACGCACGGCGTAGGAAAGGATCGCGATTGGCGTGGAAGCTGCCATGCCGCGGTCCGGCTCGGCGGGCGTCGGCCAGCTGCTCGGCGGTCAGGCGTGCGGGAGAGCCGTCCTCCAGGGTGAACAGGACGGCATGCTGCGGGACCCGGATCCGCTGGCGCACGGCGTTCGCGATCACCGTGATCATCGCGAGGTTGCCCTTGATCGCCGCGGCTTCCGGGGAGTCGGGAAGGCTCGTGGATACCGCTGGGTAGAGCTGCCCCGGAGTGAGCAGCACGACATCGGTCTCGCCGAGGCTGGGAAGCACCTGGTCGATGTAGCGCAGGAACGCTGCGGATGGCCCGACTACAAGCACGCCGTCGCGGGCCAGCCGGTCGCGGTGCGTGTACAGCAGCCACGCGGCCCGATGCAGCGCGACCACGGTCTTCCCGGTCCCGGGGCCGCCCTGCACGACGGTGACCTGGCCCAGCGGGCTGCGCACGATCCGGTCCTGGTCTGCCGCGATCGTCGCGATGATGTCCCCCATGCGACCCTCGCGGGGCGTGGCCACGGCTCGGGCCGCCGCGTCGGATGCGATGGCCGTGGGGTTGTCGAGCTCCTCGTCCTCCACGTGGGTGACGGTCGTGTCCTTGGTGATGATCCGTCGCCGGCGCAGGATGCCCATCGGCTCGACGGTGGTGGCCTGGTAGAACCCAGCCGAGTGGGGCGCCCGCCAGTCCAGCAGGACCGGGTCGCCGGCCTCGTCGCGAAGCCCGATGCGCCCGATGTGGTGAGTCCGGCCGTCCTGCAGGTCGATGCGCCCGAAGGCGAGCCGGGTCCGTGCCGCCCGTGCCGCGGTGAGCTGCTGGGCGAGGTTGTCGTACAGCGCCTGCTTCTCCAGGAGGTCCTGCCCGGTCCCGGTGCCCTGTGCCTGTGCGAGCTCGCGCAGGCGTCCCTCGACGTGCGCCGTCGTGGAGGCCAGCAGGGCGTAGCAGCGGTCGACATGCCGCTGCTCGCCGGCGATGACGTCCACGTACCCTCCCCGGTCGCCTGAATTGGGCACTCGATCCTGCCACGCGCGTCTCGTGGGCGCGTCGTGGGGATGGCGTCAGGGGCCAGTGGGACCCTCCGTGCATGACAACGTCCAGCCCGTTCGTCGTGATCGCCGCACTCCTCGTCGGCATCGTGATCGGCTCACTCGTCGCCATGCTGCTCGCCAGTCGGATCGTCGCCCGGGAGCGCATCCGGGCCGGGGCGCTCGAGGGGCTCAATGAGGCCCTGCGTCGCGACAACGAGGCGATCCGACAGCAGGGTGGCGACGCCAGGAGCCTGGACGACCTGTTGCGGCCCGTGCGCGACGGGCTCGACAGCCTGCGCACGGCGACCGATGCCGCGCGGCTGGTGCGGTCGCAGGCCGACGCGATCCTGGCGACGCAGATCACGGCCGTCCAGGAGCGCTACCAGTCGCTCGAGGCCGCGACGACCCAGCTTGCATCGGCGCTGGCCCGCGGCCAGACGCGCGGCCAGTGGGGCGAGATGCAGCTGGAGGGCCTGCTGGCCCACGCCGGCATGCTCGAAGGGGTTCACTTCCGCCGGCAGGACACCAGGGGAGGCCGGCCCGACGCGGCAGGCGACCGGGTCGTGCGACCCGACGTGGTCATCGTGCTGCCCGGGGGTGGCGAGGTCCTCGTCGATGCGAAGTTCCCCTTCGATGCGTACTGGGCGGCGGCCGGTGCGGATGATCCGGTCCAGCGCGATGCGCTCCTGGCCAAGCACGCGGCCGACGTCCTGGCGCGGGCCCGCGAGCTCTCGGCCAAGGGATACTCCGACGGGCACGCAAGCCCGGATTTCGTGGTGATGTTCCTGCCCCTGGAGTCCCTGTTGTCGGCTGCCCTGGAGTCCGATGGGCTCTTGCTCGAGCGCACCTTCGAGCGTCGCGTGGTGCTCGCCACCCCGACGACCATGCTCGCGCTCCTGCGGACCATCGGCTTCGGGTACCAGCGCCAGCTCATGGCCGAGAACGCGGAGGAGATCAAGCGAGCCGCGGCGGAGATGCTCGCCCGCCTGTCCACCCTTGTCGAGCACCTGGCCACCGTGCGCAAGGGGCTCGACCAGGCGGTTCGCGGCTACAACGGCTTCGTCGGGAGCTTCGACTCGCAGGCCATGCGGCAGGCCCGGAGGCTGAGCGAGCTCGGGGTCACGTCCCCTCGCTCTCTGGAGGCCCCGGAGTCGCTCGACGCACCGCTGCGCACGTCTGATCCGGCCGCCCTCCGCTGATCCCGATCGCCCGGTCGGCACGCCAGGCCATGACGGACAGCCTCGACAGGCCGGACATCGCGGACAGCACCGAGCCGA
>JAUXRN010000167.1 GCA_030681835.1 Actinomycetota bacterium
ACCCTCGAGCAGGGCGTGAACGGCATTCCGGGTTCATACGACTACCCGGATTTCACCATGATCGGGGGCGTCACGGTTGACGGCGTCGAATTCCAGACCGAGGGTTTCCACGGCTCCATCGCCGATGTCAGCGTGTGGAACACCGCGCTTACCCAGCAGCAGGTTCAGGCGGCGCAGTTCACGTCGTTGACGGGCAACGAAAGCGGCCTCGTCGCCTATTTCCCGCTCAATGACGGTAGCGGTACGACCGCGGCCGACCTGACGAACGGCGAGGGAGGCCTGACGCTGCTCGGAGATCCGGGCTGGACCGCCAACAGCGGCGACAACTGGCTCGCCGACGGGGTGACGATCAACGAGGACACCCCGCTGAGGTTGACCTCGCTGTCGGTATCCGACCCCGACGCCGCCAGCGCCCCGATATCGGTGACGCTGAGCGTGCAGCACGGCACGCTCGCCTTCGACGACGCTGATATGCCCGGATTGACCGGCGATCTCGACGGCAGCGACGGCACGGTTTCGCTGACCGGCTCGCAATCGGCCATCAATGCCGCGCTGGCCAATGGCGTGGTCTACATTCCGGAGTCGAATTACAGCGGGCCCAGCCAACTCACGGTCACCGTCAACGACCAGGGGCACAATGGACCGGGCGGCGCGCAATCGGCGGAGGTGCACTTCGATATCAACGTCGCGCCGGTCAACGACGCGCCGGTCTTCACGGGTGACGATCTCGCGGCGAGCTACACGGGCAATCCGGTCGCGATCGCGACCAGTGTCTTGGCGAGCGATGTCGACAGCGACAGTTACAGTGGCGGCTCGCTGACGGCGACGGTGACCGACGGGGGGCACGAGGGCGATACGCTCTCGATTGCGAATACCCAGTACATCTCGCTCGACGGCACGAATGTGATGTTCGATTCCGACGGCAGCGGCGATGCTCAGCAGCCCGTTTTGCTGGGAGTCCTGACCAGCAACTACAACACCCTGACGGTGAGCCTGAACAACAACGCCGGCGATGCTGCGGTTGCCGCGCTGACGCAGGCGATCCAGTTCGGGAACGCCAAGCCGGATCCGGAGGCCGGCACCCGGACGGTGACGTTCACGCTCAACGATGGCGGCGGCGCCGCCAATGGCGGGCATGACACCGACTACTTTAATGCGACGGTCGAGGTCACGGCGC
>JAUXRN010000177.1 GCA_030681835.1 Actinomycetota bacterium
GGTTGCTCGGCCGCGTGGCCACGCCGGAACTGGAGGCGCGGCTGTATGCGTTGCTGCTGGAGGACTTGCGCGGCCTGCGCGCCGAAGACCGGCGCGCCGTGGCGGAGGCCGCCGCCGCACCCGGATTGCAGCTCAGGGTGCAGAGCGCGTTTGAGCTCGATGAAGGCCGGCGTGCCGAACTGGAGCGCGCGCTGGCCGAAGCGACCGGTAAGACGCTGCCGGTCGAATACCGCGAGAACCCGGAATTGCTGGCGGGTTTCCATGTGAGCATCGGCCCGTGGATACTGCACGCCAACCTGCGCGACGAATTGAAATTTTTCAGCGGTGCGCTGCGCCATGCCGGATAAATTTTGTGGTGGAGATGTTTGTAGGTGCGGATTTACCTCGCAGAGGTTCTTGTGCCCTGTGGGTATCCGCACGAAATGGGCGAATGAATTCGCCCCTACCCAGTTCGTGGTGAACGGTTATGTTGGCTGCTGATTCGCCGCTCGCCGCGCAGGCCGAGTGGCTGGCGCAGTATCGCTACGCGCTGCGCCTTTGCGAGCAGGGCACGGTGGCGTCGGTCGGCGACGGCATCGCCTGGATCAGCGGGCTGCCTTCGGCGCGCATGGACGAGATCGTGCAGCTCGAAGACGGCAGCAGCGCGCTGGTGTTCCACCTGGCGCGCAACCGGATCGGCGCGATCCTGCTGCGCCAGACCGAGCGGTTGACCGCGGGCACGCCGGCCTTCCTCACCGGCAGGCGGCTGAGCATCGGGGTCGGCGACGAATTGCTGGGAAGGGTGATCGACCCGCTCGGCGCGCCGCTCGACGACGGCGGGCCGCTCAATCCCCGTGCGCATCGACTGCTCGACGTGCGTTCGCCGCCGATCATTGCGCGCGACTTCGTGGCGCAGCCGATGTATACCGGCAACAAGATCGTCGATACGCTGATTCCCGTCGGCAAGGGGCAGCGGCAACTGATCATCGGCGACAACGGCACCGGCAAGAGCGCGCTCGCCGTCGATGCGGTGATCAACCAGCGCGGCAAGAACGTCTATTGCGTCTATGTGCTGATCGGGCAGAAACGTTCCGCCGTGGTGAACACCATCGAGACCCTGCGCCGTGCGGGCGCGCTGGACTACACCACGCTGGTAGTCGCGGAAGCCACGGCGATGCCCGGCCTGAAATATCTTGCGCCGTTCGCCGGCTGCACCGTCGCCGACGCGTGGACCTGGCAGGGGCGCGACACGTTGATCGTCTACGACGACCTCACCACCCACGCGCGCAGCTACCGCGAGCTCTCGCTGCTGCTGCGCCGCCCGCCGG
>JAUXRN010000190.1 GCA_030681835.1 Actinomycetota bacterium
CCGGCCGACACCGCGCCGCCGTAGACGCGTGAATCCCGTTCGGTACCTGCATGGGCGGGCGGTGCCAGCAGCGCAGCAGCAGTGAGCATGACCACTCCCGCGCTGAGGGCGGCCGGCATTCGCATGAACACATGAGACCACGGAACCAGCTCCCGCACTACGCTGCCCCGCGTGGACGCCTCCGCACGGACCCGCCTTTATCGTGCAGGCGCCCTGGCTCTCGAAGGCTTCCCGATCGGGGACGTCTCGGACTACGTCGCCGAGCCTGACTGCGTGGTCTGGGTCGATCTGCTCGACCCCGACGAGGCAACGCTGGCCGACATTGCCGAGGAGCTCGGCCTGCACAGGCTTGCCGTGGCCGACGCTCTCGACACCCGGCAGCGCCCCAAGCTCGATCGTTATCAGACCCACGAGTTCCTGAACATGTATGACGTGCAGCTCGACCACGACACGGGCAGCCTTCTCACCAGCGAGGTTTCCGCATTCATCACGCCGCGGGCCCTGGTCACCGTACGCAAGGACCGCGGCTTCGACATGGACGAGGTGCTGCGGCGCTGGGATGCCTCGCCCGATCTGGCCGGCAGCGGTGTTGGCTTCCTTCTCTACGGGCTCATCGACTACGCCGTCGATCGGCACTTCGCAACGGTGCAGGACCTCGATGAGGAGATTGAGGAGCTCGAGGACATGCTGTTCGACGACCGGACGCCTGACTCGGCGCTGCAGCGACGCTCCTTCGCCCTGAGGAAGAGTCTGGTCATGCTGCGCCGCGTCGTGCTGCCGATGCGCGAGGTGGTCAACAGCCTCATGCGCCGGGACCTGCACCTCGTCGGCGACGAGATGCTGCCGTACTACCAGGACGTCTACGACCACGTCTTGCGCGCGACAGAGTGGACTGAATCCCTGCGCGACCTGGTCTCGACAATCCTTGACACCAATCTCACCCAGCAAGGCAACCGGCTGAACGTCATCACGAAGAAGGTGACCAGCTGGGCGGCGATCATCGCCGTGCCCACGGCGATCACGGGCTGGTACGGCCAGAACCTGCCCTACCCCGGTTTCGCCAGCGTGAGCGGACTAATCTCGTCGATCATCCTTATTGCTGGCATATCTGCCAGCCTGTACTGGGCCTTCCGGCGAAACGGATGGCTTTAGCGCCCGGTCTCGACCCGGCAGGACGCCTCGTTGCGCAGCCGGATCCGCAGCGCCACGGCCATGAGGGCGAGGGACAGCACCGCCAGGAATGGCTGAAGCGGGGCGAACCAGGTCACGGCCCCCGAGGCACCAAACGCGAGCAGGACGAGCTTGTTGCAGACCGGGCACCCTACGGCGAAGAACGAGACCAGCCCACCGGCCACGCCCAACCGGCTGGCCCGGTCGGTCTCCTGACCTGCCTCGGTGTCCTGGCCTGCCTCGGTGTCCTCGCGGACATACGTGGCGACGAGCAGCCCGCCGAGGATGCCGGTGAGCACCACGACCGGGTAGGACCACCACGTCACGTCGATGGCCCGGCCGAAGACCGGGTTGGGAATGACGGCCGTCGGGATCGCGACGAGGATCGCGGTGGCGATCCCGGCGAGTGCGGCGACCAGCCAGCGGCGCGAGGACCAGGTCCGAAGTGCCGTCATGAGGCCGCCGACACTACCGATTCGACGATCATCCCGCCCGCGAGGAGCAGCAGCAGGCCGGCGAAGGAGCGCTCCAGCAATCGCTGGGAGATGCCGTGGTTGAGCGACGACGCGACGAGCGCGCCGATGACGCCGCCGATGACGACCAGGCCCGGGACCTGCCATGAGATGTCGCCCCAGGTGTCGAACCGGAAGCCCAGGGCCGTGACGCTGTTGAGGGCGACCACGACGAGCGACGTGCCGGTGGCCACGGCGAAGGGCAGCCCGTAGACGAGCACCAGCGCGGGCACGACCAGGAAGCCGCCGCCCACCCCGAACAGGCCCGTCAGGACTCCCACGGAGATGGCGACGACCGGCAGCAGCCACGGGCCGCGACGGGTCGGCTCGCCGGAGTCGGCACGGGCTGACTTGCGCCACATGGCGACAGCGGCCCCGGCCATGACCACGGCGAAACCGACGACGACGAACACCCCAGGCACCACGCGCACGAGCCAGGAACCGATGAGCGTGCCGACGATGCCGACCGACCAGAAGATCAGCGCCTCGCGCATGCGGACCTGGCCGAGCCGCAAGCGAGGAACCGCGCCTGTGGCGGCTGCTGCGGCGACGACCGCCAGCGACGCTGTCGTCGCCTGGAGCGGGTCGAGGCCGAACAGATACAGGAAGGCGGGCACGGCCACGACAGCCCCACCGGCGCCGATGAGTCCGAGGATCGCCCCGATGGCGAGACCAACCAGCAGCGCCTCAGCGACGACCACGATCAGTCGGAGTAGGCGGCACCGAGAAGTACGCCATGGGCCACCCGTGCGATCGGCAGCCCGGCCTTCTCGGCGTTGGCGAAGTCGTCATCGACGTGGATGACGCTCACGCCTGCCGACTCCAGCAGCGACGCCGCGATGGCCGCCCGGAATCCACTGCCGCAGTACGCCCACACGGGTCCGTGGTCGGCATTCTCCTTCGCCCACGACGCCACCTCGTCCAGCCGCCCGCGAAGCTCGTGCAACGGCACGTGCTTGGCACCCTCGACGAAACCCTCGGCCACCTCGCTCGCCCGGCGCAGGTCGAGCATGGCCAGGCCTGGGTCCGCCGCGCGCGCCGCCGCCAACTCCGCGTGCGTGACGCGTCGGTAGGAGGACACCGGGGTCGCCTCCGTGGTCCAGTCGGCCGGACCGCCGACGGCGAAGGCCGCCGGGCGGTCGATCCCGATCCGCACCAGCTCGCGCTGCATGTCGCTCACCTCGGCCTCGTCGGCACCGAGCAGCGTGACCGGGGTCCCCCAGTCGATGAGCCAGCCCAGGTACGTCACGGCATTCCCATGCACGTCGAAGGACAGGGATCCGCGGATGTGGCCGTCAGCGAAGATGCGGCGATGACGCAGGTCCACGACCCACTCGCCGGCCGCGATGCGACGGGCGATGTCGGCCGCCGTCGCCACGCCGGGCAGGCTGAGGTCGATCGGCCCCGCGCCCGCCTGGTTGGCCGGACCCATGTGCGCGTAGTAGGCCGGGAATGCATCGAGGCCCGCGATCAGCTCGCTGACGAAGGTCTCCTCGTCGACCCCGAAGGCGGGATTGGCGAGCATCTGCTGGGCCACGGTGGATGACGTGCCCACCGTGGCGGTCGCGCTGCAGAAGGAGCCGAACCCGTGCGTCGGATAGAGCTGCGCTGAGGGGGTGACTTCATCGGCGATGCGCCGCATCGATCGCCACTGGTCGCGAGCCAAGGGCTCGGTCAGCAACGGGCCAAGCAAGTCGGGTCGGCCGACACTGCCGTAGAGCATCGAGCCGCCCGTGAACAGGGCATGGTCCGTACCGTCGATGTTCACCGCGAACGACAGGTGGTTGGGGGTGTGGCCCGGCGTGTGGAGGACTCGGATGAGCCCGATGTCCGCCGCGAGTTCGTCCTTGTCGTTCACCTGATGCGCACCGAACCAGATGTCCATGCCGTCGGGTACGACGTAGTCAGCCCCGACGGTCCGGGCCAGCTCGAGGCCGCCGCTGACGTAGTCGTTATGGAAGTGGGTCTCCAGCACATGCGTGGCCGACCAGCCGCGGGCATCGAGGATCTCGGCGACCCGGTCGGTGTCCCGCTGGGGGTCGACCACGATCGCGGAGCCGTCACGGCCCACGACATACGAGCGATCACCGAGATTGGGGGTGTCGATGGACACGACCTCGAGCGCCATAGGTGCCTCCTTCATCTTCTCGGGGCGATCAACGACAGGTGCAGCGGTTCTGCGGGGGGACGCTCGCAAGGACCTGCTCGACATGCATTCCGCAGCCGGAGTAGGTGACCTTGTTGCACGAGCGGCACGGGGCGGGGCTGCACATAGGGGAACCTCCAAGAGTCGTGAGTGGATGCTCAAACTATACCCCCGGGGGTATCCAGATGCAAATCCGGATACCGCTCAGCCGCGCGCCTCCGGGCCCTCGTCCAGGCCCCGCCGGGCGTGCCGCCCGGTCGCGTACAGGCCGACGATCATCGCGACGAAGGTGACCAGGTAGATCTGGCCCGTGATGGCCTCGCCGGTCGACAGAAGGTGCCCGAGTTCCGTCTCGGCGACGTAGTCGCCGAAGCCGAGCGTGCTGAGCGTGGACAGGCTGTAGTACATGAACGAGGTCGTGGGCTCGGGAACGCCGAAGAAGGGCCTAGCCGCCCAGTCGACGGCGAGGAAGGCGTAGAAGAACGCGATCGGGATCGCGAGGTAGGCGGACAGCGCGCCCATGATTGTCTGGGCAGTGACCTCGCGGTGCTGCAGGAGCCGGCGGACGGTGACGATCGGGACGCAGAATGCCAGCAGCACGATGAGCAGCGGAGCGGAGTCGGTGGTCACCGTGAGTGCCGGCGACAAGGTGGTGGCTCCCGCCAGCAGCAGCACGATGAGGATGGACACGACGACGATCACATCGGCCACCCGCAACCAGTGACGGGCGAGTCCGGACGCACGCAGGGCGAGGAGCAGCATCAGGCCGACGACGGCGTTCGCGCCTGCGGCCATCAGGGTGCGCATGGGCTGCTCTTCGTCGATGGTGAGGTCGACAAGCGACAGCACAACGATGGTCAGCACGGTGATGACCAGCAGCAGGCCGAACCGGTCGAGGTAAGCCGACCGCTCGTCGAACAGGGACCGCATCGGCGTATGTCGCCCAGCTTCGCCGTCCCCGTTGCTCACGGGCGCCATGCTGCCACTCCGATGGCAGCGAGTGCGATGACCGGGAGCGCGGCCGTCAGCGCGAGCCTTCGGCCAATGGGCTCGGGGTCAAGCCTCGCCAGTCGATGTGTCCGCATGGCCACCAGCGCAGCGAAGGCCAGCGCCGGAACCGGTGCCAGGGCCAGCCACCCCGCAGGCGCCGCCCGGACAACCAGCCCTCGCTCGACCAGCACGGTGACCGCCGCCACTCCGAGCAGCGTGCGCACCCACGACATGCGGGTGCGTCCCGCGGGCTCGTCGAATGGCGCGGTCACAGCTGCAGCCACAGCAGCATGGCGAGCAGGATCCCGATCACCGCCACGCAGGCGCCCACGACCAGCACCCCCCGCGACCTGCGCATGGGCCGGCCCTCGCGCATGACCGTGTCGGCCCGCGACCAGCGCACGGTGCCGGTGATCGCCACCACGACGCCGAGCAGGACCGTCACGATCGCCAGGGGGCCGATGACCGGGTCGTCCTGCCCCACCTGCACGAACTGGTCCAGCGCCACCCCTCCGGCGATGATGCCAAGCGAGGTCCTGATCCATGCCAGGAAGGTGCGCTCGTTGGCGAGCAGGAACCGGTAGTCGACGGCTGTTGGTCCTTCGCCCGCATCCATCGCCTACCTCGCCCCCGGCTCCACGATCTCCAGTGCCCCTGACGGGCACCGGGCGACGACTTCGCGCAGAAGATCAGCCGCCTCAGTGGTGCCCGCTCGGTCGGGGTCGATCCACGGTCGGGCCGCCGTGTCGAAGACGTCCGGCATGCCGCGCACGCACTCGGCCGCGTGCTGGCACAGCTCCCCGTCGAACGACACGCTGACCAGAGGCCCGGTGTAGAGCTTGCGGGTCACGGCGTCAGTCCGTGGCTGTCGCGGACGGTGTCACGTAGACCATTCCGACGTAGTCGGGATGCCGCTGGATCCAGCCCTTGATGAACGGGCAGACCGGCCGCACCTTCCTGTCGCCTGTCGCACGGACATCGTCGAGGGCGAAGCCGGCCAGCGCGGATCCGATGCCCTGGCCCTCGAAGGCGGGGTCGACCTCCGTGTGCGTGAAGATGACGAGGTCGTCAGTCAACTGGAACTGCGCGAAACCGGCGAGGATGCCGTCGACCGTCGCTTCGTAGCGCATCGCCGTATCGTCCCGACGCACGTTGATGTCAGCCACGACAACTCCTCATCGCGCGAGCGTATCCGGCTTGTCGTCAGCCACGTCGAGCGTCCCTGACGTTGACGATCAGGACCACCAAAGCAGTACCGGCGAGCACGCCGGCCAGGGCGACCTGCCAGTTCCGGAGGAAGGCGACCACGAGGTTCGCGATGGCGATGACGAGCAGCGCCCGCCACAGATAGGCCAAGAGGAAGCCACGGGCAAAAGCCTCAACAGCGAGTACCACGAGCAGCATGAGGACGGCGGCGCTGATCCGGGACCACGAGGCAGGCAGGATCAGCGAGGCCAC
>JAUXRN010000193.1 GCA_030681835.1 Actinomycetota bacterium
GCCCGGGAGTTCGCGCGCAACGCCGAGGAGTCCAAGGGTCGCTCGATGATCCTGATGGGGGCGGGCACCAACCACTGGTTCCACTCCGACACGATCTACCGGACGTTCCTGACGCTGACCACGCTCTGCGGCACGCAGGGGATCAACGGCGGGGGCTGGGCGCACTACGTCGGGCAGGAGAAGTGCCGGCCAGTCACCGGGTGGGCGCAGCTGGCTTTCGGCCTGGACTGGTCGCGCCCGCCGCGCCAGATGATCGGCACGGCCTTCTGGTACGTGCAGACCGACCAGTGGCGCTATGACCGCCTGGGGGCGGACCTGCTCGCCACGCCGCTCGGGGAGGGCCGGTTCGCCGGCACGTCGATGATCGACGCGCTCGCCCAGTCGGCCAGATCCTGCTGGATGCCCTCGTATCCGCAATTCGACCGGAACTCGCTGCACCTGGTCGCCGAGGCCGAGGCCGCCGGGCAGGAACCGGCCGCCTACGTGACGGACCAGTTGACGAGCGGCCAGCTGAGGTTCGCCATCGAGGACCCCGACGCGGAGGAGAACTGGCCGCGGGTCCTGACGGTCTGGCGGGCGAACCTCCTGGGCTCGTCGAGTAAGGGCAACGAGTACTTCCTGCGGCACCTGCTCGGCACGAGCAATGCCGTCAGGGCGGAGGAAGCCCCCGAGGGGGAGCGACCCAGAGACGTGACCTGGCGGGACGACGCGCCCGAGGGCAAGCTCGACCTGCTGGTCAGCATCGACTTCCGGATGACGAGCACGGGCCTCTTCGGCGACATCCTGCTCCCGGCCGCCACCTGGTACGAGAAGCACGACCTGTCGACGACCGACATGCACCCGTACGTGCACGCCTTCACCCCGGCCATCGACCCGCCGTGGGAGACCCGGAGCGACTACGACATCTTCCAGGACCTCGGCCGAGCGGTATCGGCCCTGGCCCCGGGGCACCTGGGCGTGGTCAAGGACCTCGTCGCCGTGCCACTCCTGCATGACACACCCGACGAGATGGCCGTGCCCGGTGGTGTCGTGCGCGACTGGAAGTCCGGGGAGGTTGACCTCGTCCCCGGCGTCACCGCGCCGAAGTTCGTCGTCGTGGAGCGCGACTACACGACCATCGGCGCGAAGATGTCCGCCCTCGGCCCCCTGACCGCCAGCGCGGGGATGCTCACGAAGGGCGTGCCGTTCTCGCCGGTCGAGGAAGTCCAGATGCTGGCCGCCAAGAACGGGGTCATCCCCGACGGCTTCGCTGCCGGGCGCCCGTCCCTGGTCACCGACATCCACGCCTGCGAGACCATCCTCGCGCTGTCCGGAACGACCAACGGCCGGCTCTCCGTGCAGGGGTTCCTCGCTATGGAGAAGCGCACCGGGATGCCGCTGGCCGACCTCGCGATCGAGGAGGAGGGCAAGCGCATCACCTTCCCGGACACCCAGGCGCGGCCGGTCCCGGTGATCACCAGCCCCGAATGGTCCGGCAGCGAGCACGGCGGCCGCCGCTACACGGCCTTCTGCATCAACGTGGAGCGGCTCAAGCCCTGGCACACCCTCACTGGGCGGCAGCACTTCTTCCTCGACCACGACTGGATGAGTGAACTGGGGGAGGGGCTGCCCACGTTCCGGCCGCCGCTGAACCTGCACCGGCTGGACGGCGACCAGCGAACCGGGGCGGGCAAGGAGGTGACGGTGCGCTACCTGACGCCGCACTCCAAGTGGTCCATCCACTCGGAGTACCAGGACAACCTGTTCATGCTCTCCCTCTCTCGTGGCGGGCCGGAGATCTGGATGAGCCCGCAGGACGCGGACGCCATCGGGGTCAAGGACAACGAGTGGATCGAGTCCTACAACCGCAACGGCGTCGTGGTCGCGCGCGCGATCGTCTCGCACCGCATGCCCGCAGGCACCGTGTACATGTACCACGCCAAGGACCGCACGGTCGACGTCCCCAAGACGGAGACCTCGGGCCTGCGCGGAGGCATCCACAACTCGCTGACCCGCCTGATGATCAAGCCCACGCACATCGTGGGCGGCTATGCGCAACTCTCCTTCGCCTTCAATTACCTGGGGCCGACAGGAAACCAACGCGACGAGATCACCGTGATCCGCCGCCGTTCCCAGGAGGTCGATTACTGATGCGCGTCATGGCCCAGATGGCAATGGTGATGAACCTCGACAAGTGCATCGGCTGCCACACCTGCTCGGTCACCTGCAAGCAGGCGTGGACCAACCGCGCCGGCGTCGAGTACGTGTGGTTCAACAACGTCGAGACGCGCCCAGGCCAGGGGTACCCGCGCACGTACCAGGACCAGGAGAAATGGAAGGGCGGGTGGGTCGTCCGGCGCGGCAAGCTGAGGCTGCGATCGGGCGGGCGCCTCAAGCGACTGGCCCAGATCTTCAGCAACCCCAACCTGCCGACCATGCAGGACTACTACGAGCCGTGGACGTACGACTACGACATGCTGCTCTCGTCGCCGCTGGGCGAGCACACGCCTGTCGCCCGCCCGAAGTCGCTCATCTCCGGCAAGAACATGAAGATCGAGTGGTCGGCCAACTGGGACGACGACCTGGCCGGAGGGCCGGAGCTGGCGCCGAAGGACCCGGTCCTAATCAAGATCAAGGACCAGGTCAGCGACCGGGTCAAGATGGAGTTCGAGCAGGCCTTCATGTTCTACCTGCCGCGGATCTGCGAGCACTGCCTGAATCCCGCGTGCGTGGCGGCTTGTCCTTCCGGCGCGATGTACAAGCGCAGCGAGGATGGCATCGTCCTGGTCGACCAGGACCAGTGCCGCGGCTGGCGCATGTGCGTGAGCGGCTGCCCGTACAAGAAGGTGTACTTCAACCACCGCACGGGCAAGGCCGAGAAGTGCACGATGTGCTACCCGCGCATCGAGGTCGGGATGCCCACCGTCTGCTCCGAGACCTGCGTGGGGCGGCTGCGGTACATCGGCCTGTTCCTCTACGACGCCGACAAGGTCACCGCCGCGGCCGCAACCGAGAACGAGCATGACCTGCTGCAGGCGCAGCTCGACCTGCTGCTCGACCCGAATGACCCTGAGGTCCTCGATGCGGCTCGCCGCGACGGGATCCCGGAGGACTGGCTCGAGGCGGCGCGGCTCTCGCCGGTGTACCGGCTGGCCAAGGTCTACAAGGTGGCGCTGCCCCTGCATCCGGAGTACCGCACCATGCCGATGGTCTGGTACATCCCGCCCCTGTCGCCGATCGTCGATGCCCTGCGCGAGACCGGCAACGACGCCGAGGACGCGGGGAACCTGTTCGGGGCGCTGGACTCCCTGCGGATCCCCATCGAGTACCTGGCCGAGCTGTTCACTGCCGGCGACGTCGGCCCCGTGCGGGCCTCGCTGGCCAAGCTGGCCGCGATGCGCTCGTACATGCGCGACGTCAACCTGGGCCGCGAACCGCGGCCGGAGATCCCGGCAGCGGTGGGCATGGATGAGGAGTCGCTGTACGAGATGTACCGGCTCCTCGCCATCGCGAAGTACGCGGACCGCTACGTGATCCCGATGGCCCACGCGGAGACGGCCCGCGACCTCGAGGAGCTCGCGTGCGCCGTGGACTACGCCGACGACTCGCTGTCTGGCGGCTCTGGCCCCCGCTCGGGGCCCTTCGGCGAGGCGTCCGGCCGCCCGGTCCCTGTGGCGGTCGAGACCTTCCACGCCCTCAAGCAGCGCCAGACCACCGAGGTGATCATCCCGGTGGAGTCGCTGCGCGTGAACCTGCTCAACTGGGACGGGCTCGGTGGCCGCGATGAGTGAGCGCACAGCGGCCGCGCGGCTGGCGGCGGCCTGGCTGCTCGGATACCCCGACGACGCCCTCATGGCACGTCTCGAGGACATCGCCGATGTCGTCATGGACCTGCCGCCCGAGACCGGCCGGCCCCTGCAGGCCTTCCTGGACCACCTATCCGGCACGCCGCTTGCCGAGGTGCAGGAGCACTACGTGGCGGTGTTCGACATGAAGCGCAAGGCGTGCCCGTACCTGACCTACTGGACCGACGGCGACACCCGCAACCGTGGCCGGGCCATCCTGCGCTTCAAGCAGGCCTACCTCGAGGCCGGCTTCGACCTCGGCAGCGAGGAACTCCCCGACCACATGTCCGTGGTGCTGGAGTTCGCCGCCATCGGGGACACCCTGACCGGCGAAGCGTTGCTGGCGGAGCACCAGGAGGCCATCCACCTGCTGCGGGACGCGCTTGCGCGGATGGAGTCGGCCTACGTGCACGTGCTCGACGCCGTCGTCGCGACGCTGCCGCGGATCACGCCGGAGATCCGGGAGCGCATGGCGCACATCGCGGCATCGGGCCCCCCGGTGGAATCCGTCGGCCTTGAGCCGTTCGGTGTCAGCGTCACGATCGACCCGATTGGAGCACGACGATGACCGCCCTCGACATCCTGCTGTGGGTCGTCCTGCCCTACGTGACGATCGCGGTGTTCGTCACCGGGACGGTCTGGCGGTTCCGCTACGACAAGTTCGGGTGGACGACGCGCTCCAGCCAGCTGTACGAGCGCAAGATCATCCGCATCGCCAGCCCGATCTTCCACATCGGTATCCTGGCCGTGCTCGTGGGTCACGTGATGGGATTGCTCATCCCCGAGCAGTGGACCCACGCGGCCGGGCTGAGCGAGGATGCCTACCACCTCATGGCGGTGGGGATCGGCGCGGTGGCAGGTGCCTGCACGCTGTTCGGTGTTGCCATGCTGATCTACCGCCGCCGCACCACCGGCCCGGTCTTCATGGCCACGACGAAGAACGACAAGACCATGTACGTCTTCCTGGTGGCGGCCATCTGCCTCGGCCTGCTCACGACCATCGTCGGGTCCGGGGTGATCGGCGACGGCTACAACTACCGCGAGACGGTGTCCCCGTGGTTCCGCTCGATCTTCCTGCTGAACCCGCAGCCGGAGTTGATGGCCGAGTCACTGCCGTCCTTCCAGGTGCACGCGGTGGCCGGCATGCTGCTCTTCCTCATCTGGCCGTTCACGCGGCTCGTGCATGCGTTCTCCGCGCCCATTGGCTACCTGTTCCGGCCGTACGTGGTCTACCGCGACCGCGGACCGCATGGGTCGGGCAGCCAGGCACCCAAGCGCGGCTGGGAGAAGGTCGGCTGACCCTCCGTTGAGCGGCCAGTCGTGGGGGCCCATCGCGCGGCGCAGCCCCCACGACTGGCCGTTCGCAGAGGATGGTGGGCCCCCGCTAACGTGGACGGCAGGCGGAATGCAGGGGAGCAGGTGGCGCACGTGGGATCCCAGGTCGGCCGCGCGACGCTTCGGGACGATCTCGGGGCGCCGGTGCCACTGCGGCATCCCGCCCGACGTGTCGTGTCACTGGTCCCGTCGCTCACTGAGGCGATCGCGTCGGTTGACCCCGACCTCTTAGTTGGGATCACAGACTGGTGCGAGTTCCCAGCGGACCTTGGCGCCGCTCGCGTGCGCGGGACCAAGAACCCGGACCTGCGCCGGATCATCGCCTTGGCCCCGGACCTGGTCGTGGCCAACATGGAGGAGAACCGAGAAATCGACGTACGACGTCTTCGCGATGCCGGGGTATGCGTCTGGGTGACACGGATTGAGTCCGTCGCTGAGTCGCTGACGTCGATGGCACGGTTGCTGCACGACGGTCTCGAGCGCGACGAGCCAGAGTGGCTCGGCTCGGCTCGGGACATCTGGGAGGCGCCGATCGTCGATCTGGGAATTCGCGTCGCGGTGCCCGTGTGGCGCGACCCCTGGTTCGTAGTTGGTCCAGGCACCTTTGCGAACGACCTGCTCGCCCGCTGCGGGTTCCACAACGCGTTCGCGGTTGCGGGTGCCCGGTACCCGAAGGTGACCGTCGACGCGATCGTGTCGTCGGACGTCGACCTCGTCCTGCTTCCGGACGAGCCGTACCGATTCGACGCCACCAACGGCCCCGACGCACTGCCGGTCCGAACGGCATTGATCCCCGGCCGATCCCTCACCTGGTATGGACCTACGCTGCTCAGCGCGCGCGAGGGGATCGTCGGCCCGGCCCTGGCGGCCTTCTGACACTGAACGGCAGGAGGGGCGCTGTCGCAGCGATTTGACCTGCGAGAGCGCCCCTCCTGTCAGCGGTGGCGGTGGGATTTGAACCCACGGTGAGGTTGCCCCCACACGCGCTTTCGAGGCGCGCTCCTTTGGCCGCTCGGACACGCCACCGCGGACGAGGGTATACGCCGAAACTGCGTCGGCCCACCGGGGGTCCGGCGGGCCGAGGCGGTGCACGGGTGAGCGTGCTGGCGGAGGATACGGGATTTGAACCCGTGAGGGATTGCTCCCAACACGCTTTCCAAGCGTGCGCACTAGGCCACTATGCGAATCCTCCGCGGAGGAGGCTACCTCCCGACTGCCGGGAGTCTTCGGGCCGCCCCGTACAGTTGGGCCGACCCCTCGTGCGGCGTCATCGCGTGAACCCCCCCAGGGCCGGAAGGCAGCAAGGGTAAGCGGGCTCTGGCGGGTGCGCGGGGGGTCCCTGCATGTCCGGAGCCCGACTAGGGTTCCCCTGTGTCCATGGCCCTCTATCGCACCTACCGGCCGGCGGTGCTCGACGAGGTCGTGGGCCAGGAGCACGTCACCGGCCCCCTGAGACGGGCCCTCAGCAACGACCGGGTCCATCACGCGTACCTCTTCTCCGGCCCGCGGGGCTGCGGCAAGACGTCCACGGCCCGGATCCTCGCCCGCTCGCTGAACTGCGAGCAGGGGCCCACGGCTGATCCGTGCGGCGTGTGCCAGAGCTGCGTCGACCTTGCCCCCAACGGCCCGGGGTCGATCGACGTGATCGAGCTCGATGCGGCCAGCCATGGTGGCGTCGACGACACCAGGGATCTGCGCGAGCGGGCGATGTTCGCGCCGGCCTCCTCGCGCTACAAGGTCTACATCATCGACGAGGCGCACATGGTCACCACGGCCGGCTTCAACGCGCTGCTCAAGCTCGTCGAGGAGCCGCCCCCGCACGTGCGGTTCATCTTCGCCACCACCGAGGCCGAGAAGGTCCTGCCGACCATCCGCTCGCGCACTCACAACTACACCTTCCGGCTGGTGCCCGCCCGCACCCTCCAGCAGCACCTCGCGCACATCTGCGAGTCCGAGGGGGTCGCTGCGGAGCCGGCGGCGCTGGCCCTCGTGGCGCGCGCCGGTGCGGGCAGCGTGCGCGACAGCCTCTCGATCCTCGGGCAGGTCATCTCCGGATCGGGACCCGACGGCGTCACCTACCTCGAGGCGGTGGCCCAGCTCGGCATGACCGATGCCACGCTGCTCGACGGCACGGTCATGGCCCTCGCGGACCACGACGGGGCTGCACTGTTCACCGTGATCGACCAGGTCATCGATGCCGGGCACGACCCCAGGCGCTTCGTCACCGACCTGCTCGAGCGGTTCCGCGACCTCATCGTCCTGTCCAACGTGCCCCAGGCCGCGGAACTCGGCCTGGTCGACGCCCCCGAGGACCAGGTCGTCCGCGAGATCGAGCAGGCCGGGCGCTTCGGCCCGTCGGAGCTCACCCGGGCTGCCGACGTCATCAGCCAGGCACTCAGCGAGCTCAAGGGGGCCACCGCGCCACGCCTGCACCTGGAGCTCATGGTGGCCCGGCTGCTGCTGCCAGGCACCGACCTCGACGAAGCCGGGCTGCGGGCCCGGCTGGACCAGCTCGAGCGCCGGGTGGCGTCCGCGGCGGCTCACGCCCCCGTGGCCGTTCCCGTGCCGGTATCGGTGCCGGCCGCCGCGAATGAGCCCGCTCCTGCCGCTGAGCCAGCCCCGGCGCCGCCGGCACCCGTGCAGCAGGCGGTGCCGGAGCCACCCAAGCGACGGTCCGAGGTCGCACCACCCACGGAGCCCGCCGCCAGCACGCGGGCACCCTCGGCTCCGCCCAAGCGGCCGACCCCGCGGCCGGCCGTGGCCGAACCCGTCGCCGAGCCCCCGGCGGCTCCCGCGGCCAGCACGGCGACGCTTGCCGACTTCGTCACCATGTGGCCGGCCGTCCTTGACGTCGTCCGATCCTCCGGCCGGGTGGCCTACACGCTGTTCAGCCCGTCCGCTCCGGTGTCGCTCGACAACGGGATCCTCGCGGTCGCCGTCGACCAGCCCGGCAAGGTGAAGAACATCAAGGACGGCGGCCACGACGAGCGGCTGCGCCAGGCCATCCTCGACGTGCTCGCCATCGACGTGCGCATCGACGTCGTCCCCGACGCGGCGCGTGCCACAGGGGCCGCCGTGGCGGCCGACGCCGCCGTGGCGCCCGCGCCGCCCGCCGCCTCCGCCGAGCCCGACGCGCCCAGCCTCGATGACCCCGACGTCGACCCGGTCGGCGGCGTCGACCTCGCCATGCGCGAGCTGGGTGCGACCCGCATCGGCGAGATCGAGCACTGATGTACGAAGGGATCATTCAGGACCTCATCGACGAGCTGGGCCGCCTGCCCGGGGTCGGGCCCAAGAGCGCCCAGCGCATCGCCTTCCACATCCTCGCCGCCGACCCGGTCGACGTGCTGCGGCTGGCCGACGCTCTGCGCGAGGTCAAGGAGAGGGTCCGGTTCTGCAGCATCTGCGGCAACGTCGCCGAGGAGGAGCAGTGCCGCATCTGCCGCGACCCGCGGCGCGATCTCACCGTGCTGTGCGTCGTCGAAGAGCCCAAGGACGTCGTCGCGATCGAGAAGACCCGCGAGTTCCGCGGCCGCTACCACGTCCTCGGCGGTGCCATCAGCCCCATCGACGGGATCGGTCCCGACGACCTGCGCATCCGCGAGCTGTTCGCCCGGCTCTCCGAGAGCGCCATCACGGAGGTCATCCTGGCCACCGACCCCAATCTCGAGGGCGAGGCGACGGCCACCTACCTCGCCCGCATGATCGCGCCCCTGGGCATGGCGGTGTCACGATTGGCCAGCGGGCTGCCTGTGGGCGGCGACCTCGAGTACGCCGACGAGGTCACCCTCGGGCGGGCCTTCGAGGGCCGGCGCCGACTGAACGCGTGACCGAGGCCGGGTTTTCGCGCGGGTAGACTCGGTGCCCGTGTCCCTCATCGTCCAGAAGTACGGCGGTTCCAGCGTCGCCGATGCAGCCAGCATCAAGCGTGTCGCGAGACGGATCGTCGATACCAAGAAGGCGGGCCACGACGTCGTCGTGGTCGTCTCCGCGATGGGTGACACCACCGACGAGTTGCTCGACCTCGCGGAGCAGGTCTCGCCGCTGCCGCCGGCCCGCGAGCTCGACATGCTGCTCACTGCCGGTGAGCGGATCTCGATGGCCTTGCTCGCCATGGCGATCTCCGATCTCGGCGCCCAGGCGCGGTCCTACACCGGGTCGCAGGCCGGCCTGATCACCGATTCCAAGCATGGTGCCGCCCGCATCATCGACGTCACGCCCGGCCGCATCCGCGAGGCCATCGACCAGGGGGCCATCCCCATCGTCGCGGGCTTCCAGGGCCACTCGCTGGACACCAAGGACGTCACGACGCTGGGCCGGGGCGGATCCGACACCACTGCCGTCGCCCTCGCCGCGGCACTCGGGGCGGCCGTCTGCGAGATCTACACCGACGTCGACGGGGTTTTCAGCGCGGACCCCCGCATCGTGCCCGCGGCCCGGCGGGTGCCGTTCATCACCTACGAGGAGATGCTGGAACTCGCCGCCGTCGGCGCCAAGGTCCTGCATCTTCGCTGCGTGGAGTACGCGCGTCGCTTCGACGTGCCCATCCATGTCCGCTCGTCGTTCTCGCAGCGCGAGGGAACGATGGTGCTGTCGCCCGAAGCCATCGAAGACGCAATCGCCGAAGGAAGAGCAATGGAGCAACCGATCATCTCCGGCGTCGCCGCCGACGTGAACGACGCCAAGATCACGGTGGTCGGCGTTCCCGACAAGCCCGGCGAGGCCGCGGCCATCTTCAAGGCGCTCGCCGTGGCCGGCATCAACGTCGACATGATCGTGCAGAACATCTCGGCTGCATCGACTGGTCGCACCGATGTCACGTTCACCTGCCCGCAGGGCTCTGCGCAGACCGCCATGAAGGCCCTCGACGGCCAGCGCGAGGCGATCGGCTTCGAGGCGCTGCTGGTCGACGACCAGGTCGCGAAGGTGTCGCTCGTCGGGGCCGGGATGCGCTCGCACCCGGGCGTCTCCGCGACCTTCTTCGAGGCCTTGGCTGACGCGAGCATCAACGTCGAGATGATCTCGACGTCCGAGATCCGGATATCCGTGGTGACCCGGGTCGACGACGCCACCCGGGCGGTTCAGGCCCTGCACAGCGCGTTCGGGCTCGACGCCGACGGAGAGGCCGTCGTGTATGGCGGGACGGGCCGATGAAGCCAACCGTCGCCGTCGTCGGAGCCACCGGCCAGGTCGGCACCGTGATGCGCCGCCTGCTCGACGAGCGGGACTTCCCGCTGGAGCGCGTGCGCTTCCTCGCCTCCGCCCGCTCGGCCGGCAGCACGCTGCCGTGGCGGGGCACGGATGTGCTCGTCGAGGACGCAGCCGAGGCGGACCTGTCCGGCATCGACATCGCGCTCTTCTCCGCCGGCGGGTCGACCTCGAAGGCGCTGGCCCCGGTGTACGCGGCTGCTGGCGCCGTGGTCATCGACAACTCGTCCGCCTGGCGCATGGACCCTGACGTCCCGCTGATCGTCAGCGAGGTCAACCCGCAGGCGATGGCCGATGCCCGCAAGGGCATCATCGCCAACCCGAACTGCACGACCATGGCCGCCATGCCGGTCCTGCGGCCGCTGCATGAGGAGGCGGGGCTGGTCCGCCTCGTCGTGAGCACTTACCAGGCTGTCTCGGGCAGTGGCCTGGCCGGCGTGGAGGAACTCGACACGCAGGTGCGGGCCGTGATGGACCAGGACGTCGCCTCGCTCACCCACGATGGTTCCGCGGTCGACTTCCCGGCCCCGAAGAAGTACGTGCGGACCATCGCGTTCGACGTCGTGCCGCTTGCCGGCAGCATCGTCGAGGACGGGTCCTTCGAGACCGACGAGGAGCAGAAGCTCCGCAACGAGAGCCGCAAGATCCTCGGCATCCCGGACCTGCTCGTGTCGGGTACCTGCGTACGCGTGCCCGTCTTCACTGGGCATTCGTTGTCGATCAACGCGGAGTTCGCCCGGCCGCTGTCCGTCGAGCGGGCCACCGAGCTGCTGGCCGCCGCGCCCGGCGTCGAGCTCTCCGACGTGCCCACGCCGCTGCAGGCGGCCGGCGCGGATCCCTCGTTCGTCGGGCGCATCCGGACGGACCCGGGTGTCCCGGGTGGGCGCGGCCTGGCGCTGTTCGTCAGCAACGACAACCTGCGCAAGGGTGCCGCGCTGAACGCCGTGCAGATCGCCGAGCTGCTGGCCGCCCGCCTCTGACGGCCGGTCCCTAGGCCCTGCCTAGCGGACTGGTTGCGCGTAGCCCAGGTCGGCGTAGTCGCGCTCGTACATCGCCGCGACGCGGGCGAGCAGGTCGGGCGTGTAGTACTCGGCCATCCGAGCCCGAGCGCCGGTGGAGTTGCGGCAGAAGAACTGCTCGAGCAGGTCCGGCGTCGACGTCAGCTCCCCGATGAGCGCCCACGAGGAGTCGAGGTCCTCGAGGTGGACGACGGCGTCGTACGCCACGATGCCCAGGCCGAGGTGGTCAGCTTGCCGACGCCAGTGTGGGTCCTGGTCACGTGATGGCTGCGCGGCGACGATCTCGATGAACTGCGGGAGCGTGATGTCCTGCGGCTCGACCTCCTCGCCGGTGGCCGCCTTCCAGTCGTCGACGATCGCCGTGCTCTGCTTGAGGCCCTGGCCGATCTTCTCCAAGTAGCCCGACAGCAGCCTCGAGGCTGGCTCCCGGACCACGGTGAACCGGCGGAATCCGGGCGAGGTGAGCACCTCCTCCAGCATTGAAGGCGGCAACTGGAAGGGCTTGACGAAGGGGGTGGCCGCGAGCCGGTTGTGCGGGGCGGCCTGGACCCGCTCGGCCATCGCCGGTCCCATGCGGGCGGCTTCCATGCCGCCGAGGGTGGCCTTCATCGTCCCGCAGCCGGCCTTCGGGACCTCGACGTAGGCGTACCGGTTGACCAGCGAGATATGGGTGTGCAGGTTGACCGATCGCCAGCCCATCGCCCGCACGTACTCCGCCGTCACCGGGCCGAGGTCGGCCTTCCTGGGGCGACGATCGTCCACGGGGCTCCTGCCTCCTCGTCGGGGTGATCCTTCGACCTCGTCGGGGTGGTCGGCGCTGCGCGCCTACGACCCCTTCCTCGTCGGATGGAGTGAAAGCGCGAGCGCTTTCACTCCATCCTCCTCGTCGGGGTGGCGGGATTTGAACCCACGGCCTCTTCGTCCCGAACGAAGCGCGCTACCAAGCTGCGCCACACCCCGCAGGCCGTCGGCGAGTCTAACCGAGTCGGGGCTAGGGTCCGCACGTGGCCCCGAATGGAAGGACTGCCATGGGACTGGAGGACTTTCCCCGCTATCCGCTCATGTTCGGGCCCAGCCCGGTCCACCCGCTGCCGCGGCTGACCGAGCACCTCGGCGGCGCCCAGGTGTGGGCCAAGCGGGAGGACGTCAACAGCGGGCTTGCCTTCGGCGGCAACAAGACCCGCAAGCTGGAGTACCTCGTGCCCGACGCCCTCGCGCAGGGGGCCGACACCCTCGTGTCGATCGGCGGGGTCCAGTCCAACCACACCCGGCAGGTGGCAGCGGTCGCCGCCAAGCTCGGCCTGAAGGCCGTGCTGGTGCAGGAGGCGTGGGTCGACTGGCCCGACTCCGTGAACGACCGCGTCGGCAACATCCTGCTGTCGCGCATCATGGGCGCGGAGGTGCGGCTGGACCCGGCCGGCTTCGACATCGGCTTCCGGGACTCATGGGAGCAGGCCCTCGCCGACGTCAAGGAGCGTGGTGGCACCCCTTACGCGATCCCGGCCGGAGCATCCGACCACCGCCTCGGCGGCCTGGGCTTCGCGAACTGGGCATACGAGGTCGCCCAGCAGGAGCGGGAGATGGGCATCTTCTTCGACACCATCGTCGTCTGCAGCGTCACCGGGTCCACGCAGGCCGGGATGATCGCGGGGTTCGCGGGGCAGGATCGGCCGCGCCGGGTGCTCGGGATCGACGCCTCCGCCAGGCTCGAGGCCACGACTGCGCAGGTGGCCCGCATCGCCCGGAACACCGCCGAGCTCATCGGCCTCGGCCGCGACCTCCGCGACGACGAGATCACGGTGCTGGAGGGGTGGGCGGGGGATTACTACGGGATCCCCGTGCAGTCCACCCTTGATGCGATCAGGCTCAGCGGGAGCCTCGAGGGCATGATCATCGACCCCGTTTACGAGGGGAAGTCGATGGCCGCGCTGGTCGACCTCGTCGCCAGCGGCGACATACCGAAAGACAGCAACGTCCTGTACGCGCATCTCGGCGGGCAGCCTGCCCTGAACGCCTATTCGGCGCTCTTCCGGGCCTGACGAGCGCCCGGGCGAACGGGGAAGGAGCCAGCAATGCGGGCGATCGTCCAGGAGCGCTACGGCCCGCATGCCGACGTGCTCGAGCTCAGGGACATCCCGGAGCCGGTCGCCGGCCCCGGTCAGGTGCTCGTGCGGGTGCACGCCACATCCGTGCACGCCGACGTCTGGCACGCCGTCCACGGGATCCCTTATGCCTTCCGCCTGTTCGGGTCGGGTCTGCGTCGCCCGAGGCTGGGAATCCCCGGCACGGACCTCGCGGGTGAGGTGGTCGCTGTCGGCGACGGTGCGACCCGGTTCAGGCCGGGGGATCGCGTGTACGGCGAGGTCACCCGGGGCGTGAACCTGTGGGCCAACGCCGGTACGTTCGCTGAGTTCGCCGCGGTCGACGAGACCCTGCTCGCGGCGATCCCCGACCACCTGTCGTTTGTGGAGGCGGCGGCCGTCCCGACCGCCGCTCTCATCGCCCTCACGAACCTGCGCGACGAGGGCCGCGTGCAGGCGGGGCAACGGGTGCTGGTGAACGGCGCCGGTGGTTCGGTCGGGGTCTGGGCGGTCCAGCTCGCCACGGCCTTCGGCGCGCACGTGACGGCCGTCGACGGTCCGGCGAAGCTGGACCTGCTCCGTGACCTCGGCGCCGACGAGGTCGTCGACTACACCCAGCAGGACTTCACGCAGGCGGGCATCCGGTACGACATCGTGTTCGACATCGTGTCGCAGGCGCCGTTCCGGCAGGTGCGTCGCGCTCTCGAACCCGACGGCACGTTCGTACTGATCGGCCACGACCAGTACGGGCGGTCGCGTCACCGCGTGCTGGGCAGCCTCACCCGGATGCTTCCGCTGCTCGCGATCTCGCCCGTCGTCAAGCAGCTTCCGGGGATCCGGTCGGGACCGCCGCGCGAGGAAAACCTCGCCACCATCACCGATCTGCTGGCGGCCCACCGGATCCGTCCCGTGGTCGATGACCGGACCTTCCCGCTCGATCAGGCCGTGGCAGCCATGGACCACCTGACGACCGGTGCCGCGAAGGGACGCGTGGTGCTCACGGTGTGAGGGTCAGCAGCGTCGCCTCGGGGGGACAGGCGAAGCGCACCGGCGCGTAGGGCGAGGTGCCCAGGCCGGCGGACACGTGCAGGGCGGACTCTCGGTGGCTGGACAGGCCCTTGGCCCGCTTGCGGTCGATGTCGCAGTTGGTGACGAGGGCGCCCACCCCCGGGAGGCACAACTGCCCACCATGCGTGTGCCCGGCCAGGATGAGGTCGGCGCCGTCATCTGCCATGCCGTCGAGGACGCGGAGGTACGGGGCATGGGTGACGCCCAGGCACAGGTCGGCCTCTGGCTCGAACGGGCCGGCGACCTCCGCATACCGGTCTCGGCTGATGTGCGGGTCATCGACCCCGCGGACGTCGACCTCGCGCCCGTCCACCTTCATGGTGGCGCGCGCGTTGCTGAGGTCGAGCCATCCGCTGGTGGTCAGCGCGTCGACGAGGTCGCCCCACGGCAGCATCTCCCGGCGGCTCGGCTCGAGCTGGGAGGGGCCAGCGAGGTATCGCGCTGGGTTGATCGCCATGGGCGCGTAATAGTCGTTGCTGCCGAGCACGAACGCGCCCGGCAGGTCGAACAGGGGATCGAGGGCGTCGAGGACGTGCGGCACGGCGTCCACGTGCGACATGAAGTCGCCCGTCACGATCACGAGGTCGGGACGCAGGTCGCGCAGCGACCCGATCCATGCCTGCTTCTTCGACTGGCCCGGGACTAGGTGCATATCGGAAAGGTGCAGCAGGCGCAGGTCGGGCTGGCCCGCCGGCAGGACGGCCGCAGTGGCCCTTCGCAGCGTGTAATGCTGCGCCTCCCACCGGGCATACGCCAGTCCGGCGGCACCCGCGGCAAGGGTGCCGAGCACGGCGGCGGTCGAACGGCGCATGCGACCATGGTCGCACGAATGACGAGAGGCGAGTAGATGAGTCCGCTCAAGCAGCAGCTGCAGGCCGACCTGACCACTGCGATCAAGGCCCGCGACGAGCTCACGTCCGCGACGATCCGCATGGCGCTGACCGCGATCACCAACGAGGAGGTCGCCGGGAAGGAGCAGCGTGAGCTGAGCGACGACGACGTCCTGACCGTCCTTGGCCGCGAGGCGAAGAAGCGCCGCGAGTCGGCCGAGGCCTATGACGCTGCCGCGCGCCCCGAGCTGGCCGACCGCGAGCGGGCCGAGCTCGGCGTGCTGGGCAGGTACCTGCCTCAACCGCTGTCCGAGGCCGAGGTGCAGGCCGTGGTCGCTGACGCTGTGGCGCAGGTCGCGGCATCGGGCGCGACCGGGGGCCAGGCGATGGGAGCGGTGATGAAGCTGGTCCAGCCGCAGGTCAAGGGCCGGGCCGACGGTGGCGCCGTGGCCGCGCTGGTCAAGTCCGCGCTGGGGATGTAGTCGGTCAGCCCGACGCCGGGGTGCTCGCCCCGGGATCAACCGGTGCAGGCTCGGGCGGGGCCGGCTCTGCCGACGGCTCGGCGGGCGGCTCGGTCGGCTCCGAGTTGTCGAAGGTGGGCGGGTCGGCTGGGTCCGCTGGGGCCGGATCGTCGGAGGGCGGCGGTGGCACGTACACGTAGTCGTTTGGGCCGCTCGTGGACCAGCCGTAGCTGCTGCGGATCTCGAAGTCCTCGGGCTCCGTCCCGATGAGGGCCGCTTCCATGGCGTCGCGCCAGATCGGCCCGGGGATGGTGCCGCCGAACACCTGGGAGTAGTACGTGCCCTTGATGGTCACGGCCTTCATGGGGTACGCGTACCCGCCGCGCGGGTCGCCGACCCAGACGGCGGCGGCGAGCTGCGGGGTGTAGCCGGCGAACCAGACGGCGGCCGAGTCGTTCGTCGTCCCGGTCTTGCCGGCAACCTGGCGCTTCTCCAGTGCCATGGCCTGGCCGGTGCGACCGGAGATGCCGCCGTTGACCACGCCGTTGAGCATGTAGGTCACGTTGTCGGCGACCTCGCGCTTGATCACGCGCTTGCAGTCCCCGCTCGGGACCGGAAGAGCGTTGCCGTCCCGGTCGCGGATGTCCAGGATGACGACGGGCTTGCAGTAGATGCCATGCGCAGCGAACGTGGCGTACGCATTGGCCATCATGAGGGGCGTGACCTCCATGGTGCCGAGGGTGAACGAGGGCACCCGCAGCAGGGGGTCGCCGTTGCCGAGCGTGACGCCCATCGACTCGGCGATCTCCGCGGGCCGGCACAGCCCCACCCGCTCCTCGATCGTCATGAAGTAGGTGTTCGTCGAGTAGGCCGTCGCCTGGGCCATGTTCAGCGTGCCGGACGTCGTGGAGTTGCGGACCGTGACCGGCTCGAACTTCTCCCCGGTGGTGCAGTTGGTGAAGCCCTCGAAGGTCTTGGGGCTGTACGCGGAGACGTATTCGTACGGGCTCACTCCCGCCTCGAAGGCGGCAGCCAGCGTGAAGATCTTGAAGATCGACCCCGCCTGCATGCCGATGGTGCCGCCCTTGTCGCGGCCCACGTTGTAGTTGTACGTCGTCTTGCCGCGCCCGGACGTGCCCCATTCGCGGTTCTGCGTCATCGCGATGACGTTGCCGGTGCCCGGCTGCACCATTGAGATCGCGGCAGCGCGACGGCTTGCATCGTTGGTGGGGATATAGCTGGTGACGGTCTCGAACGCCGCCTGCTGGGCCTTGGGGTCAAGGGTTGTGCGGATCGTGTAGCCACCTCGGCGCAGGAAGGCCTCGCGCTCGTCCGGTGTGGCGCCGAACGCCGCCTCGGACCGGATGGTCTGGACGACGTAGTCGCAGAAGAACGGGGCATAGGAGGAGGTGCAGCCGTTGGTGGCCAGTGTGGGGTTGAGGACCTGCCCCATGGGCAGCAGCGAAGCGCGGTCGGCCTCCTGGGGGGTCACGAAGCCGAGGTCGGCCATGCGCTTGATCACGATGTTGCGCCGGGTGGTGCTCAGCTCCGGGTTGCGCAGCGGGTCGTAGGCCGTCGGGCGCTGGACGATGCCGGCCAGGGTCGCGGCCTCAGGCAGGGTGAGATCGGCCGCGGACTTGGAGAAGTAGCGGCGCGCGGCGGCCTCGACGCCATACGCGCCTGCGCCGAAGTAGGCGATGTTCAGGTATCGCTCGAGGATCTGCTCCTTGGTGAAGATCTTCTCCAGGCCAAGGGCGTAGCGGATCTCTCGGAGTTTGCGAGTCGCGCTGTCGCCGCGGGCGGCGTCGAGTTCGTCGGCGCTCGTCGCCTGGTTGACGAGGACGTTCTTGACGTACTGCATCGTCAGCGTCGAGCTGCCCTGCTCGATCCCGCCGGCATCCACGTTGGACACGATCGAGCGAAGGACGCCGCGCAGGTCGACACCGTTGTGGTCCAGGAAGCGGGAGTCCTCGATAGCCACGGTGGCCTGCCGCATCAGCGGGGAGATGCTGGTCAGCGGCACCTCGACCCGGTTCTGGTAGTACAGCGTGGCGAGGACGGAGCCGTCCGAGGCCAGGATCAAGGAGCGCTGCGGGAGTGGCGGGGTGCTGAGGTCGTCCGGCAGGCTCTCGAAGCTCTGGACGATGTCGCGCGTCACGGTCCCGAAGGCCCCCACGAAGGGGGTAAGCATGAGGGCGACGAGAACGCCGGCGAGCACGGCAGCGACAGCCATCCCGGCGATCCGGACCAGGATGGCGATCGGCCCGGGACGATGCCCGGGGGGCGCACTCATGCTCATCAGACGTTCAGGGTAAGCCGCCGGGTTCCGCGAGAAGGCATCGCGCGCGCCGGAACGGTATATGGCTCGAATGGGCTAGTTAGTTGTAGCCTTTCTGTCACACACGCCGCAGGCGTAACGTCCGCCGACACATGAGCAGATGAGGGGTGCACATACACATGTCATTGGACTCCGAATGGGCCAGCCAGGCCGCCTGTCGAACCACCGACCCGGACTCACTGTTCGTGCAGGGGGCAGCCCAGAACCGAGCCAAGGCCATCTGCGTCGCCTGCACCGTGCGCACCGAGTGCCTCGCTGATGCGCTGGACAACCGGGTCGAGTTCGGGGTCTGGGGCGGCATGACCGAGCGGGAGCGCCGGGCCCTGCTGCGGCGCCGGCCCAACGTCACCTCGTGGCAGCACCTCCTGCAGACCGCTCACGACGAGTACGATCGCCAGCGCATCCTGACCGGCACCTCCGAGCGGGCCAGCTAGCCGTCCGGCTACCGGCCCAGCGCCAGCAGGTTCCCGATCTCGCGGAGCCCGTCGAGGTCGTGCACGTCCTCCGCGAGTGCCGGAACGGAACTCACCGCGACCCCCGGGTGCGCCGCCGTGAACCGATCGGCCAGATGCCGTTGCCGGGCGGCGACGTCGGTTCGCTGGGCATGCAGCGCCAGGAGGGCGGCGGTGAGTCGTTGGCTCTCGGCCTCGGCCGACGTCGACGCGCCGGCGAGTTCGGTGAGGGTCTGGCTGCCGGCGGCGGCCTGCTGGCCGCTGAGGTCGGGGTCGTCGAGCCTCTGCACCCGGTTGAGGACCAGCCCGGCCAGCGGCATGCCGTCGGCGCGCAAGCGCTCGACGAAGTAGGCGGCCTCGCGCAGGGCATCGCGTTCGGGTGCGGCGATCACGACGAAGGACGTGCCCGAATCCTTCAGGAGGGCATAGGTCTCGTCGGCACGCTCGCGGAAGCCGCCGAAGGTCGTGTCGATGGCCGCGACGAACGAGCCGACATCAACGAGCACCTGGGCGCCGAGGATCTTGCTCAGGACGCTGGTGAACAGGCCGAAGCCCATGGCCGCGATGCGCCCGATGCCCTTGCCCGCGCCGCGCGCCGGCGCCGTGAGGATCCGGATGAAGCGGCCGTCCAGGAAGGAACCAAGACGGGCCGGCGCGTCGAGGAAGTCCAGCGCACTTCGCGACGGGGGGGTATCGACGATGATGAGGTCCCACGTGCCCTCGGCCTCCGCGCGGACCCGCAACTGCCCGAGCTTCTCCATCGCCATGTACTCCTGCGTGCCGGCGAACGACGACGAGAGCGTCTGGTAGAAGGGGTTGGCGAGGATCTGCTGCGCCCGGGCCGGGTCCGCGTGACCCTCCACCACCTCGTCGAAGGTGCGCTTCATGTCCAGCATCATCGCGAAGAGCGCCCCCGACCCATCGGGTGCGCTGACCCCGGGAACCTGGCGTGGCACGTTGTCGAGCGACGACAGCCCCATGGCCTGCGCGAGCCGCTTCGCCGGATCGATCGTCAGGACGCACACGTTGCGGCCCTGCTCGGCGGCTCGCAGCGCCAGTGCGGCTGCCGTGGTCGTCTTTCCCACTCCGCCGGCGCCTGTGCACACGATGACGTGCAGGTCCTCGTCGGCGAGGATGTCGTCGATCTCCAGGCTCGGCGCCTGCGCGAACGTCGTGCGGGTCACGGCGTGTCCGCCTCGTTGAGCAGGTCGGCCAGCTCGTAGAGGCCACCGAGGTCGACACCGCCGGGCAGCATTGGCAGCACGAAGGTCGGCAGCCCGAGCGCCTCGATCCGCTGCATCTCGCGGCGCTCCAGCGCGACGCGCTGGGCATGGTCGGCGGCCTCGGCGAGGAGCGCGGGAAGGATCTCCGTCTCATGGGCGGCCAGACCGCATTGGGCCAGGCTGGCGCGAATCCCTTCCCGCGGCAGCGTGTCGTGCTCGGCCATGAGCAACTGGGCGTCGGTCAGCAGCGGCGGCCGCGTCATGTTGACGAACACTGCTCCGACCGGCAGGCCGTTGGCTGCCAGCTCGGCGAAGCCGTCGATGGTCTCCTGGACGGGCATCTCCTCGAGCAGGGTCACCAGGTGCACGGCCGTCCGGGGCGATGCGATGACGCCCATGACGAGGTCCGCGTGCTTGTGGATGGGCCCGGCCTTGGCCAGCCCGGACACCTCGGAGTTGACGTTGAGGAACTTGGCGATGCGACCCGTCGGCGGCGCATCGATGACGACCGCGTCGTAGACGTCCGACCCCTTCTTCTCCTTGCGCCGCACGACCTCGACTGCCTTGCCGGTCAGCAGCACGTCGCGCAGCCCGGGCGCGATCGTCGTGACGAAGTCGATGGCTCCCATGCGCCGCAGGGCCGAACCGGCGCGGCGCATGTTGTAGAAGGACTCGAGGTAGTCGAGCAGGGCCTCCTGCGGGTCGACGGCCAGCGCCCACACTTCGCCGCCGCCGGGCGCGACGGCGACCTTGCGCTCCTCGTAGGGCAGGGGCGGGGTGTCGAAGAGCTGGGCGATTCCCTGACGTCCCTCGACCTCGAGCAGCAGGGTGCGCCGGCCGTCCCGGGCGAGTGCCAGGGCAAGGGCCGCCGCGACGGTGGTCTTGCCGGTACCGCCCTTCCCGGACACCACGTGGAGGTCGACGCCGGCCCACCGACTCGCGGCGGTCACGCCCGCATGGCCGGCCTGAGCCGGAGCGGGGGAGGGGGCCACCAGTCGAGCCTAATCCGGCTCGGACCAGGTGGCAGGACGGGCTAGGGTCGGGCCATGACGACATGGGAGTACGTGACCGTCCCGCTGCTGGTGCATGCCACCAAGCAGATCCTCGACACGTGGGGGCAGGACGGCTGGGAGCTCGTCCAGGTCGTGCCCGGGCCGAACTCGGACAACCTGGTCGCCTACCTCAAGCGCCCACGGGACAACGGCTGACATGGCAACGGTCGAGGAGCGGCTGGCCGCCCTGGGGCTGACGGTCCACGAGGTCGTTCCGCCGGTCGCCGCGTACGTGCCCGCCGTCGTCAGCGGCCACTACGTCTACACGTCCGGCCAGCTGCCCTTCGTCGACGGCAAGCTCGAGGCCACCGGCAAGGTCGGCGCCGACGTCACGCCCGAGCGGGCCACCGAGCTGGCTGCCATCTGCGCACTCAACGCCATCGCCGCCATCAAGTCGGTCGTCCCGCTGGAGTCGGTCGTCCGCGTGGTCAAGGTGGTCGGCTTCGTGGCCAGTGCACCGGGCTTCACCGGTCAGCCCGGGGTCGTCAACGGGGCAAGCAACCTTCTGCTGGAGGCGTTCGGCGAGGCCGGTGCCCACGCCCGGTCCGCCGTCGGCGTGGCCGTCCTGCCGCTGGACGCGCCCGTTGAGGTGGAGCTCATCGTCGAGGTGGCACCGTAGGTGGCACCTCGTGCGGCAGCGACCGTCATCCTGCTGCGTGACGGGGACGGCGGGATGGAGACCTTCCTGCTGCGCCGGGCAACCACCATGGCCTTCGCGCCGCGCATGCACGTGTTCCCCGGGGGCCGCGTCGACGCAGCGGACTTCGACGCTCAGGTCGACTTCACGGTGCCCGACAGCGCCGTCGCCGCCCTCGCCGAACGGGCCAGCACCGATGTCGCGGGATTGCGGGCGCTCTATTCGTGCGCGGTCCGCGAGGTGCTGGAGGAGACCGGGATCACGCTGCCGGCCATCACCGGCAGCGGAGGCTTCCTCGTCGACCCGGCCGCCCTACCGGTGGCCGATCACTGGGTCACCCCGGACGTCGAGAGCAAGCGCTACGACGTGAGGTTCTTCATGGCTGCCGTGCCGCCTGGCCAGGACGCGGACCTGCGGACCACGGAGGCGGAGGCGGCCTTCTGGATCTCGCCGCGCGACGCTCTGGCGGGGAGGCGTGAAGGCACGGTGGCCATGCTGCCGCCGACCGAGGCGACACTGAAGTACCTGTCCGGATTTGCGACCACGAGCGAGGCGCTGGCAGACGGCGCACGGCGCCCAGTGGTGCCGCTGCTGCCCAAGCGGATCGTTGACGAGGACGGCACCGTGCGCTGGGCGCTGGTCCATGACCGCACGGGCGAGGTGATCGTCGACGACGTCCAGGCTCCGCACACGCGTGAGACGGACGGACTGTCCTTCCCCGCGCACCTGCTATGAGCGGGCACGTCCTGCCGCTCCAGGGCTCCGTCGACCGTTGGGCCGGCGGAGAGGTCACGGCGTCGGCGCGGTGCGTCCTCGCGCCCAACCCGTCGCCGTGGACCCTCGACGGCACCAATACCTGGCTGCTCGGCCCGCCCGGCTCGGGCGCCGTCGTCATCGTCGATCCGGGGCCGGACCACCCCGGCCACCTCGCCTCGGTGCGCGCGACGGCCGAGGAGCGCGGCGGGGTTGCCCTGATCTTGCTCACGCACGGGCATCATGACCACGCCGAGGGGGCCGGGAGGCTCGCTCGGGAGGTAGGTGCCCCGGTGCGTGCGTGGGATCCGCAGCACCGGCTCGGCGACGAGGGCCTGGCCGACGGCGACGTCATCGACATGGGTGACTGGCGCATCGACGTCGTCGGAACCCCGGGCCACACCAGCGACAGCGTGTGCCTGGTGCTCCCGCACGACGGCAGCCTGCTCACCGGCGACACCGTCCTGGGGCGGGGGACATCGCTCGTCGCCTGGCCCGACGGCCATCTTGGCGACTACCTCGCCAGCCTGCGGAGGCTGCGCGATCGACTCGACAGCGGTGCCCATGACGCGGGCAGCATCGACCGCCTGCTGCCGGGTCACGGCCCCGTCCTGGCGGACCCGATGGGCGCTATCGATGCGTACCTGGACCATCGCCTGGCCCGGCTGGCCGAGGTCGCCGATGTCGTGGCCCGGGGGGTCACCGATCCGGCGTCCATCGTGGCGACCGTGTATGCCGATGTGCCCCGCGAGGTCTGGCCGGCCGCGGAGATGAACGTGCGTGCGCAGCTGGAGTACCTGGGCCTTCAACGGGGCTAGCTGCGCTCACTCCTCGCTAGCGGGCTCGGCGGCCCAGTCGCTCGACGTCCAGGATCAGCACCTGCCGGGTCTCCAGCCGGATCCAGCCGCGCTGGGCGAAGTCGGCGAGCGCCTTGTTGACCGTCTCGCGGGAAGCGCCGACGAGCTGGGCCAGCTCCTCCTGCGTCATGTCATGGGTGACCATGAGCCCCTCGGGCGTGACCGTGCCGAACTTCTCGCCGAGGTCCATGAGGGCCTTCGCGACCCGGCCCGGGACGTCGGAGAAGACCAGGTCGGCCATGGCCTCGTTCGTGCGGCGCAGCCGCCGGGCCAGTGCCTGGAGCAGCGCTGCCGCGATCTCGGGCCGTCCCGCCAGCCAAGGGCGGAGCTGCTCGTTGCCGATCCCGAGCACGACCGCATCGGTGAGGGCCGTGGCCGTGGACGTGCGCAATCCCGGGTCGAACAGGCTCAGTTCGCCGAAGTTCTCGCCGGGCCCGAGTACCCCGAGCAGGGTCTCGCGGCCGTCGGCCGACGTCTGGCCCAGCTTCACCTTGCCGTCGATGATGATGTACATCCGGTCGCCCGGCTCGCCCTCGTTGAACAGGGCCTCGCCCCGGGGCACCAATGTCTCGCGCAGCGAGGCTCGCAGGGCCGCCGCGTCCTCGGGATCGAGGGCAGCGAACAGCGGTGCCTGCATGAAGACGTCGTCCATGCTGTGCCCCCTCCCGAAGTGCCGCAATCCTAGTGGGGTGTCGGTCGCCGGCTCGCCGGGAGCATGGGACGTCCCGCATACAGTTGCCGCATGCCCGAAGCGCCCACCGTCGACCTGGCGACGCGCCGCCGGCGTGCCCGCAAGGTGCTGGGCGTGCTCACGGATACCTACCCCGATGTGCACTGCGAACTCGACTTCACCACCCCCCTCGAGCTCCTGGTCGCCACCGTCCTGAGCGCCCAGTGCACAGACCAGCGGGTCAATTCGGTGACCCCGGCCCTCTTCACGCGCTACCCAACGGCTGCGGACTATGCGTCTGCTGACCTGCTTGAGGTGGAGCAACTGATCGCGCCGACCGGGTTCTTCCGGCAGAAGGCCCGCACGCTGGTCGCGATCGGACAGCATCTGTGCGCCCGGTTCGGCGGCGAGGTGCCGGCCCGGCTGAAGGACCTGGTCACCCTGCCCGGCGTCGGCCGCAAGACCGCCAACGTCGTGCTCGGCGAGGCGTTCGGCATCCCCGGCATCACGGTCGACACCCACCTCGGCCGGCTGGCCCGCCGGCTCGGCTGGACCGAGCACGAGGACCCGGAGAAGGTCGAGGCAGAACTGCAGGGCCTGTTCGCCCGCAAGGACTGGACCCGGATGTCACAGCTGGTCATCTGGCACGGCCGGCGGCGCTGCCATGCCCGCCGCCCGGCGTGCGGTGCCTGCCCGGTCGCCCGGTGGTGCCCGTCCTTCGGCGAGGGCCCGACCGACCCGGCCGAGGCGTTCCGACTGGTCCGCGACTCCGGACGCGGCTGATGACGGAGTGGCGGCGGATGGGCTCCGTCGACATCAAGGCGCAGGCTCAGTTGCCGGACTGGCTGGCCGGGCTGTCGGGCATGCTCGCCACGACCCGGGCCGAGGACCTGACTCGCTTCATCCCTCCCCATGGCGAGGGCCGGCACTCGGCCGTCCTGATCCTCTTCGGGGAATCCGAGGCCGGTCCGGACCTCCTCCTGATCCAGCGGTCGAGCACGATGCGCAGCCATGCCGGGCAGCCGGCGTTTCCCGGGGGTGCCGTCGATGAGGCCGACGAGGATGCGTCGGCCGCCGCTTTGCGCGAGGCACAGGAGGAGACCGGCCTGGATCCGGCCGGCGTGCTCGTGTTCGGGGCACTTCCGGACCTCTGGGTCCCCGTCACCGGCTTCGTCGTTACGCCCGTGCTCGGCTGGTGGCGGGAGCCGTCGCCGGTCCGGGCGCAGGACCCGGCCGAGGTGGAGAGCGTCCACCGGGTGCCCTTCGCCGAGCTGATCGACCCGGCAAACCGGTGCCGGGTGCTGCACCCGTCCGGCTATATCGGTGCGGGGTTCACCGTGGCCGACCTGGTCGTGTGGGGGTTCACCGCCGGGCTGATCGCTGGGCTCCTGGACCGGCTGGGCTGGGCCGTGCCGTGGGACGAGACCCGCATGATCGCGCTGCCCGAGGAGCTGCTCGAGCCGTGAACCTCGTCGACTGGATCCTCATCGGCGCCCTGATCGTCTTCGCGATCGCCGGGTGGCAGCGCGGCTTCGTCTCGGGCGCGCTCTCGTTCGCCGGGTTCCTCGGTGGCGGCATCATCGGGGCATTCATCCTCCCGCCGATCGTCGCGGCGACCGGGCTGCCCGACCTCGCCCGCGCCCTGATCGTCGCCGGCGGAGTGCTCCTGATGGCCATCGCGGGCCAGGTGCTCGCGTCGATCGTGGGGCGGATGGTCCGCGGCACCATGACCTGGAAGCCGGTCCGCGTCGTCGACAACGCTGGCGGCGCCGTCCTCAACGTCCTCGCCCTCGCGGTCGTCACGTGGATCGTGGTGAGCGCGGTCGCCTATCTCCCGTCCTCGCCCGTGTCCCAGCAGTTGACCGCCTCTCGCGTCCTCGTCGCACTCGACTCGGTCGTCCCGCCTCCGGTGCGCAATGCCTTCGGCAGCCTGCGCGACCTGGTCGGGTCCTCGGACGTGCCCCGCATCTTCTCCGGCTTCGCGCAGGTGACCGGGCCGGACGTGCCGCCGCCGGACTCCGACACCGAGTCCGGTGCCATCCAGGCCGTGCGAGGTTCGGTCGTGCGGGTCAGCGGCGACACCCCTGAGTGCCGCGACGGGGTCACCGGGTCGGGCTTCGTGGTGTCTGCCCACCGCGTCATCACGAACGCGCACGTCGTGGCGGGGGTTCCTGAGCCGGTCGTCCGGGTCCGCCTCGACAGCCCAGCGCTGCCCGCGACGGTCGTGTACTTCGATGCCGACGTCGACATCGCGATCCTCGATGTGCCGAGGCTTGATGCCGCGGCGATCCCCTTCGCACTCGAGTCCGCCCAGACAGGCGACTCGGCGGTCATCGCCGGCTTCCCCGGAGGCGGCCCCTACGCGGTCGAGCCAGCCCGGGTGCGCACGACCGTCACGGCACGGGGCGACGACATCTACGGCAACGCCGGGGTCGACCGCGAGGTCTACATCGTTCGTGGACTCGTGCGGCCGGGCAACTCCGGCGGCCCGCTCCTCGACCCGTCCGGTCGGGCCCTCGGCGTGGTGTTCGGCTCCGACGAGGAGGAGCCCGACGTCGGCTACGTCCTGACCGCGGCGCAGGTGGCACCCGCGGTCGAAGCGGGCCGGTCGGCGACGGACCCGGTCGATACCGGCAGCTGCCGCCTGCGCGACTAGCTCGGGACGAGGGCGGTCGGCCGGGCCTCGGCGGGGTGGGCGGCGCGGGCGGGCAGCAGGGCAAGGGCGACGATGGCCCCGGCGAACGCGACCGCAGCCGCCACGAGGGAGCCGGCCGACAGTCCGTCGACGAACGCAGCCTGGGCAGCGGCGGCGACTGCCGGGGCCACGTCAGCGGGCAGCGTCCCGGCGACGCCCAGTCCGGCCGCGACCGACTCCTGCACGGTGGCGAGCACCTCATCGGGCAGTCCGAGGTTGCCCAGGGCATCGAGCACCGCCGCTCCGTACACGCTCGCGAACACCGAGCCGACGACCGCGACGCCGAGGGTGCCGCCAAGCTCGCGGGTGGTGTCGTTGACCGCGGAGCCGACACCGGCCTTGGCCGGCGGCAGCGCGCCCATGATCGACTCGGTCGCAGGCCCGGTCGTCAGCCCTAGGCCGACCGCCATCGTCACCATGCTCGAGACGGTCAAGCCGAGGTACGGCGTGTCGACGTCCACGCGCGAGGCCATGACGAAGCCGAGTGCCATCACGGCGAGGCCCGTTGCCACGACGGACTTCGTGCCGAAGCGGCGGACGGCGACCATCGCCAGCGGCGACGTGACGCCAGTCGCGACAGCGAACGGCAGCGTGCGCAGCCCAGCCTCCAGCGGCGAGTAGCCCTGGACGAGCTGCAGGTACTGCGTGATCAGGAATATGAAGCCGAAGAGCGCGAAGAAGGCCGTCGTGACGGACAGGCTGGCCGCCGTGAAGCGCAGGTTGCGGAAGAGCGTGACGTCCAGCAGCGGGTGCGCGTTGCGTCGCTCCCACACGGCGAACGCCGCGAGCATCACCAGCCCCGTCGTCCCGGCGACGGCAATGGGAGCGGAGGTCCACCCGCGGTGCGGGGCCTCGATGATCGCCCACACGAGCAGGCCGACCCCGGCAGCCGACAGCACGAGCCCGAGGTGGTCCATCGGACCGCTCTGAGGATCGCGCGAGGTGGGCACCAGGACTGCGCCCAGGCCGAGGGCGATGGCCGCGACCGGGAGGTTGACCAGGAAGATCGAGCCCCAGGAGAAGTGCTCGAGCAGGTAGCCGCCGGTAACCGGGCCCAGCGCGACAGCAAGCCCCGTGCATGCCGACCAGATCCCGATCGCGGTGGCCCGTTCGCGCCTGTCCGTGAACACGGTGACGAGGATCGCCAGCGTCGCCGGGAAGATGAACGCGGCCCCGACGCCCATGAGCGCACGCGCACCGATGAGCTGCCCAGAGGTGGTGGCGAACGCGGCGAGCAGCGAGGTGGCGGCGAAGAGGACCAGCCCCAGCTGGAGGGCCAGCTTCCGGCCGAACCTGTCGCCGAAGTGGCCGAACGCCAGGAGCAGGGCGGCGAAGACCAGCGTGTAGGCGTCCACCACCCACTGGAGCTCGGAGATCGAGGCGTCGAGGTCCTCGCTCAGGGTCGGCAGGGCGACATTCACGATGGTGTTGTCGATGACGACCATGAGCAGGCTGAGGCACAAGACGGCAAGGATCGCCCACCTCCTGCGATGGGTGGTCTCGTTCATGCTGGCTCCTCGTTGTAGAACAACGTTCTAGATATGTAGCACGTTATACTAGACAGATGACGAGCGCGCAAGGCCGGCACCGCACCCCGAGCACCGATGTCACGGACTCCCTCGTCGCGGCCGCGCTTGAGCTGCTGGAGGAGGAGGGCCCCGACGGGCTCACCGTCCGGGCCGTCGCCGCCCGTGCCGGCGTGGCACCGATGGGCGTGTATTCGCGCTTCGGCGGGAAGCCGGGCCTCGTCGAGGCGCTCTTCGTGCACGGCTTCGACGAGCTGCATGCCACGATCGCGGCCAGCCGCGGACGCGACGCGCTTGCCCGCCTGCGCAAGGGCTGCCGCGCCTACCGTTCCTTCGCGGTCGCGCACCCGCACCTGTACCAGCTCATGTTCCAGAAGATGCTGGAGCTGGACCTGTCCGCCGAGTCGCTCGACACCGCTGCTCAGACGTTCACCCAGCTGGCCGACCGCGTGGCCGACGCCATGGAGGCCGGCCTGCTCGCGCCTGGCGACCAGGTCGAGGTGGCCCAGCAGGTCTGGAACGGCCTGCATGGAGGCGTCATGCTGGAACTGGCCGGGATCACCTTTGCCGCCGACCCCGAGCGCACCTTCGGGGCGATGGTCGACTCGTTGCTGCGCGGGCTGGCCACGAAGTAGCCCCGGGAGGCGGTGGCGCTAGCAGGTGCCGCCGGCCCCGAAGTTCTGCGCCCAGTAGGTGCCGTACTCGCTGCCTTCCACGGTGGCGAAGCCCACGCCGAGATGAGTGAACCGTGGTTCGACGATGTTGGTGTAGTGACCGGCTGAGTCGCGCCACGCCGCCATGACCTCGGCAACGTCGGCCTGCCCCGCAGCGATGTTCTCGCCCCAGGCGCGGGCACCGTCGTAGCCGGCCGCCTCCATGCGATCCCCGGGGGTGGAGCCGTCCGGCCCGTGGTGGTCGAAGTGGTTGCGTTCGCCCATGAGCTGGGCATACGCCTGCGCGGAACGGTTCAAGGCCGCGCACAGGCGCACCGGATCCGCCCCGGCCTTCGCCCGCAGGGCGTTGACGTCGCCCAGCATCTCGCGCTGCCAATCCGACGGATCGGCGACCGGGCCAGCCCCGGGGCTGGTGACCTGGGTGGTGAAGAACGGGGCAGTGGCGCGTACCCGCGCGGTCACCACGAAGGTGCCGGCATCGCCGTAGGTGTGCGTCCCGGTGGCAGCGCAGGACTGGGGCCTGGCGGCCGCCCGGGCCGTGGAGCACGTGCTCCGCAGGACGGCCTTGCGGCCTTCGCCCCACCGCACCGTGACCGGCCTGCCCCGGGAGATTCCCACGACCGCCAGCGTCAGTGTCGTGCCCATCTCGGTCTCCACGACCGTGTTGCTTGACACCGCCGGGTAGCGGGTCGCGGCCGTGGCGGGGGCAGGGAGCGTGGCACAGGCGAGCGCTGCTGCCGAAACAGCGACGGTCAGGACGAGGCGACCCACGGATGAGCGCACGGCATCCATCCTCCTCCTCATTCGGCCAGACGCAGGCACGAACGCCGGACGAGGCCCTCGTCGATGCATGGCGGCAGGCTGGCGGCCCCGTCGAGCGTCGCCATCGCCCGCCTGGCCAGCCGCTGCGCACCGACGCCGTTGCCGCGTGCCTCGTGCGTCAGCGCGGCACCCCATTGCGCCAGTGCGCGCCATGCGTCGCGCTGCGTTCCTTCGGCCAGCCGCCACCGAAGCTCGAAGACCTCGTGTGCATGGAACGGCAGCCCATGGGACAGGTATCCCATGGCCGCCCGCCAGGCGGCATCGTCGTTGTCCGCATCGCCCGGAAGCACCGGCGGCACGGCCAATGCGGGATCCCCGCCAGAGGGCAGCGGCCGGCCGAGCCGGTCGCGTGGCCGCTCCGCGGTCATCCCCTCGTCACGCCCGGGAGCCAGTCGAGGAGCGCCGCGGTGAACTCGTCCGGCGACTCCTCGTGCGGGAAGTGGCCCGCATCGAGGTCGATCCGCCGGTAGTCGCCGCGGACGTACGCATCGCTGCCGTCGACCGAGCCGGGAAGGGTCATCGGGTCGGCCTTGCCGTGCACCTGCAGCACCCGCCGCTGGATGGGGGCTTCCATCAACGACATGTAGGAGAGCCCGTCCGGCCGCACGGAGGACCGAGCGGCCCAGCGGTGATACTCGATTGCGGTGTGGGCCGTGGGCCAGCGCAGGAAGGCGGACCGGTAGACGTCAGCGGTCTGCTCGTCGAGCCATTCGTCGCTCGCGCACCACGAGCGGATGAGGTCGACGACGCGCTGCCCATCGCGTGCCGTGAGCCGGCGTTCGGGAACGAAGGGAACCTGGAAGCCGAGGGCGTACCCCAGCGCGGCGCGTTGGCGGCCGTTTCGCATCAGCGCACGTCGCAGCTGCCGTGGGTGCGGCATCGACACGGGCACGATCGCGCGCACCGTGTCAGGCTCGACGACTGCCGTGGACCACGCCCCGAGTCCGCCCCAGCCATGGCCCACGATGACGGCGTCCTCCTCGCCCAGGCACCGGATGACGCCGGCCACGTCCGCTGCCAGCGTTCGGGGGTCGTAGCCCTCAGGCGGGTGGTCGGACCCCCCGTACCCGCGCAGGTCCATCGCGATTGCCCGGTAGCCGGCGTCGGCGAGTGCGACGATCTGGCTGCGCCACGTCCACCAGAAGGTCGGGAATCCGTGCAGGAAGAGCACGGCTGGTCCGTCGCCGGATTCGACAATGTGGAACCGGGCCCCGTTGGCGGAGACATCGCGATGGCTCCACGGACCCGCCGCCCGGATCGCCGCGTCGGGGTCGGGCAGGGTCACGCGCTAGGACTCCTGGGGCGACGTAACGGGCATGACGACGGGGTCCGGGGTCATCTCCGGCGCCACCGCCCCCGAGAGCGCCGCCTTGGTCTTCTCGAACTCGATCATCGTCAGGTTCGGGCCGCTGGCCTTCTCGAACTGCTGGCGGGCCACCAGCGCGGTGATGGTCCCGGCGATGATCAGCAGGACCGCGACGATGAGGAAGCCAGCCCACTCCGGCAGGCCCAGGGCAGCGATGCCGAGGGCAAGGGTCACCAGCAGGAACAAGACCGCGAAGATGGCAATGCCGAGGGTGGCGATGCCCAGGCCTGCGCCTGTGCCGAATCGCTGGCCGGAGGCGCTGATCTCGGTCTTGGCCAGCGCCAGCTGGGCATTGGCGAGCCTCTTGGCATCGTCGGCGGCCTTGGTGAGCAGGGCCTTCAGGGATGGCTTGGGTTGGGGCGGCATGACTACCTCCGGCTGGTCAGGTACGTCAGGCTATCGGGAGTCAGGCTCGGCATACACGTCCGGGATTCCATCCCCGTCCTCGTCGGCCTGCTCACGGGCATAGACCTCCGCGTAGTGGCGGTTGCGCGTCCGGAGTGCCCCGGCGGCCAGGACGGCGGCAATCACGGAGGCGACGAGCACTGCCAGCTTGGCCGATTCGAGCTGGCCGGGGTCGCTCATGTAGGCCAACTCGGCGATCAGCAGGGCGACCGTGAAACCGATTCCCGCGACGACCCCCACCGCCCCCACATCTCTCCAGGCCAGGTCCGGGGCGAGCGAGGCACGGGTGAAGCGCGCCGTCAGCCAGGCACCGGCGATGATGCCGATCGGCTTGCCCACCACCAGACCGACGATGATGCCGATCGCCACGGGCGAGGACAGCCCCTCGATGAACCCGGTGCTGCGGAAGTCGACGCCCGCGGCGAAGAAGGCGAAGAGCGGTACGCACACCCCTGCGCTGATCGGGTGGATGAGGTGGGAGAGCCGCTCGGCCGGCGCCTGCGCCTCGCCAGGATCGGTGCGCACGCGGGTGAGGAAGCCGAACACCACGCCGGCGATGGTGGCGTGGATGCCGCTCTCGTGCGTGAAGTACCAGCCCAGCAGCACGAGCGGGACGTAGAGGAATGGTGTCGTCATGCGCAGCCGCATCGCCAGCGCGTAGACGCCGAAGGTTGCCAGCGCAGCGAGGAACCACCAGATCGAGAACGCGTCGGAGTAGAAGATCGCGATGACCGCGATCGCCCCGAGGTCGTCGACGACCGCGAGGGTCAGCAGGAAGGCGCGAAGGGCCACGGGAAGCCGACGGCCGATCACCGCGAGCACGGCAAGGGCGAAGGCGATGTCGGTCGCCATGGGGATGCCCCAGCCCACCGTCGACCCGTCGGCCGCCAGGGAGTTCACGGCCAGGAAGATGATCGCCGGCAGGGCCATTCCTCCGACGGCGGCCGCGACGGGCACGACCGCGCGCGCCGGCTTCGAGAGGGAGCCGAGCACGAGTTCGTGCTTGAGTTCCAGGCCGACCACGAAGAAGAAGACCGCGAGCAGTCCGTCCGCCGCCCACACGCCGAGGGGCAGGTCCAGGTGCAGCGAGATCGGCCCGACCTGCAGGTCGACGAGCGCCTCGTATGTCGCGCCCCAGGGCGAGTTGGCCCACACCAGCGCGACCGCCGCGGCTACGAGAAGCAGGATGCCGCCGAAGGTCTCGTCGCGCAGTTGCTCGACCAGCCAGCCCCGCTGCGGGAGCGTTGGCCGCTGGAGGAACTCCCGGTCGCTCACTCGACCAGCCTAGTTACGCGTTCGAGATGCCGATCGTCAGTCCTCGGCGGTGGAGGCGGCCAGGCCGCTGGAGATCAGGCCCATGACGGCGGGGTCGGCGAGGGTGGTGGCGTCGCCGAGGCTGCGGTGCTCGGCGACGTCGCGCAGCAGACGCCGCATGATCTTGCCGGAGCGGGTCTTGGGCAGCTCCGGGACGATCATGACCTGCCGGGGCTTGGCGATGGGGCCGATCTCGTGGGCGACGTGGTTGCGCAGTTCGGCGACGATCGCTTCGCCGTCGGTCGCATCGACGTCGGCTCGCAGGATGACGAAGGCCACGATCCCTTGGCCGGTGGTCTCGTCGGCGGCGCCGACGACGGCGGCCTCGGCGACCTTGGGGTGCGAGACGAGCGCCGACTCGACCTCTGTGGTGGAGATGCGGTGGCCGGAGATGTTCATGACGTCGTCGACCCGGCCGAGCAGCCAGATGGCGCCGTCGTCGTCCCACTTGGCCCCGTCGCCGGCGAAGTAGTACTGCGGCCAGCGGGACCAGTAGGTGTCGACGTAGCGGTCGTTGTCTCCCCAGATGCCGCGCAGCATGCCGGGCCACGGCTCGGTCAGCACCAGGTAGCCGCCGTGGCCGTTGCCGACGGGCGTGCCGGCGTCGTCGACGATCGCGGCGCCGATGCCGGGCAGCGGCCGCATGGCCGAGCCGGGCTTGGTCGAGGTGACGCCGGGCAGGGGGGAGATCATGATTGCGCCGGTCTCGGTCTGCCACCACGTGTCGACGATGGGGCAGCGGTCGCCGCCGATCGCCCGGCGGTACCACATCCATGCCTCGGGGTTGATCGGCTCGCCGACCGACCCGAGCAGGCGCAGGCTGGAGAGGTCGTGGCCGGCGGGCAGGTCGTCGCCCCACTTCATGAACGTGCGAATGGCGGTCGGCGCGGTGTAGAGGATCGTCACCTTGTGCCGCTCGACGATGTCCCACCAACGGTTCTTGCCCGGGGTGTCCGGGGTGCCCTCGTAGACCACCTGGGTCACCCGGTTGGCCAGCGGCCCGTAGACGATGTACGAGTGGCCGGTGACCCAGCCGATGTCCGCGGTGCACCAGTAGACGTCGCTGTCGGGCTTGAGGTCGAACACGTTGCGGTGCGTGTACGCGGCCTGGGTCAGGTAGCCCCCCGTGGTGTGCAGGATGCCCTTCGGCTTCCCGGTCGTCCCGGACGTGTACAGGATGAACAGCGGATGCTCGGAATCGAATGCATCGGGCACGTGCACCGACGGCTGCCGGGCGACGATGTCATGCCACCACACGTCCCGGCCCTCGGCCCACTCCACTTCCGCGCCCGTACGGCGCACGACCAGCACGTGCTCGACGGACGGGGTCTCGGCCACCGCCTCGTCCACGGCCGGCTTCAGCGCCATCACCGTGCCCCGCCGGTTCTGGCCGTCCGCGGTGATCACGAGCCTTGCCTGCGCATCGTCGATCCGGCTGCGCAGCGCCTCCGCTGAGAACCCGGCGAACACCACCGAGTGCACCGCGCCGATCCGGGCGCACGCCAGCATCGCCACGATCGCCTCGGGGATCATGGGCAGGTAGATCGCCACCCGATCGCCCGCGACGACGCCCAGCTCGGCCAGCGCATGCGCGGCCTGGCCGACCTCCGCCATCAGCTGCGCGTACGTCACGTCCCGGCGGTCGCCCGGCTCCCCCTCGAACCGGATCGCGACCTGGTCACCGTGACCGGACTCCACATGACGGTCGACGCAGTTGTAGGCCACGTTCAAGGTGCCGCCGACGAACCACTTCGCGAATGGCGCCCCCGACCAGTCCAGAACCTCCTCGAACGGCTGCTCCCACGACAGGTACCGGGCCTGGTCGGCCCAGAAGCCGAGCCGGTCCGCCTCCGCATCGGAGTACATCCCAGCCGTGGCGTTGGCCTGCGCGGCGAAGGCATCCGACGGCGGGAAGACACGGTCCTCGTGCGACAGGTTGTCCAGGGCCTCGTGGCTCACGGGCGGTCCTCTCCTCGGCACGGTGACGCTCGTCAGGCAACCTACCTAAAGGTCCGGCGGTCGCGGGAGGTATCGACGGCCGATACCGTCCCCCCGTGCCCGACTCCGACCCGCTGGCCGTGCTGGCGGCGCGCCCCGAGGTGGCGGCCGCGTCCGCGGCGGCCAGGGCCGAGGTCGACGCGCTGCTCTGGCGACGGGATGTGCGTGCGGCCGCGGCGGAAGTGGCGGTCGCGTCCGTCGACCGTGGTGGCCGCGACTCCGCCGCGATCGACGGGGCCGATGTCGTCGAACCAGACGACTCCCCGATGGGTCGCGTCCTGGGAGCGGCGCTGCGCCTGACGGCCGAGGTCCCGCGCCACGTGGACGTCTTCGCCACGGCGCCTCTGCAGGCGCTTGCCCACCTGCATGCGGTCGTGGCCCACGGCTTCCTGCCGGCCGACGAGCTGGGCCGGCCGCGGGCAGGGATGCAGGCCGACGACCCGCTGCACTTGGGCCCGCCGCCGTCCGCCACGGCCGCCGCCGAGCGGCTGATGGCGCTCGCGCAGGTGCTGACCCGTCCGACCGAGGCGCCCGCGACGGTGGTGGCCGCGGTGGCCCACGCCGAGCTGGCGTCGGCCCGGCCGTTCGCCTGGGGCTCGGGACTGCTCGGCCGTGCTTCGACGCGGCTGGTGCTGGCCGGCCGGGGCGTGGACCCGAGCCTGTTCAGCATCCCCGAGCACGGGATGCTCGAACAGGGCCGTCCGGCGTACGTATCCGCGCTGCGCGGCTACGCGACCGGGACGCCCGACGGGGTGTCGGCCTTCCTGGTCTGGCACGCCACGGCTGTGGCGCTCGGCGCGCGGGCGGCCACGGTCCCGTAGCCGGCGCGGACGCCGTCCGCCGAGACCAGCACCTGGCGTCGGTCCCGCGCACCCGGAACGACTCCAACTGCTGGTGTCGATCCGGATGGCCCTGCGTCCACAGGGGCGACGTTGGGGCTCGCTGGCCTCGCCGACATGACCGAGGGTGCCGCCATGCCGCGGTACGCCGACCCCGATCCGGTCCGAACGCCCCTCCTGATCACCCGGGAATGGGCGCTCGCATCCGGGCTGACGAGGGACCAGATCCGGCAGCGGGTCAGGTCTGGCCGCTGGGAGGTCGTGGCCCGCGGGATGTACCGGCGCAGCCAGTGGCGGGAGTCGTGCGGGCTGGACGAGCATGCGCTGGCCCGCATCGAGCACGTGCACAAGGTGGCAGCCGCGGCTCACCGCAACCCGGAGTGTGTCGTCGGCTTCGATAGCGCTGCGTTGCTGCACGGGCTCCCTGTGGCATCGGGGATCCCTCCGTCAGTCACGCTCATCGCGCCCGACGGCGCGTGGACGGGTCGACGGCCCGGGATCGTGATGCGGCGGCTCACACTCGGCATGGACGATGTCCTAGAGGGTCCACCTCGAGTCACCACCCCGGAACGGACCTGGCTCGACCTCGCTCGCGTGAGCCCCCTGGGCGTGGGCCTGGCCGCCGTGGACGCGGGCTTGCGCGATGGCATCCTCGACGGCAACGCAATGGTGGCCAGGCTCACCGCGCTCGGGACTGCCCGTGGCTGCCGGAAGGCCGCCGAGGCATTGCTGCACGCGAGCCTCCTGCGGGAAAGCGTCCTGGAGTCGTTGTCGTGGGCGTACTTCGTCGAGCGCAGCGTGCAGCTCCCCGAGATGCAAGTGAAGGTCCGGGACCAGGCGGGTCGGTTCGTCGCCCGCGTCGACTTCCTCTGGCGGGCGAGACGACTCGTGGGGGAATGCGACGGGCGGATGAAGTACCTATCGGCCGACGATCTCTACCGGGAGAAGCGACGCGAGGACGCCCTGCGCGCGCTGGGATTCGGCGTCGTTAGGTGGGGGCTGGGCGACCTCGGCACCGGCACCCTGGCGAGCCGCCTTCCCCGCGCTGACACCAGTGGGTGACGTCAATCCCGGTCCTCGGGAGCGACGCCAGGTGCTGGTGTCGGCGGCGAAGGTCAGGTGCGGGCGCCGCGGCGGCGCGCGTACCAGGTCAAGCCAAGCGCGACGGCGCCGATCGCCACCGCGCTGCCGGCCGCGACAGCTTGTCGACGATCGGCCTGCGCCTTCATCGCCGTCGGCTTGGCGAAGTCCATGATCGGCCAGTGCCGTTCGGTTGCGATGCGCCGCAACTCGGAATCGGGGTTGACGGCCACCGGATGACCGACCACCTCGAGCATCGGCAGGTCGGTGTGCGAGTCGCTGTACGAGTAGGACGCGGCGAGGTCGTACCCGCGCTCCTCGGCCAGCGAGCGCATGGCCTCGGCCTTGCCCTCCCCGTAGGCGTAGAACAGGATCTCGCCCGTGTACTGGCCGTCCTCGACGGCCACCTGCGTGCCGATGGCCAGGTCAGCCCCGAGCCTGGCCCCGATCGGCTCGACGATCTCGGTCCCGGATGACGAGATGATGATGACGTCCCGGCCGGCAGCCTGGTGGGACCGCATGAGCTCGACGGCCTCCTCGAAGACGATCGGGTCGACGATGTCGTCCAGGGTCTCCCCGACAATCGCCTGGACCTGGTCGACGTTCCAGCCGTTCACCAGCTCAGACATGTACACGCGCATGGATTCCATCTGGTCGTGGTCCGCCCCCGACATGAGGTAGACGAACTGCGCGTAGGCGCTGCGGATCACGTCACTGCGCCCGATGAGCCCCTCCTTGTAGAAGGACTTGGCGAACACGAACGAGCTCGACTTGGCCAGGATCGTCTTGTCGAGATCGAAGAACGCGGCCGCGCGCCCGTCGCTCTCCGGGTGCCCTTCGTTCGCCTGGCCCGCGTCGTTCACATGGACACGGTAACCGGCCGAGGTGACCGCATCGGGAAGCCGCGTCGGCATTCGCCATCCACAACGCAGCTCCCGGCGCACTGTCCACAGGAGTGCCGTGCACGGTTCCGCGGCAGGTAGCCCCACGCGACGCTGGGCCTCACCCTCATGTGGAGCGACGATGAACCGTCCCTTGCTGATCAGCGACGACACCGACCTGGTCGACGACGTCCTGCGCCTGTCCTCGGCGCACGGGGTCGACCTGCACCTCGCACCCGACCCGGAGTCCGCCCGGGCCAGGTGGCCTGGGGCGCCGATGGTCCTCGTGGGGGCCGACGCGGCGGATGCCGTGGTGGCGGCGCGGCTGGCCCGCCGGCGCGACGTCGTCCTGGTCACGCGCGGCGCGTCCGAGCAGGCCTGGCGTGATGCCGTGGCCCTGGGCGCCGAGCACGTGGCAGCGCTCCCGGAGGCAGAGCGTTGGCTGATCGACCGGCTGGCCGACTGCGACGAGGGGCCGCCCCGGGCCGGCCGCATCGTCGCCGTGCTCGGCAGCGGTGGAGGGGCAGGGGCGTCCACCTTCGCCGGGACACTCGGGGTCGTCGCCGCGTCCCGCGGTCTGCGCAGCCTGCTGGTCGACGCCGATCCGACGGCCGGCGGACTCGATGTCCTCCTGGGCATCGAGGACGTGCCGGGCATCCGATGGCCCGACCTGCTGGAGTCCCGTGGCCGCATCGGGGCCGAGGCGCTTCGAGACGCCCTGCCGCAATGCCAGGGTGCGTCCGTGCTGTCCTGGGGCCGGCAGGGGCCGGCCAGCATGCCGGCCGCGTCAATCGACGCCGTGCTCGACGCCGGGTCCCGGGGATTCGACCTCGTCGTTGTCGACCTTGTCCGCCAGATCGACCCCACGGCCGAGTCGGTGCTGGCCCGAGCCCACGAGGCGGTCATCGTCGCGTCAGGTCACGTGCGCTCGCTGGCCGCGGCCGCCCGGCTGGCGGCGCTGGTCGGAGACCGGGCGGCATCGACGTCGGTCATCCTGCGCGGCGATGGCCGCCTCGACGACGCCATCCTCGGGGCGCTGGGAGCCCCTGTCCTGGCGCGCCTGCCCGGGCGACCGCGCGCTGCCGCCCACGCGGATGAGGGCGAGCCGCCGTCGGTGCGCGACGCCTACGCCAAGGCCTGCCTGGCGGTACTGCGCGCCCTGGCGCGGGAGGAGGCGGCATGACCACGGCCCTCGTCGACCGGGTGCGGTCGCGGCTCGTCGCGCAGCGGGCGGACGCCACCCCGGGCCTCGTCGCCGCCGCCCTGCGCGCCGAGGGATTGGTCCTCGGTGACGATGCCGTCCTGTCCCTCGTGCGTGAGCTGCGGGACGACCTGGTGGGTGCCGGCCCACTCGAGCCGCTGCTGCGCGACGCAGCCGTCACCGACATCCTCGTGAACGGGGCCAGTGACGTGTGGGTGGACCGGGGCCAGGGGCTGGAGCGTTCGGGCATCCGGTTCCCGGGGGAGACCGACGTGCAGCGGCTGGCCCAACGACTCGCTGCGCAGGTCGGCCGAAGGCTCGACCAGGCCAGCCCGTTCGTCGACGCCCGCCTGCCAAGCGGCGCGCGCCTGCACTGCGTCCTGCCGCCGATTGCCGTGGCGGGGACGACGATCTCGCTGCGCGTGCCACGCCGGCTGGCCTTCTCCATCGACGACCTCATTCACTGCGGCACGCTCGACGAGCAGGGGGCCACCGTCCTGCGCGCGATCGTCGCGGCCCGGCTCGGCTTCCTCATCTCGGGCGGTACCGGCACGGGCAAGACGACCGTCCTGTCGACGATGCTCGGCCTCGTCCCCGGCGACGAGCGGATCGTCATCGTCGAGGACTCCACGGAACTGATGCCCTGCCATGCGCACGCGGTGTCGCTGCAGTCACGGCTGCCGAACCTGGAGGGAGCGGGCACCGTCACCCTGCGCGACCTCGTCCGACAGGCACTGCGCATGCGCCCCGACCGTGTCGTGGTCGGGGAGGTTCGCGGTGCCGAGGTGGTCGACCTGCTCACCGCGATGAACACCGGCCACGAAGGCGGGTGCGGCACGGTGCACGCCAACTCGGCCGAGGACGTGCCCGCACGGCTCGAGGCCCTGGGACTGATGGCGGGACTCGACCGGCTGGCCGTGCACGCCCTGGTTGCGGCCGGCGTCGACGCTGTCGTGCACCTGGACCGCCCGGGCGGTGCGACGCGCCGGCTGGCTTCCGTCCACGTGCTCGAGCGCGGTGCCCAGGGACTGGTCCGCTGCGTTCCGGCACTCGTCCGTGCCGGTGACCGACTGGCCCGAGGGCACGGGCATGACCGGCTTGCCCAGCGCTTAGGCGCTCCGCCGTGAGGTCCCGGCCGTGATGCTGCTGGCGGGCTGCCTCCTCGTCGGACTTGCCGCGTGGCTCGCCGTGCCCCCGGCGGCCGCGGCGCGGCGCGCACGTGTCCTGTCCGTGCCGTCGAAGCCAGCGCGCCGGCACCGAGACCGCGTGCCGCGCGCGCTTCGGGTTGGCCCGGCCTCCCGTCGGCGGTCCGCGCGCGACCGAGCCAGGACGCTCCAGGCCCTCGGCGCCCTGGCCGCGGAGCTGGCCAGCGGGCAGCCGCCCTCGGCAGCGCTGGCCGCAGCGGCGGGGGAGCCGGCCGTCTGGCCGGCGGCGCTGGGGGCGTCGGCCTCGGGGCTCGACGTGGCCGCTGCCCTGCGCGAGGACAGCGCGGCCCGGCCGCCGCTCGCCTACCTCGCTGCGTGCTGGGAAGTGGCCGCCAGTACGGGCATCGGACTTGCCGTGGCGGTCGAGCGTCTCGCCGCGGCGACGCGCGCAGCGGAGGAGGTGCGCGTCGAGCTCGAGGGACAGCTGGCCGGCCCGCGTTCGACGGCGCGCATGCTGGGGCTGTTGCCCGCCGTCGGCTTGGGGCTGGGCACCATGCTCGGGGCCGACGCCGTGGGCTGGCTGCTCGGCACCCCTGCGGGCTGGGCCTGCCTCGTGAGCGGCATCGCCCTGACGGTGCTGGGCCAGGCCTGGACCGGTCGCATCGCCGCCTCGGTCGAGCGGCTGCTGTGATCCTGCTCGGTGCTGTCCTCGTCGGCGTCGCCGTCGCCCTGGCGTTCCCCGTGGCCTCGGGATCTCGGCTGGCGGTCATGTTCCCGGGGACGCAGCCAGCGCGGCCGGCCCGACGCCTCTCGCGGCCGGCGCTGGCGCGCCTGTCGGCAGCAGTGGCCGCCATCAGCGCCTTCCTGCTGCTCGGCGGACATGTCGGCATCGCTGCGGCCCTTGCCCTGTGGCTCGGGGTGCCGCGGCTGGCTGGCCGACTGGAGAGCCGGGCCAGTCGCGACCGCAAGGCCCGCCTCCTCGCGCAGGCACCGGTGCTGGCCGACCTGCTGGCGGCGACCCTGGCCAGCGGGGCCGCCGTCGACGCTGCGGTCGGCGCGGTCGCGGGGGCGGTGGGCGAGCCGGCCGCCGGCGCCCTGCGCCCAGTGACCGGGGCCTTGGCCCTCGGCGCCGACCCAGTCCGCGCGTGGTCAAGCCTCGCCGGGGACCCGGCTCTAGGCGCGGTCGCCGATGCCTTCGCGAGGTCGGCCGCAAGCGGCGCATCGCTCGCGTCCGTCCTTGCCCGGGTTGCCGACGACGCGCGCCGCGAGCATGCGGCGGCCGTGGAGGTAGCGGCACGATCGGCCGGCGTGCGGGCCGTGCTGCCGCTTGCGGCGTGCTTCCTGCCGGCCTTCCTGCTGCTCGGGGTCGTCCCGGTGGTGGCGGCACTCGCCACCGGCACCCTCACCGGATGACTGTTGCGGCGGCTTCCACAGCCCACGGTCCGACGGCCCCGCGCCCCCAGCCGCTCGACGGCCGCTGCCCCGATCGGCGCAGCAGCGCGACAGTCGCCGCACGGCGCTCGCGCCGGTGCCGAAGGTCGGCACGACCGCCGCGGCGGTCCACGAGAGGGGACACCATGGGCAAGGAACTCGCGAAGCGTCAGGCGCTGGCGCGTCTGGCGAAGAAGGACGACGGGCTGTCGACGGCGGAGTACGCCGTGGGCACCGTCGCGGTGGCGGGGCTCGGCGGCCTGCTGATCAAGCTGCTCACCAGCCCCGAGGTCCGCGACCTCATCTGGAGCGTGCTGAGCAAGGCCTTCGCCGGCATGTTCGGATAGATGCGTGAACCTGGGCGCGGCGCCAGCACGGCGGTCCGCGCGCGGAGACGGGAGCAGGGACGGCACCACAGTGCCGTCCCTGCCCGGCAGCCGGGCCCCGGCGACCGGGGCAGCGTGCTCCTCGAGACCGTCCTCGCCATCCCCCTGCTGGTGATGGTGGCCGCAGCCCTCGGCTGGGCCGTGTCGCTCGGGGCGACGACGGCCGCCGTCGGCGACGTGGCCCGCAATGCTGCACGCTCCATCGCGCGGGGGGATTCGGTCGAGGTGGCCATCGCAGCAGCGCTCGACGGCGACCTCGCTTTCGTGATCACTGTCGCCGAGTCGGAGCACGCCGTCGAGGTGGCGGTCGAGAAGGCCGTCGCCCCGCCCCTGCCCTTGTTCGCGGGCCTGGCCATCACGGTGAGCCAGCGGGCCACCGTCCTGCGCGAATGGCCATGAGGCGGGTTCGGTGAGGGCGTCGGACGACGGTGCCGCGACGATCTGGGCGGTGGCCCTGCTCGCGGTCTTAGGCCTGGTCGCCACGGCCTCGGGCGGGGTCGCTTCCCTCGCGGTCGCACGCCAGCGGGTGGCCCTTGCCGCCGACCTCGCCGCCCTTGCTGCGGCAACGTCGTGGTCCGATGCGTGCACCGCGGCCGCGCGATCTGCCGAGGCCAACGGTGCGTTGCTGCTCTCGTGTGCCCGCGACGGCCCAGACGTGCTGGTCGCGGTTGCCGCCCCTGTGCCACCCCTGGCCGGCCAGGTGTTCACGATGCTCGGACACCCCGTCGAGCAGGTCACCGCGAGCGCGCGGGCAGGGCCCTCCTAGCCGTGGCCGGCGAGCGCACCGAGCACGACGTCGAGCAGCACGACGGCCAGCGACTTGTCGAGCGGCTCGTTGCCGTTGCCGCACTTGGGCGACTGCACGCACGACGGGCAGCCGGCTTCGCACGTGCAATCCGCGATCGCGCTGCGCGTGGCGCGCAGCCACTCCAGCGCAACGTGGTAGCCGTGCGCACTGAAGCCGGCTCCACCGGGGTACCCGTCGTAGACGAACACCGTGGGCTGCCCCGTGTCCTGGTGCAGCGCGGTCGAGACCCCGCCGAGGTCCCATCGATCGCACGTGGCGAACAACGGAAGCAGGCCGATCGACGCGTGCTCCGCGGCGTGGGCCGCGCCGGGGATGTCGGGCGCGGATACTCCGGCCGCGATGACGACCGCCTCCGGCACGGTCCACCACACCGCCTCGGTGCGCAGGTCCTGCACGGGCAGGTCGAGGAGCTGCTCGCCGAGCGACTCCCCGGTGGCCCGCCTGCGCTGGAACGAGACCACCTGGGAACTCACGTCGACCGTCCCGCTGCACAGGGCAAGCGGCCCGTGCGTGCGCACGTGCTCGGTCGCGACGATCCGGATGTCGCTGATGGAGCGGGCCACGGTGGTGTAGTCGACCTCCCGCTCGACCACGGCGGCGACGCCGTCGTCCAGGTCGAGCATGGTGACGACATGCGTCACGCCTTGATGCACGTAGACGGCTCCCTCATGCACGGTCGAAGCGGCCGCGGCGCGGTCAACAGTGCCGAGGAGCCGGCCGGTCCCGTCCTCGACCACCCGGACCGGCGGGCCGCCGGACCCGCGCAGGTCGGTGAGGTCGCTCGCTCGCTCCTGCCGCGTCCAGAACCACCCGCCGGGGCGCTGGCGGAGCAGCCCGTCGGCCACCAGTCCGTCCACGACCGCGCGCGCGGTCGGGCCGAACTGGTCCGTGAGTGCCGGCTCGGCCAGCGGTACCTCGGCCGCCGCCGCGCACAGGTGCGGGGCCAGCACATACCGATTGGTGGGGTCGAAGACGGTGGCCTCGACCTCGCGGTCGGTGATAGCGCCCGGGTGGTGGACGAGGTACGCGTCCAGGGGGTCGTCCCGCGCGACGAAGATCGCGAGCGCGGGCACCCCGGACCGGCCCGCCCGGCCGAACTGCTGCCACAGGCTGGCCCGGGTGCCGGGCCAGCCGGCGGTGATGACGACGTCGAGGCCGCTGACATCGATGCCCATCTCCAGGGCGCTCGTCGTGGCCAGTGCCCGCAGGCTGCCATCGCGCAGCCTGCGCTCGAGGTCGCGCCGCTCCTCGGGGAGATAGCCGCCGCGGTACGCCGACACCTGGCCGGGCAGGGCGGGGTCCACGCCGGCGAGCACGTCCTGGGCCATGAGCGCCGTCGCCTCCGCGCCGCGCCGGCTGCGGACGAACGCCAGGGCCTGGCGGCCCTCGATGACGCAGTCAGCCAGCAGATCCGCCGTCTCGGCGAGCGCGGACCTCCGCCCGCCCCCGACTCCCGACGTGCCACCCGCCGCAGGGCGCTGGAGAGGCGGCTCCCAGAAGCCCATGGTCAGGCCCGGCCGGGGCGAGCCGTCGCGGGTGACCGCGCGCACGGCGTCGCCGATGAGTCGGGCCCCGGCCTCGTCCGCGTTCGCCATCGTTGCCGAGGCGATGAACAGCGGCGGCCGACTGCCGTAGTGCTCGCACAACCGCCGCAGCCGGCGAACGACCGCCGAGACATGCGCGCCGAGCACGCCACGGTAGGCGTGCGCCTCGTCGATGACGACCAGGCGCAGGCGACGCAGGAACGGTGCCCACGAAGCATGCCCGGGCAGCATCGAATGATGCAGGAGGTCGGGGTTGGTGAGCACGTAGTTGGCGTGGTGGCGCACCCAGGCGCGCTCCTCGGGCACGGTGTCGCCGTCGTAGGTGGCGGCGCGCAGCCAGCCGATTCGCAGGCCCTCCAACGACTGCAACTGGTCGTTGGCCAGCGCCTTGGTGGGGGACAGGTAGAGGACGGTCGCGCCGCGGCCGTCGGGCGCGTGAGTGCCTGCCGCGATGGCAGCCAGGGCGGCCATGCCGAACGCCAGGCTCTTGCCGGACGCAGTGCCGGTGGCCAAGGCGACGTGCTCGCCCGCGTGCACCGCCTCGGCCGCCTCCACCTGGTGCGACCACGGGGCCACGATGCCGGCACGGGCATACGCATCTTCCGCCTCGACGGGCAGCCAGGCCGGCCACGCCTCCACGGCCGCAGGCCGGGACGGCACGTCGTGCACGTGCAGCAGGCGGTCGGCGCGCCCGTGGGCCAGGCGCGCGAGGAGGTCGCGCGCAGGTTCGGGGGCCATCCGCACATTGTGGGGCGGCCCGCCGACGGCCTGTGCCACAGTAGGGACGTGGAGTTCACGGTGGCGACGACCCAGCTTGACGGGATCACCGTGGTCGCCGGGGAGGGAGAGCTCGATGCGCATGCCGCGCCAGGCCTCCAGGCGGTCCTCGAGCCGCTTTCGCAGCAGAAGGGCATCGAGCTCGTCATCGACCTCAGCCGGGTGGGCTTCATCGATTCCACCGGCTTGGGGGTGCTCGTCGCGGCCCTCAAGCACGTCCGTGAGTCGTCCGGCCGGCTTGATGTCGTCGTGGTCGCGCCACGGGTCCTGAAGGTATTCAGCCTCACCGGGCTCGATGTGGTCATCCCGCTGCACGCGACCCTCGACGAGGCCCTCGCTCGCTAGCAGCCCCGGCGCCGATTCCATGTACGCGCTTCCAGTGCGGGGGCCGGTTTTCGCCGGGACCTGTCGTGCGTAGACTCCCCCCACCGCGGCGCCCGTCTGGACGCCGCGGTTCCATGAGGCGGCTGGTTCGACCGGCCTGAAGCGCGCCCTACTTGAGGAGTCCCATGATCGAGTTGACCGGGAGCAACCTGACGATCGTCGTCGTGGTTGCCATCATCGGCCTGGCCGCCCTGGGGGTCGCGGCCCTGCTCGTCCGCGAAGTCCTCGCGGCCAGCGAGGGAACCGAGAAGATGAAGGAGATCGCAGGGGCCATCCAGGAGGGCGCCGCCGCCTACCTGAGCCGGCAGTTCAAGACCCTGTCGGTGTTCGCGGTCATCGTCTTCTTCGTCCTGTTCCTGCTGCCGGCCGACACGACCAGCGAGCGGATCGGGCGCAGCATCTTCTTCCTGATCGGCGCGGTCTTCTCCGCGACGACGGGCTACATGGGCATGTGGCTCGCCGTGCGCGGCAACGTGCGCGTGGCTGCCGCGGCCAGGGACTCCAGTGAGCAGAAGGCCATGAAGATCGCCTTCCGCACGGGCGGCGTCGCCGGCATGTTCACCGTCGGCCTGGGCCTGTTCGGCGCCGCCCTCGTCGTCTTGGTCTACCAGGGTGACGCTCCCAAGGTTCTCGAAGGCTTCGGCTTCGGTGCTGCCCTGCTCGCCATGTTCATGCGAGTCGGCGGCGGCATCTTCACCAAGGCCGCCGACGTCGGCGCTGACCTCGTCGGCAAGGTCGAGCAGGGCATCCCCGAGGACGACCCGCGTAACGCCGCCACCATCGCCGACAACGTCGGCGACAACGTCGGCGACTGCGCGGGCATGGCGGCTGACCTCTTCGAGTCCTACGCCGTCACGCTCGTCGCGGCCCTCATCCTCGGCATCGCGGCCTTCGGCTCGCTCGGACTGGTCCTGCCGCTGGTCATCCCGGCCATCGGCGTGATCACTGCCGTCATCGGCATCTTCGCCGTGGCGCCGCGCGCCAAGGACCGCTCGGGCATGTCGGCCATCAACCGCGGATTCTTCATTTCGGCAGTCATCAGCGCGGTGCTCGTCGTCATCGCCGTCTTCGTCTGGGTGCCCGGCACCTGGGAGGAGATCGAGTCGATCGGCGGCATCGCCGCCAGCCAGACCGGCGACTCGCTCAATCCGCGCGTGTTCGTCATCGGCGCTGTCTTCATCGGCATCGTCCTGGCCGCCGTCATCCAGCAGTTGACCGCCTACTTCACCGAGACCAACCGCAAGCCGGTCGACGACGTTGCCAAGAGTTCGCTCACCGGCCCGGCGACGGTCATTCTCGCCGGCGTCTCGCTCGGCCTCGAGTCCGCGGTCTACTCGGCCCTCCTCATCGCAGTCGCCGTCTACGGTGCGTTCCTCCTCGGCGGTGGCGTCGTGCTGCTGTCGCTGTTCGCGATCGCGCTGGCCGGCACCGGCCTGCTCACCACGGTCGGCGTCATCGTGTCGATGGACACCTTCGGTCCGGTCAGCGACAACGCGCAGGGCATCGCGGAGATGTCCGGCGACGTCCAGGGGGAGGGCGCTGCGGTGCTCACCCGCCTCGACGCCGTCGGCAACTCCACCAAGGCCATCACCAAGGGCATCGCGATCGCCACGGCGGTGCTGGCGGCTACCGCCCTGTTCGGCGCCTTCCGCGACGCGATCATCGGCGCCACGGAGTCGGCGGGCCTCGACCTGGCCGCCGGCATGGGGAACATCGCGGACAGCCTGCAGTACCTCGGCATCCTTGACGTCGCCTCGCCGGCGAACCTCGTGGGCCTGATCATCGGCGCGGCGGTGGTGTTCCTCTTCTCGGGGCTGGCCATCAATGCGGTGTCGCGGGCGGCCGGCTCGGTCATCTTCGAGGTGCGCCGGCAGTTCCGCGAGCACCCCGGGATCATGGACTACACCGAGAAGCCGGAGTACTCCAAGGTCGTCGACATCGTCACGAAGGACTCGCTGCGCGAGCTCGTCACCCCCGGCCTGCTGGCCGTGCTCACGCCCATCGCCGTCGGCTTCGGCCTCGGCGTCGGTGCCCTGGGTTCCTACCTTGCCGGCACCATCGCCACGGGCGTGCTCATGGCCGTGTTCCTGTCCAACTCCGGTGGGGCCTGGGACAACGCCAAGAAGTTCGTCGAGGACGGCCACTTCGGTGGCAAGGGCTCGCCGGCGCACGAGGCAACGGTCATCGGGGACACCGTCGGCGACCCGTTCAAGGACACCGCAGGCCCGGCCATCAACCCCCTGATCAAGGTCATGAACCTGGTCGCGCTGCTCATCGCGCCCGCCGTCGTGGCCTTGTCCATCGGGGAATCCGCGAACACCGGCCTGCGCTGGGGGATCGCCCTCGTGGCCGTGGCCATCGTCGTGGTGTCGGTCGTGATCACCAAGCGGCGCCCGATCGCGGTGGGAGACGTGCCCGCCTCAGTCGGGAGCTGACCCAGCGTCATCGATGAGGGACTGGATCATCGCGCCGTAGCGCTCGATGATCCAGTCCCTCTCGGATTCCAGCAGGCCCAGGGCCCGGACACCGGCAGCGAGCCCGACGAGCATCGATGCCATGAGCTCGGCCGCGGACTCGTGCGCCGGGTCGTCGCCGAGGCGGCGCACGAGCGTGGCGACGTAGTGGTCCCGGAACTGCCTGCGGGCGTCGGCCGGCCGCGGGGAGTCGAGGACCCCCATGAGCGCCTGCAGCCACGGCTCGGCCGCCTGCCCATCGCGCCGGTCGACGAGCCGGCGGACGAGCTCGCGACCGACCCGGTCCTGCGGCCAGTCGGGGTCAAGCGGTCGCGGGTCGGGCGGCGTCGCGTCGGCGTACAGCCGCTGCTTGCTGATGCCGAGCTTCATGACCAGGGCGGGGGATACCCCGGCCTCCGCGGCGATCTGCCGGATGGTCACGCCCGGGTAGCCGCGCTGGGCGAAGAGCCGGCGGGCGGCGGCGAGGATCGCCTCGCGGGAGTCAGTCACACTTTGCCGCCCCTCCTTGGGGTGAACAGGCGTTCACCCTGCCACAGCCCTGTGGGCTTGGGCAATCCCGGGCCTACGGCCCGCCCTCACGGGGGGTGGCCTGCATTTGACACGGACCGCTGTCCTACCGTCAGACTCCGGCCCGACAGTCGGACAAGGACGGAAGGACGTGCGTGGCGGACAAGACCCTGGTGATCGTCGAATCGCCTGCCAAGGCGAAGAAGATCGCCGGCTACCTCGGGCCTGACTATGTGGTCATGGCCTCGGTCGGCCATGTTCGCGACCTCGCGTCGAAGGCGTCCGAGCTGCCCGAGTCCGAGCGCAAGAAGCCGTGGGCCAAGCTCGCGGTCAACGTCGACGACCAGTTCCAGCCGTTCTACGTCGTCCACGAGTCCAAGAAGAAGACCATCGCTGACCTCAAGCGGGCCCTCAAGGATGCCGACGTGCTCCTGCTCGCCACGGACGAGGACCGCGAGGGCGAGGCGATCTCCTGGCACCTCCTGGAGGTGCTGCGGCCCAAGGTCCCCGTCCGGCGCATGGTCTTCAACGAGATCACGCCGGAGGCCATCCGCGAGGCGGTCGCCCATCCCCGCGACCTCGACATGGCACTGGTCGAGGCGCAGGAGACCCGGCGGGTCGTCGACCGGCTCTACGGGTACCCGGTCTCCGAGGTGCTCTGGAAGAAGATCGGCCGCGAGGCCAAGTCGGCCGGCCGGGTGCAGTCGGTGGCGGTGCGCCTGGTCGTCGACCGTGAGCGCGAGCGCATTGCCTTCCGCTCCGCCGGGTACTGGGACGTCGTCGGCAACTTCACGCCGGGTCCGTTCGATGCCCGGCTGGCCATGCTCGACGGCGTGCGCGTGGCGTCGGGCGGCGACTTCGACCCGCAGGGCAACCTGAAGAAGAAGGACATCGTCGTCGTCGACGAGGCCCGGGCCCGCTCGCTGGCCGACGGACTGGCCGGCGCGGAGTTCACCGTGCGCTCGGTCGTCCAGAAGCCGCAGCAGAAGCAGCCCAAGGCACCGTTCATCACCTCGACGCTGCAGCAGGAGGCGTCGAGCCGCCTGCGCTGGGGAGCCCAGCGCACCATGCGCGTGGCCCAGGTTCTTTACGAGAACGGCTACATCACCTACATGCGCACTGACTCGGTGCACCTGTCAGACCAGGCCATCAACGCGGCCCGGCGCCAGGCCCGTGAACTCTTCGGCGCCGACTACGTGCCCGATGCGCCGCGCACGTACAAGGGCAAGGTCAAGAACGCGCAGGAGGCGCACGAAGCGATCCGGCCGGCCGGCGACTCCTTCCGGACCCCCGGCGAGATCTCGCGCGAGCTCAAGGGCGACGAGTTCGCGCTGTACGACCTCATCTGGCGGCGCACGGTGGCCTCGCAGATGGTCAACGCCCAGGTCGCCACCACCACGGTGCGCCTTGGCGCGGCGGCAGCCGACGGCACCGACGCGGAGTTCACCGCGTCCGGCACGGTCGTGGTCTTCCCGGGCTTCCTCGCCGCCCTCAAGGACGTCACCGAGGACTCGGCCGACGACGACGACCGCGAGCGAGAGCTGCCCACCCTCGCGGAGGGGCAGCGGCTGGCCGCCGAGGCGCTGGAGGCGATCGGCCACGTCACGTCGCCGCCGTCCCGCTACACCGAGGCCAAGCTCGTGGCCAAGCTCGAGGAGCTCGGCATCGGCCGACCGTCGACGTACGCGTCGATCATGTCGACCATCGTCGACCGCGGCTACGTCTGGAAGAAGGGCTCGGCGCTCGTGCCGTCGTTCACCGCCTTCGCGGTCGTGCGGCTGCTCGAGGAGCACTTCACGGCCCTCGTCGACTACGACTTCACCCGCAACATGGAGGAGGTCCTCGACCTCATCGCATCGGGCAACACCGACCGGGTCCAGCAGCTCGAGGCCTTCTGGCGCGGCGGCCACAGCGTCAGCGGGGACTTCCCCGGCGTCCTGCCGCTGACGAGCGACCTCGGTGCCATCGATGCCCGCGGCATCGCCACGTTCGCGATCGACGGTACCGATGCGGTACTCCGGGTCGGTCGCTACGGCGCCTACGTCGAGCGGGGCGAGGCGGAGCGGGCCAACGTCCCGGTGGAGCTTGCGCCCGACGAGCTCACCGCGGAGCGCGCCGAGGCCCTGCTGGCCGAGCCGTCCGGCGACCGCGTCCTCGGGGTGCACCCGGAGACGGGGCTCACGGTCGTCGCCAAGACCGGCCGATACGGGCCGTACGTGCAGGAGGAGTTGCCCGAGGGGTCACCCAAGAGCGCGAAGGCCCGCACGGCGTCCTTGCTGTCGACCATGAAGCTGGCCGACGTCACCCTCGCGGACGCCGAGGAGCTGCTGGGCCTTCCCCGTGTCGTGGGCACCGACCCGGCCGACGGCGTGCAGGTCCTCGCCCAGAACGGCCGGTACGGGGCCTACCTGACCAAGGAGAAGGACTCGCGGTCGCTGGCCAGCGAGGAGGAGATCTTCACGGTCACCCTGGAGCAGGCCCTGGCGCTGTTCGCCCAGCCCAAGCAGCGCGGCCGCGCTGCCGCGAAGCCGCCGCTGCGCGAGGTGGGCAACGACCCGACCTCGGGGCGCCCGCTCGTCATCAAGGAGGGCCGCTTCGGCCCGTATGTCACCGACGGGGAGACCAACGCCTCGCTGCGCGTGGCCGACGACCCGGCGACCATCTCGGTCGAGCGGGCCAGCGACCTGCTGTCCGAGCGCCGGGCCAAGGAGGCCCTCGACGGCATCGCGCCGAAGAAGACCACCAAGCGTGTGGTCAAGAAGGGCGCGACCCGCAAGCCGGCCGCCAAGAAGGCTGCGAAGAAGGCTCCGGCGAAGGCCGGCTCGCGGTAGCGATGGACGGGCCGCGGGGGTTCTTCATCGCCTTCGAGGGCGGCGAGGGGGCGGGCAAGTCCACCCAGGAGTCCAGGCTGGCGCGTGCGCTGGCCGAGGCCGGGCACCGCGTGGTGCGCACCCGGGAGCCAGGCGGTACGCCGGCGGCCGAGGCCATCCGGCACGTCGTGCTCAGCCCGGAGTTCGACGGCCTCGACCCGCGCGCCGAGGCGCTGCTGTTCGCGGCGGCCCGCGGGGAGCACGTGGCCCGGATCGTCCGTCCGGCCCTCGAGCGTGGCGACGTCGTCGTCTGTGACCGCTACCTCGATTCCTCGGTGGCCTACCAGGGCTACGGCCGCGACCTGGGGGCTGAGCACGTGCGCGACCTGAGCCTGTGGGCCACCCGCGGCCTGCTGCCCGACCTGACCGTCGTCCTCGACGTCGATCCGCAGGTCGGCCTGGCCCGCGTCGACGACCCGGACCGGCTCGAGGCCGAGCCGCTTGCCTACCACCAGGCGGTGCGGGCCGCCTTCGTGGACATCGCCGCCCAGGATCCGGGCCGCTACCTGGTCCTTGACGCGAACGGGCACGTCGATGCCATCGCATCCGCCATCCTCGACCGCGTGACGACCGACCTGGCTGGGCGATGACCCCGGTCTGGGAGCGGCTCATCGGCCAGCAGCACGTCGTCGACGACCTCTCCCGCGCCGTAGTCGATGCCGAGCACATCCGCAGGGGCGAGCCCGGGCCGGCGATGACGCACGCGTGGCTGATCACCGGGCCGCCCGGGTCGGGCCGCTCCACCGCCGCCGGTTGCTTCGCCGCCGCGCTGGTCTGCCCCGAGGACGGTTGCGGGGTGTGCGACGCCTGCCGCACCGCACCGCTCGGTGGGCACCCCGACGTCGAGATCGTTTCCACCGACCGGCTGTCGTACGGCGTCGACGATGCCCGCGAACTGGTCCTTCGCGCGTCGATGGCACCGATCTCGAGCCCGTGGCACGTCATCGTCGTGGAAGACGCCGACCGGATGACCGAAAAGGCAGGTCCGGTGCTGCTCAAGGCGCTGGAGGAGCCGCCCCCGCACACCGTCTGGGTGCTGTGCGCCCCGAGCGTCGAGGACGTCCTGCCGACCATCGCCTCGCGCACCCGGCTCGTCCCGCTCATCACCCCGACGACGGCCGACATCGCGCAGTTGCTCGTGGAGCACCACGGGGTCGACCTCGCCTTGGCCTCGTTCGCCGCGCGTGCCTCGCAGGGGCACATCGGCCGGGCCCGGGCGCTTGCCAGCGACGAGCACGTGCGCATGCGCCGGCAGGAGGTCATGCGGGTGCCGTTCGACCTGGCCGACGTGCCGTCATGCTTCGTCGCTGCGGCCAACCTCCTGGCCGCCGCGACCGACGACGCCAAGGCGATCACCGACCCGCTTGACCAGGCCGAATCCGCCGGGCTGATGGCCCAGTTCGGCGACCTCCTCGACGCGGCCTCCAAGGCACGGGCCAAGCGGCTCACGTCGGCGGCGACCACCGAACTGGTGAAGAAGCAGAAGACCCGGCGCACGCGCGCGGTGCGCGACCAGGTCGACCGCGAGGTGGTCGACCTCATGGGCCTGTACCGCGATGTCCTGGCCATCCAATTGGAGGCGCCGGTCGGCTTGGTCAACGAGGAACTGAGGCCGCAACTGACCCAGCTCGCCGAGCGGAGCATGCCCAACGACACCGGCCGCCGGCTGCAGGCGCTCGCCCACGCCCGCCAGCAACTGGTCGCCGCCGTCGTGCCGTTGCTCGCGCTGGAGTCGCTCATGGTCGAGCTCAAGGATCCGTGGATCCGGCTGGCTTCCGCCTGACCGTGCCGGGTCAAGCGGCCCTGGTTCAGGCGGGCCCGGCCACCCTGTCGACCAGGGCCAGCACGTGCTTCCAGGCGTCCGCGCTGGCATCGGCCCACTCGTCGAAGTGCCGGTCGAAGAACGAGTGCGGCGCCCCGTCGTAGACCACCACGGTGACGTCGGCTCCGGCGGCGCGCATGGTGTCGGCCAGATCGACCTGCGACCGGCAGGTGCTGACCTGGTCGGCGCCCGCGATGAGCATCAGCGTCGGCTTGGCTGCACGCGCGGCCGCCTCGCCCACCGCTGCCGCCTGGCCGTAGAACCCCACGCACGCGGCCAGGTCGAGCGCCGATGCGGACTGCCGCCACGCGTTGCTCCCCCCGAAGCAGAAGCCGATGGTGATGACGGGAAGGCCGTCGCGCGTGCGAGCGCGCAGGAAGTCGATGGCCGCTGCCGAGTCCTCGTCGATCTGCGCCGGGGTGGTCTGCTCTCGGTGGGCCTGCCAGGGGAAGGCGTCGTCGCGCGTGCCGTCGAGGGCCGGGCCCGCCGTGCGCACGTAGAGGTCGATCGCCACCGCCGCCAGGCCGGACTCGGCGAGCCGCTCGGTGAAGGCCATGTAGTAGGGATGCAGGCCGCGCACGTCAGGCAGGACGACGACGCCGGCCCGCGCCGGGCCGTCGGGAAGGCAGTAGTAGGCGGAGACGGGAGTGCCGTCGGCCGAGACCACGTCGATGCGGCCTTGCTCGGCGACCGCGCCGACGACGGGGGGTGAGGGTGGCCGGCTTTCATCGCTGTGGCACATGGACGCACCCTAGACATGCGTCCGGGCGCCCCCGTGGCCCTATAGGTCGGCGGCGCGCTGCAGCCCGTGCGCATAGGCCAGCATGGCGTTGACCGCTGGCCCGAGGATCGCGGCCGTGCTCCGGTGCGCATCGGGCGCCGCGAGCAACCGCGCCGCTGCGGCCAGCAGCTCGTCGTACGTGTCGCAGCCGTCGGCCAGGCGGCCGCGCACGACGTCGGCGGAGGCGGACGCCTGCCGGGCCGCCGACGTGCCGGGCAGCTCGCGCTGCAGCTGGTCGAGGACGACGAGCCGCTCCGCGAGGGCGGTCAGCGGACCGGCCGCCTCGGCATCGGCGCGCCGCAGCTCGTCACCGGCGCCCGGGTACAGCCGGTCCAGTGCGGGCGCCATCGTCATGACCTGGACTCGGACGGACGTCAACCGCGAGACCTCCTCGGCACCCATGCGCCCGCGCGGCAGCGATGGCGGCGGAGCGACTGGTTCGACGACATGCGGCTCGGGGCCGATGCGATGCAGGCGCATGCGGCCCCTGATGGAGACGAACAACCCGAGGCCCGCCGCGCCGAGCCACATCCAGGCCGGGCCGGGTGCGCCACTGCTGGCGGTCAGCTCCGCGATCACGTCGAACAGCCCGACCGCTCCGCCCACGCCAGCGACCACGGCGCCGCCGGTGACCTGCGACTGAGCGGACTGAATCTTGGCCCGATGCTTGCGCAGGCTCTTGCGGTTGGCCTCGAGCTCCCTGCGGTGCTGGATGGCCAACGCCTTGACCTGGCCCTTGGGCGCCTTGCCCGTCGCGACGCGCCACGAGTCCACGAGGTCCAGGCCGCGCGCGACCCCCTGCTCGATGAGGGCGGCCAGCTCGGCTGGGTCGCGGCGGCTCTTGCTCACCGTATTACGGTACGACCCATGGCCCCTTGGCGTCCGATCGCCGCCCTACTCGCCTCGACTGCGCTCCTGGCCGGGTGCAGCACACTGGCCAGCTTCTCCTACGAGTCGCATCCTCCCGAGCCTCGCGGACCGCTGCCCACGGCCAGCGGCCCACTCGCGAACTACTACAACCAGGACGTCGACTGGCACAGCTGCGGTGACGCGGACTGCGCCACTCTCACCGTCCCCATGGACTACGAGGATCCGGCTGGCCGGACCGTCGAGCTGGCGATGCTGCGGGTGCCGGCCACGGGGGAGTCGTACGGGACCCTGTTCGTGAATCCTGGCGGCCCGGGCGGCAGCGCCGCCGACTACGCGCGTGCGGCGGACTACATCGCCAGCTCATCGATCCGAGAGCACTACGACATCGTCGGCGTGGATCCGCGCGGGGTCGCCAACAGCGACCCGGTGCAGTGCCTCACCGGCGAGCAGGTCGACGGCTTCATCGAGGCCGATGGCACCCCGGACTCGGCCGCCGAGGAGCAGGAGGCGATCGAGACGTCGAGCGAGATCGGGCAACTGTGCGCGGAGGAGGCGGACGAGATCTATGCCCACATGGGCACCGTCGACGCGGCCCGCGACATGGACATCGCCCGTGCCGCTGTCGGCGACGAGAAGCTCACGTACCTCGGCAAGTCGTACGGGACGATGCTCGGACAGACATACGCGCAGCTCTTCCCCGGGAACGTGGGGCGGATGGTGCTCGACGGCGCGCTGCCCACGAGCCTCGACATCGTCGAGACGAGCAAGGGGCAGGCGGACGCCTTCGAGGTGGCCCTGCGTGACTTCGTGAGCTACTGCCTCGGCCAGCAGTACTGCCCGGTCGCCGGGACCGTCGATGAGGCAGTCGCCCAGTTGCGCGACTGGCTGTCAGCGCTGGACGCGGCCCCGCTCTACGACGGTGACCGCATCATGAACGAGCCGGTGGCGATGTTCGCGATCCTCTCCTACCTGTACTTCCCGCCGTACGACTACCAGGAACTGATGCCGGCGCTCGCCTCGGCGATGCAGGACGGCGATCCGAAGCCGTTGCTCAACCTGCTCGACGCACGGATCAGCCGCAACCCCGACGGCACGTACGCCGACAACTCCACCGACGCCTTCTATGCGGTGTCATGCCTCGACCGGCCGTTCACCGGGACCGTCGAGGACGTGCGCCGGTACGCAGAGGAATGGGCGGTGAGCTCGCCGACGTTCGGCGAGGGCCTGGCCTGGGGCCTCCTTCCGTGCAAGGACTGGCCCGCGACGGCGGAGGCACTCGCCGACACGAGCGCCGAGGGGGCGGCGCCGATCCTCGTGGTGTCGACGCGCAATGACCCGGCCACGCCGTACCAGTGGGGCGTGCAGATGGCGGAGGAGTTGCCCGGCGCCGCGCTGCTGACGTGGGAGGGCTACCAGCACACCGCCTACACGCAGGGCTCGGATTGCATCGACGACGCCGTCGATGCGTACCTGCTCGACGGTACCCTTCCTGCAGAAGGCACCATCTGCGAGTAGGGGCACACCATGTGGCGGATCAACCTCGCGCTCATCGCAGCGCTGCTCTTCCTGCTGGCGACGATCTTCGGGGTCGTCTCCATGGTCACGGGCGACGGCGGCTGGCTGCCGATCGTCTTCCCGGCCATCGCCTGCGTCGCGTTGTTCGTGTACTGGGTGCAGTTGCGCAACCGCGCGTCCCGCGGCCAGTAGGCCGCCATCCCTTAGGGACGTTCATCCGTCAGCGAACAGCCGCGGCGGCTGTTTGCGCGTTCAACTTTCCCGGCACTACGGTTCAGGTGCGCGTCTAGGTGACCCCGTCCGGCGCGCTTCCCGAGCACAGGAGACCCCCGTGACTGCCACCGACCCCGCCGCGACCTCGACCGCCGCCGACGCAGCCCCGGCTGGGCTCGAGCCGGATCCGCTGCGCTGGAAGGCGCTCATCGTCATCGCGATCGCCCAGCTGATGGTCGTGCTCGACGCGTCGATCGTGAACATTGCGCTCCCGTCGATCCAGGCCGACCTCGGCATCAGCGACACCGACCGCCAGTGGGCCATCACCGCCTACACGCTGGCGTTCGGCAGCCTGCTGCTGCTCGGCGGCCGCATCGCGGACTTCGCCGGCCGCAAGCGCGTCTTCATCATCGGACTGATCGGCTTCGCCGGGGCCAGCGCACTCGCGGGCCTGGCCACCACTCAGGGGCTGCTGTTCGCCGCCCGTGGCCTGCAGGGCGTCTTCGCGGCACTTCTCGCGCCTGCCGCCCTCTCGCTCATCAGCGTCACGTTCACCGACTCCAAGGAGCGGGCCAAGGCGTTCGGCGTGTACGGCGCCCTCTCCGGCGGCGGGGCTGCCATCGGACTGGTCGTCGGCGGCATCCTGACCCAGTACACGTCGTGGCACTGGACCATGCTCATCAATGTCCCGATCGCGATCATCGCGGTGCTCCTGGCCATCCCCTACGTGCGGGAGTCCCGTGCGCACGGCAACACCAAGTACGACATCCCCGGCGCGATCACCGCGACTTTCGGCCTGTTCTGCCTCGTGTTCGGCATCTCCAAGTCGGAGACCGACGGCTGGAACGGCACGACCACGATGACGTTCCTGGGGATCTCCGTCGTCATGCTTTTCCTCTTCCTGTTCATCGAATACCGCTCGACGCACCCGCTGCTCCCGCTCAAGATCGTGCTCGAGCGCAACCGCGGCGGCGCCTTCCTCGCCTCGTTCTTCGTCGGCATCGGCATGTTCTCGATGTTCCTGTTCATCTCCTACTTCTTCCAGGCCGTCCTGCTCTACTCCCCGCTCACCAGCGGCTTGCTGTTCCTGCCGTTCTCGGCCGGCATCATCGTCAGCGCCGGCATCGCCAGCCAGTTGCTGCCACGGTTCGGGCCCCGCTGGGTGACGTTCACCGGCTTCATCCTCGCGATCATCGGCATGGCCCTCTACCTGCGCATGACGGCGGAGACGACCTACATCAGCGGGATCCTGCCGTCGATCATCATCATGAGCCTGGGCATGGGCCTGATCTTCGTCCCGCTGTCGGCCACCGCGCTGTTCGGCGTCGGAGACCACGATGCGGGCGTTGCCTCGGCGGTGCTCAACACCAGCCAGCAGATCGGCGGGTCGATCGGCATCGCCTTCCTCAACACCATCGCCGCCGGTGCGACCGCGGCTTTCGTGGTGGCGAACAACCTGCAGGCCCCGAGCGCCGAGGCCCTCGTGGAGGGCTTCACCACGGCGTTCATGTGGAGCGTGGGGATCATGATCGTCGCGGCGATCGTCTGGGTGACGCTCGTGCGCATGAGCAAGGACGACATGGCGGCCAACGACGCGGTCCCCGCCGTCGGCCACTAGGGGCGCAGCGCGGCCCGGGCGAACGGCGCGACGGGCAGCGCGACCACGAGCGGCGCCTCCTGCCATGCGGTGGTGTCCTCGTCGAGGAACCGCAGGACGCGCGGCGCCCCGACGCTCTTGAACATGCGGCCGAACGCCTCCTCGACGGAGTCCGGGTCGTGCTCGATGACCCGGAGCAGCACGTCGTCCAGCCACCGGCTTCGGGGACGGGACCGGGCAGCGACCCTCGGGTCGCGGTCCTCGACGAGCGCCCTCACGATCGCCGCGCTGTGCCGCTGCACCCGGTCGAATGCGTAGCCGGTCGATGGCTTGAGCCGGCCGGCCCGCCGGCCGATCGGGACCACGCGCGGGGCCGGTCCCTGCAGCATCGGCCGCAGGGGCAGGCGCCCTTCCTCGCGGGCAGTGATGGCGTGCCCAGCAAGGCCAAGGACGTCCGTGCAGTACCGGGCCAATCGAGCGGAAGCGTCATTGACCGGCCGCCACGTGATCTCGGCCACCTCCACCAGCGCCTGCCGCGGGCCGAACGGCAGCAGGTAGGCGAAGGCCAGGCGGCCTGGCTCCGCGACGCGGAAGTCCATGAAGGTCGCAACCGCCGGATCGAAAGCATCGGACTCGGACTCAATGTGCCAGCCCAGGAAGGAGAGCCACGGGCCGACACCCTCGTCCGGCGGCGGGCGGCTGTCGAAGGCCCACGACGCCGTGTGCTCCCTGCCGTCGACCACCACCGTGGCACGGCCGGGACCTCCCACGACGGCCTCCGCATGACCCTCGACCGATGCGAACCCGGCTGCGGCCATCCGAGCGCGGGCGACACGGGCAACCTGCCTGCCCGAGATGCAGTGGTAGGAATAGGGCGATGTCGGAAGCTCCCGCCTGCGGCCGAGCGCGTGCACGGCCAGCCGGTCCCAGGTGCCCCGCAAGGGGACCCGCCGCCACCGTGGATCGGTGGACCAGAACGCCCAGGAGCAATCGGAGATGTCGCGCCTGCCGTCGTCGACGACCAGCACCCGCCGGGACGCCCAGGGACTCGAGGCGAGGCGGTTGGCGAGCGAGAGCCCGGACAGGCCGGCGCCGACGATGATCGCGTCGTAGTCGCCGGACACGGAAGCACCGTAGCGAGGTGCTGGTCACGTACGCGAGGTCAGGCGGGCGGGCCCCCAGCCGCGAATTCGTCGATCTCCGCGAGGATTCGCGCCTTCGTCCCGGGGGGTGCCAAGGAGGCGAGGACCGACTCGCGGGCCAGGCCGGCCAGCCCCTCGGCGTCGATGCCGAAGACCTCATGCGCGATCGCGAACTCGCGGACAAGGTCGGTATCGAACATCCCCGGGTCGTCCGTGTTCAGCGTGACCCGCACCCCCGCGGCCCGCAGGACGGGGAAGGGGTGTTCCGGCAGCGATGCCACGGCACGCGTGCGCACGTTCGAAGTCGGGCATACCTCCAGCACGATGCCTCGCTCGACCAGCTCTCGTATGAGGGAGGCGTCCTTCGCGGCGGCGATGCCGTGGCCGATGCGCACGGCGCCGAGGGCGTGGATGCTCTCCCGGATGCTCTCCGGGCCCGTCGTCTCGCCGGCGTGCGGGACGCTGGCCAGGCCGATCTCCCGGGCCCGCCGGAAGTACGGGGCGTAGTCCCGTCGAGGGAGCCCGTCCTCGGGCCCGCCGATGCCGAACCCGGTGCTGCCGGCCGGCATGAACTGCTCTGCCCAGGCGATGGTGCGCTCCGCCCCGGCGTGGCCGTCCATGCCGTTGATGTCGTACGTGAACGCGATTTCCACGTCGTGCATCGCGAGCGAGTCGGCCCGTCCACGGGTGAGGGCTTCAGCAAGTGCGTCGGGCTCGATCCCGGCCTGCAGGTGGCTGTCGACCGTCACCGTGACCTCGGCATAGCGGACGTTTACCCGGGCGAGGTCACGACCGAGCCCGGAAACGAGCGACTGGACGTCGTCCGCCGACTTCACCAGCCTGTTCACGTCCATGTAGACGCGGATGAAGTGGTCGAAGTCGGTGAACCGGTAGAACTCGCGCAGCGCGGCGTCATCCGTCGGGATGCCCTCGTGCGGGTGGCGGCGGGAAAGTTCGAGGATCGTCTCCACCGAAGCCCCGCCTTGCAGGTGCACGTGCAACTCGGCCTTCGGCAGGCCGGCGATGAAGCCGGCCATGGCGGAGGCACTGGCGGCATGCTCGCTCATTCGGCGACCCTATTGCCCGCCGACCTTGAGGTTGGCGCCGCTGCGCGGCGCGAAATCGCGCGCCAAGCTCAAGGTCGGCCGGCGGGAACCACCGCGCCGCCTCGCCCGTCGGAGGGACCATGAAGCCCTTCCGCGTCCTTGCCCTGGCGATTGCCGCCCTCCTCGTGCCCGTACTCGCCGCGTGCGGTTCGACGTCGTCGGGCTCGTCCGACGCCGCATCGCCGGACGTCACCATAGGTGCCCAGCCGACCGGTGGGGCTGACCTGGCCGGCACCTCATGGGTCCTCGCTGACGGACCCCTCTCGACGCAGGACCTGGCCAGCAAGGGGATCACCATCGAGTTCGCCGACGGCCAGGTCTCCGGCAACAGCGGAGTGAACACCTACTTCGGGGGCTACACGTCCACCATCGACGGCACCCTGGCGTTCGATCCGCTGGCCAGCACGATGATGGCCGGTGACGAGGCCGCCATGGCCCTGGAGCAGGAGTACCTCGCCGCACTGCAGTCGGCCTTCGGCTACTCGATCAGCGACGGGACTCTCACCATCTTTGGTGCAGCCGACCAGGTCCTCACCTACACGGCGAAGTAGAACGCGTCGCACTCTGGCGGCGCTTCAGGGCGGTTCGGATCGCCTGGTGAGGCCTTGTACCATTGGCAGGCTTCCGGCGAAGGCCGCAAGGAACCACGCGGGAAGCACGCCGCCTTAGCTCAGTGGTAGAGCAACGCACTCGTAATGCGTAGGTCCGGGGTTCAAGTCCCCGAGGCGGCTCCACGCGAAAGTTGTTGGTATTAAACAACTTTCGGGGTTCTGAGGTCAAGTTGGCGGAGCGCAATATCTGCCTTTCGCCCTTTCTTTCGCCCTTTCTTTTCTGACCGGGCACCCTTTCGCCCTTTCGGGTAAGGGCGGTGATTCGGCGTGTCCTGGCCGAAAGGGCGAGGTTAGGGCGAAGCCGTGGTCCTTGACGCGCTGCCGAAGGATCATGGCCAGCGATGGCTGAAAGGCGTGCATCACTCAGTTGGGTGCCGGGGTCTTCACCCTGAGGGTGCGTGCGCTCGTTCGGTGGTGTCAGTCGAACAGGTGGCGTGACTCGTCGGGGTAGGCGAGGGACCATGCCGTCCATAGTGCGTCGATTCGTTCTGCCAGCGTGAGGTTGTGGTTCACACGCAGGGCTGCGCGAGCGGGATCCTGGCTCTTCTCTGACTGCGCCCTTGCGTAGTAGCGGTTGGTCGTTTGCACGTCGGCGTGGCGAAGGAGGGCGGCGGCTTCGTAGGGGGTGCCGCCGCTGTCGACGACGACGCTGGCGGCATAGGCGCGCAGATCCTTGATCTTGATAGCCCGGCGGCGGGGGTCCAGGGTCGGGGCGTTCGGATCGCCGTCGAGCCCGGCGGCCTTCCGGGCGGGCTGCCAGACTCGTTGGGTCCAGTTCGTGTGGTCGATCGTCATCGTGGGCTTGCGGCCGTGCCCGAACCTTGTGGGCGTGAACAGCAGGTCGCCACCGATGCGATCCTCGATGATGCGGTCCTCGGCCAGGTCGAGCAGCGCCGACCACAGAGGAGTGGGGAGCGGGACGACATCCGCGTTGCCGCCCTTGACTTCCTCGACGACCCACGCGCCATCGCTCATGCTCCAGGTGAACACTCGGCGCACGCTCAGGCGCTGCCGGTTTGGCCACACGTCGCCGACGGCCAGGCTGATGGCCTCGCTCCAGCGCAGCCCGGCCCAGGCCATGAGCAGGATCAGGAGCCGGTCCTCGCGTCGCTCGGGGTGGGACGCGAGCAGGGCCAGCTCCTGCCAGGAGGGCAGCAGCACGGGGTCGACGGTTGCGCGCCGACCTCTGCCTGACTTGGTGGATACGCGGCGAACTTCGCGGGCGGGGTTGAAGGCCAGCCGGCCTTGCCGGACCTCCCAGGCGAGGGCGGCCCGGACGAGGGCGTAGGCCTTGGTGACACGGGGGTGGGAGTGCCCGAGGCGATGCAGGTCGCGGAGCCAGGCGTCGAGGAGTGGGCTGTCGATGTCCTTCACGGGGCGCAGGCCGAGGTTGTCCGGACCCTTGCCGATTACATTCTTGAGCAGTTCGGTGTAGTCGCGGATGGTGTTGACCGCGATGGGGTCGAGCCCGTCGTTGGCGCGGTCGGTCGTGTACTCGGTGATGAGCTGGGCGAGGCGCCGCACGGGTCCCCTGTTGGCGGGAGCGGGCTTGGTTGATCGTCCTCTGTCGAGGTCCGCGATGGTCTCGTTGAGAGCGCGGCGTGCTTCCGTGGCGGACGGGAAGCTGCCCTTGATGGCCCGTCGTGCGGGGTCGAGCCGTGCGGGAAGTCGGGCTCGCCACGACCCGGATCCCTTGGGATCCTCGCGGACCGAGCCCTCGGTGCCTCCCTGGCGTCGTCCCATGGTGCTTTCCTTTCGGTTGCTTCGAGGTGTCAAGCACACGCCCACGAGAGCTCTCTGAGGCGTCTGGTGCGGGATCTGTGGACGGCCGGCCAGGTCGTGTGGATGGCGCTAGCCGGACTCACCGCGCTCGGATCCGGCGAAGGCAGTGATGTCGGCGTGCGTGTACCGGACGAGCCGGCCGATGCGCCGGCAACGCAGGTCTCCGGTCGAGGTCAACTGGCGCACGAGGGTCGGCGAGATCGCCAGGCAGCGGGCCACTTCCTCCGCAGTGAACAGCACGCGTGGAAGCGTGACCGGGAGTGCATCGTGATCGGGTGACACTGCGGTGCCGGACATCGCTACACCGCGATCCGCTGGCCGGCGTCGATGCCGTCGATGCCCGGCGTCGGGTGGTGCCCGGCGTGGGGGGCGTGCTCGACGGCGCGGGTGCGGGCGTGGTCGAGGTGGGCGAGGGCGTGGGTGTGCTGGCGGGCGGCGTGGCCCATCGCGGCGACGGCGGCCTTCAGGTAGTCGATGCGGGCGTCGAGCATGCCGGACTGGGGCGGGTCGGCGTCCATGCGGTCCAGCCAGCCGGCCACGTGCGCCATCGGGGAGTTGGACATCACCCGGGGCGGCAGGCCGGCGTCGTTGCCGATGACTGGCTGCCCGCCGGGGCTGGCTGCCGCGGCGATGTGGTGCGCGTGGGCGCGCACGGCGTGGCGGGTGGGGGTGATGCCGGCGGCGAGCAGGGCGTGGATGCAGGTGGTGACCTGGGCCTGCTCGAGGGTGAAGTCCACGCGCAGCCCGGACGCGGCGAGGCGGGTGGCGGCGATGGCCTCGGTCGCGGCGATGCGGCGCAGCAGCCGGGCGGCGTCGGGTTCGGGGATGCCGCGGGTGGCGGCGAGCTGCGCGGGGCTGGGGAACGGGTGGCCGGGGGGCACGGCGTCGGCGACGGGCCAGCGCAGCACCTCGTGCAGGAGGGCGTCGCCGTGGGCGATGACCTCGGGGTGGGGGTGGGCGGCGGTGCGGTCGGCGGCGCCGGCGAGGGTGCGGGCCAGGGCGTCGAGCAGGTGCGGGTCGTGGTCGGCGTAGATCGCGGCGGCGAGGAGGTCGGGGTCGGCGTGGCGCAGCGCGGTGAGGATGTCGGTGATGTCCAGGGGGTGCATGGCGGCTCCTGACGAAAGTGCTCCTGTCAGGTCAACGCGATTGCCCGCTCACTGTGACGCATTCACCGCCCCCGCCTCACGCAGAAGCCATCCCGGCAGGGTCAGGAGCCGACCGGGCTGAGCCCGGCCGCCGCGGCCCTCGCCGCGGCGACGACCGGCTGCTGGACCGGCTGCGGGGTGGGCTGGGGGGTGGGGTGGTCGGGGCGGCGGGGCTGCGCGGCGGCGCGGATGGTGTCGGCGTCGGTGAGCTGGTCGGGGTCCCAGCGCATGCGACGGGCGATGTCGATCATGCGGCGTTCCTGCCGCGGTGGTGGGGGGACGGGGATCTTGGGCTTGGGCGCGATGTGGGAGGCCGTGGTGGTGATGAACACGATGGCCTCGTCCGACCAGCCCCACTCGACCAGCACGGGCACCAGGACGGGCCAGGCGGCCGGGCCGGTCAGGTCCAGGCGCTGCAGCTCGCTGGGGGTGGGGCAGCCGGGGCAGCGCACGGTGATGCCGTAGCAGCGGGCGAGCTTGTCCAGTGCGGCCTCGATGCCGGGATGGATCGAGCGGCCGGGCTGGCGGCGGGGGATGACCAGGGCCTCGAAGTGACGGGTCCGCCAGCCCAGGTCGTGCAGCAGGTCCAGCAGCCCGATGGTCGGGGAGAACGGGGAGGGGTGCGGCTCGACGGTCAGCAGGTCCCCGTCCACGGTCAGGGGGATGGCGCGCTTGTGGGTGCCCGCGGCCCGGCGGGCCTGGTGGGCGGCGTTGCGGGCGGCGATCTGCAGCATCGCCCCGGGGTTGGCGTGGCTGGCCAGCCGGGCGGCGATCATCCCGCCGGGCGCGAGGCGCTCGGTGAGCAGCAGGACGACGTCGCCGGCGATGTCAGGGTCGTGCGGGGAGACCCTGCGGGACAGCTCGATCAGCGCCCGGGCGGCGGCCGGGCTCGCGAGGGACGGGTCGGCGATGATCGCGTCCAGGTAGGTGTCGTGCATCGTGGGCCTCGTCGCTTCTCTCGGGGCACCCCAGCGGGCTGCCAAGTGTCAGGATCGGTTTTCCTCCGGGGGCGCGCAAGCCCCAAACTTCGATCTGTGGACGGGCGGGTCAGCGTCCGCCGGGGGTAATCTGTAGGCATCCGGGGCCGGCATGCCCGGGATGGATGCGGGCGACGGGGATGCCGGGGTCGGGGATGCCGACGTCCTGGGCGCAGGTGTCGTGGCTGGGGGGATGGGGGCGCGGTGGCGGCGGTGCGGGACCCGGAATGGTTCGGCCAGGTCGTGCGCCATGCCGGTTCCCTGGCGGGCCACTCGACGCAGGCCGGGCTTGCCGAGGCCGCCGGGCTGAGCCTGAACACCGTGGTGAACGTGGTGACCGGGGCGCGGGGCTCCTACCGGCCCGCGACCCTGGCCAGCCTCGCGAACGGGCTCGGCATCGATCCGGGGCGGCTGCTGGCATGCGCGACCACCGGCACCGGCAACCGCCCACGCGGCATGGGGGCGGCTGCCCCGGGAGGGGCAGGGTCGTGGGTGGGGGTGGCGGCGGTGGATGCGGCGGCGCGCCTGGCCACGCCCGCCGGCCTCGAGGACGTGCCGGGGTCGGGGGCGGTGTTCGTGGTGAGCGTGCAGGGGGTCGACGCATCGGTGGTGGAGCAGGCCCTCGCGGCGACCCTGGCCCGCCTGGGCACCCGGCACCCGCACGCCCGGTCCACGGTGCGGCCGCTGGCCTGACCGCCGGAATGGGCGGCGGTGCGGGGCGGGGGGTCATGGCTCAGGCCCAGGAGATCGACGGCGGGGACACCGAGCTGAACGGGGCGCTGGGGTCCAGGCCGGCGGTGCGGGCGTGCTCGAGGGCGGGCTCGATCTGCTGGCTGTAGGCATCCAGGCCCATGCCGTCGGCGACGTGGGCCAGGGCCTGGCCGGTGGACCAGTGGACCGCGTTGCGGCCGTGGAACACCGCGACCGCGGCCCCCGCCGCACCGGACAGCCTCGTACCGGTCAGGTCGGCACCCGCGAGGACCGCGTCGTGCAGGTCGGCGTCCGCGGCATTCGCACCGGCCAGGCCGGCCCGCGCCAGGTCCGCGCCGCGCAGGTCCGCGCCGGTCAGGTCGGCGCGCGCGAGCTCGGCCCCGGCCAGGCTCGCCCCCTGCAGCCGCGCCCCGGTCAGGTCCGCGTCGGCCAGGTCCGACCCGTCCAGTCGCGCGGCGGTCAGGTCCGCGCCCGCGAAGCTCGCCCCGGCCGCGGTCGCGTGCCGGGCGTCGGTGAACAGCATCGACGCAGCGTCGAACCGCGCGCCGGTCAGGTCGGCGCGGTCCAGCACGGCGCCGTCCAGGACCGCGCGGGTGAAGTCCGCCCCGCGCAGGTCGGCGCCGGTGAAGTCGGCGCCGTCGAGCCGGGACCCGGCGAACGACGCCCCGGCCAGGTCCGCTCGCACGAACACCGCGTCCGGCAGGTCCCGGCCCGAGTGATCCACCCGGGGCGCCGCGGGCGCCGTCATGCCGGCCGCGGGGGCAGGGTCGACATGGGGGCCGTCGTGGTCCGGGCGGTGGTAGTCCGGGCGGTCGTGGTCCGTGCGGTCGGGCATCAGGTGTCCTCCAGGCAGGTCGACGCCGGCCGGCCACGCTGGAGGCGCGACCGGAGGCGAATGGGCGTCCTACTAGGTCAACGCGATCGGCGGGGGGCCTGGCACGCATTCGACCGGTCGCAGCCCAGCGGCCCCGCCCGGAACCCGGGCGAGCCGGCTGACGATCGGGCCACTGGATGGGCTAGATCCGGCCGGGGGAGGTTCCCGCGGGTCAGGTGAGGGTGGGTCCGATGCGGGGGAAGCCGGTGGGCGCGGGTGGCGCGGGCCGGGCGGCGTGCCCGGGCCGGTGCAGGTCGGGCAGGTAGGGACGGCGGGGCTTGGCAGGGACCCACGCATCCGTGCTGGCGGTCATGAGTCGGTCGGCTACCGCGGAGCAGGCGTCCAGGGTGGGCAGTCCCGCGTGGATGGCGGCGAGCAGGCAGCGCCGGTCGACCTGGTTCGTGGTGGCCGCGGGGTGGGCGATCGCCAGGAGCCGTTCGACGTCGCCGCGGATGACCCGGTCGGCGGGCTGGGCGCTGCGCAGGGGCTCCAGGTGCGCGGCCAGCACCTGCCACCGATGCGTCACCTCGCTCACCCTTGTCTCCGTGGGCGCACGCAGGGTAGGCGGGTCGGGGTCGTGCCGGGTGCTGGTGGCCAGGACGTGGCTGGTGACCAGGCCCAGGGTGGCGAGGTCGTGCAGGGTGCGGGCACTGATCCGCCCGCGGGACCCGTGCGCGCGCAGCCGGGTCGCGATGCGGTCCAGCCGGGTCGCCCATTCGGCCGCCGGGCTGCTCGTATCCGGCCGGGCGTTGTGCGAGGCGAGGGGTGCGACGGCGCTGGAGGGGAACCCGATCGCGGCGGCCAGGTCCCAGCAGGCCGCGGTGACCGGGTCGCCCAGCGGCAGGGCGTCGTCGATGGTCGTGCGGGGCAGTCCGGCCTGCCGGCAGCGCAGGGCCAGCGGCTCGACCGGGCCGACCATCGCGGCCAGGCGTGCCGGCGCCGCCAGCACGCCCAAGATATCCGCGCTGCCCAGGGCCGGTGACCCGGTGGGGCGCAGGGTCCCGTCGGGGTCGCGGTGGGTGGCGACCAGGTCGCTCGCCGCCGCCACCAGCACACAGGCCCGTTGCAGATCGACCGCAGCGAGCGCGCGCCCGGACTCCGCCGTGGCCGGCGAGGTGGAAGCCGGGGTGGACGCCGGTGGTTGGCCGGCAGCGGCGGTGAGGGTGTCGAGCCAGGCCAACGCACTGCGCATGCGCGGGTCGCGGTCGTCGGTCCCGCGCCGCGGCGGGGCGCCATCCCGCCAGGCACGCACGAGCGAGTCCCCGAGGATGGCCTGGGCGTGGTGGGCGATCTGGCCCAGCAGCCGGGCCCGGGCCGCCAGCACGTCGCCCGCCGCGTCCGGGCCGCCGAGTGCGGTGCCGGCGATCGCGTGCTGGGCGTGCGCGCCGTGCCGGCGGGCGGCATCCATCAGCTCCCCGTACGTCACCGGCCACGGCGACCCGAGCCCCGGTTCGTCATCCGGCTCGACGTCGGCGATCGCGTCGGGTGGCGTGGTCATGGCAAGGTGCCGGCGTAGGCGTGGTGGGCGATCGCGGCGCGGCGGGCGGCGTACCCGCAGGCCTCGACCAGGCCGGCCGGCATCCGCGGGTCATCGACCGCGGTCGCGTCGAGCAGGCGGCGCAGCGCGGGCGCGATGAGCGACCGGATGCCGGCGTCCGGGACGTCCGGCAGGTCCGGAGGGTGGGTGTGGGCGCCGGCGTCGGCGAGGTCGTCCATCGCCCACGCCATCTGCGGGGCGACCCACACCGCGTCGGTCGTCGTCCCCGGCGGGGCGGCCTGCAGGTCGCGCTGCGCCAGGGTGCGGATTGCCCAGCACCACGCCCACGCCCGATCGGCCGACGACGCGCGGGCCGCGACCTGCGCGTCGACCACAGCGAGCCATGCGGCAACATCCATCAGGCTCATCCCTTCATCGGTGGCGGCAGCAGGCTCGTCGAGCTCGCCCGGCCTGTTCGGGTTCTCCCCGGCGCGGGGCGGGGGTGTTCACCATCCGCGGCCGGGCGTGCGTCGCGCGAGGCGAGCCGGGCTTGGTGTGGACGGGCAGGAGAGGGCTGTGGACGGAAGCCGCTCGACGCGGCTAGCTGGCCAGCCCGGGCGACGGACCGAGCACCGCGGAGGCGACCGGAGGATGCGCAACTGCGGGTGCTTGCCGCGCCGGTGCGGGCGATGGTGCGGTCGGCTGGTGGGTGCCGTGCCGGCAGGTGTCCCGGTCCAGGCCACCCAGGGACGCGGCCCATGTGCTCGGCGGCAGGCCGGAGCGCAGGGCGGCGCCGACCAGGTGGGCCAGGGAGTAGTCGGGGTCGTCGGCGGCGGCGCGGTCCAGGGCGACGTTGGCGCGGGCGCCGTCGCCGGAGGTCCACTGCGTGATCGCCAGCACGGTGGCTGCGGGGGCGACCAGGCCGGGCGGGGCGCAGCGGACCAGGTCCGCCAGCCGCGACGCGAATGCCCGGGTGTCGGTGCCCGGCTGGGCCGCATCCCACAGGAACGTATCCCGCACCCGCACGTCCGCCAGGCCCTGCAGCGCCAACGCCGCATCCTCCGGGCCGATAGGGGCACCGCTGGTGCGGGTCAGTGCGGCGAGATGCTCAACAGCGCGGTCCCGCCACCCCTCCAGGCCGCGCGTGCCGCGGCGGGGCGCTGCCGCGTCGGCGACCAGTGTCGCGATCGAGTTGACCCGGGCGGGGTCGGGGGCGATCTCCTCGGTGAGGGCGGCGCGGGACGGGGCCATCGCCGCGCCGACGCCGGCGAACTCCGCCGCCACCAGGGTCCGCGTTGCCTCCGGGATGAGCCGTCCCTGGGGCGGGCAGCAGCCCGGGTCGTCGCAGCCATAGGACCACCGCGACGTCCCGTCGGTGAACAACGCGTCACGCACCCCCAGCCCGGCGTCGTCGACGGCGGCCAGCAAGTCGTCCACCAGCGCGGCGGACGGCAGGCCGGCGCCGGGGGACGGGGCCGCGCCGAACACGGCGACGATCACCTCCGTCGACCCCGAGCGGGCCATCGGGACGACCGCGGACCGCGCGATCGACACCACCTCTCGCGCGGGGGCATCCGGCCGGGGCGTGTCGAACCGCTGGACCAGGCGCACCATGGCACCCACGTCTCGCCGGTCGTCCGGGTTGGGGCCGAGGCCCACCAGCACCACCGAGTCCTGGCAGTCGAACCCCAGCAGGTGAGGCACCGAAGCCAAGAGCGCATCCGGGCCTGACAGCACCAGCCTGTCCACCGTCCGGCCCACCGCGCCCGCCTGAGGAATCACCGTCATCACGCACCGCCCTCGCCATGGGCCACGCCGATCGCGGCCCCTACTTACCTGACGCGATACGACCCGACGTATGACACAAGCAGGCGCGCGTCATCTGGCAGGAGGGAGGAAGAAGAACGGCCCGCAGTTCGTGTCCGGATTGTCGGCCACGCGGGATTTTGGGCGAGTGTCGACGTAACTGTTCAGTTTGTATGCGCCGTCGACACATTCGGCAGTAGCGGCTGGATCCGCTAGTTGATTCACTCGTAAGGAGTGTCGTGACTGCGCGTAGCGCCCCGATTCCGCAGGGCATGACTCGCTACGTAAGCAGCTCAGGTTGGTTGTCGGAGATGTTCCCTACGCTTGCTGGATGAAGTTCACAGCACTCCACCGCATCGTCGGTATCGGGCCAGGGCCACTCACGGACGAGCTCCTCGATGCGGCCGTCGCTGTCGGCGGTGTGGAAACGAGTGACTTGGATTGGAAATCCGAGCTTCCCCCTATGAATGGACTTCCGCAGACAGACTTCCCCAAGGACGTCGCCGCCATGGCGAACAGTGGCGGTGGGTTGATCGTCTTTGGCGTGCGCGAAGTCCAATCCGCCGCGACGGCCCGGGTTGACGTCGGTGAGCTAGCCGAGGTCTACGAGCGGGCCCTGCGTAGCGCAGCGATCACAGCCATCTCGCCGCCCGTCTTCGGTCTAGGCGTGCACCGCCTGGGCGAGGAAGGCAGCCGGGCAGTGGTTGTCCACGTTCCGGCGAGCATCGATGGGCCGCACTTCATATACCGAGGTGAGTACTTCGGTGCGCCTGTGCGAAACGGCGCAGACACGGTTTGGATGAAGGAGCGGCAGATCGCGGCGATGTACCGCGCCCGATTCGATGAGCGCAGTCACTCGACTGAGGTACTGAATGCGTTGTTCGAGGAAGCATCCAGCGGCCGCAACACCAACGAACGTGCGTGGCTCGTCGCGGTCGCCCACCCTCGAATTCCTCGCTTGGGAGATCGTCTAACCCGCGAAGGAGCTCGGGCTGTGCTTTCGGCAGCCGTCCCGCTGGCACTTGGCTATGCGGGCCGCGAGGGTATCCACCCGATCGAGAGTGTGGACCGGGCCAACCCCCGACCGGGATTACGCCGTTGGGTCGCCGCGAACTCGGCAACCAATGACCGCTCGAAGTGGAAGGAGGCGTGGGTGGCCATTCACCATGATGGCTCGGTCACTCTCACTGCCGCAGTCGGCGGCCACCGCCGTAACGGCGGCGAGAACTTCGAGGGCTGGCAAGTCATGTCAACTGCTCTCGAGTGCGCCGTCGCGGACGTCATGGCGTTGATCCGGTCCACCGGGGAAGCAACAGACAACCAGGAGTACGAGGTACGCATCGGAATCAACTGGGCAGGTCTGCAGCCGCTAACAATCCTGACGCGGGACAACTCCGGTGACGTCTACGACGGTGTCTCGACTCCACTCCATCACTACTCGCCAATTGAGGTAACGGTCAATGCTGCCGATTCTCCGAATGAGTACTTCTGGTGCGTTCACGACGTTGCCGAGGACTGCGTGAACCAAGGGGGCATTTCGAACGTGTTGATGATCCTTCCCCCGGCACGCGAAACATAGGCTCAAGCAGCCTGGCGTAGTTTTGTGGAACGTGTCACCTGCTATCTCTGCGTCTGCCAAAGCCCGCTGGATAGCATCACCCCACCAATCTGGCGTCGTCGGCGTGCCTCACCTGTGCCAAGTGCCCAAACATCGGACCGCGCCGCCCTTTGGTGACTTGTGCCTCATCCGTGCATGACCTGAGCGCACGAGGCCTATCGCCGGGCAGCCATAGGACATTGTGTGATCGCAACTCATTGCGGGACAACGCGTTTGGACGTTGAAAGGTAAGGGTGTGGAGCGGGTCGGGTTCGAGCCGCCAGACAGTTCTGTAGCAGGTTCTGACGGCGTGCGGTGATCCTACCCAGCACTGGAAGTGATCTACTTCTACAAGGATCCCGCTATCCAGAACGCTGACCTAGCGACTTCGTCATGAGGCTCAGGACAAGCGCTCAGTTTGTGAAGACGAACATGAGTCCCTTTGACTAACTGACGACGCTGCCGTCCGCGTTGACCTTGCCCATTGCCACGAGAACTCCCTTCAAGCTTTCAAGTTCCTCTCGACGTCGCGCCAACGCATCTGCCATGACGTCGCATTCATCGCGCCATTCGCGGTAAGTGTCGGTGTCGAGCGATACAACCACCGTCTGCTTCTTCTCATCTGTCGGCAGACGCCTATAGAAGACCAAGCTGCCCTGTCCCACCAGATAACCAATGCCGAAGGCTGATGGTAGAAATGCGATCGGCAAACCCGGCCAGTAGTTGATTTCGCCGAAGTTCTCGAACGATACGTAGCTAACCCAGAAGAATATGAACATGGCCGGAATAAGGCAGGCCACCCATGCAGCGATCGTGCGCCGCCAGTCGAATACCGTGACGTAGCCAAGACCATCCTTGTCATACGTGACCTCGCGAGACATGGCCTCAATTTAGGCGATCATCGATGGGACCGTCATGGCCGTACCGCGGGTCCGGCATCACGCGCTTGTCCTACGCGACCGGCCACTTCCGATGTCAGGCACCGATCGACAACTGGCGGTCTTCCCGGTGTGGCGAACGCGGGCAGGTTCTCCGGCCCGGCCGGGATGCCCGCGTCCGTTCCGGCTGCACGCGGGTTGAGCGCGAGGTTCCGGTTGCCTGCGTCGGCAGCCGCGCGGGGGGCAGCGTGCTCTGATGCTTCCCCGGACCGCTCGCCGAGGCGCGTGCCTGTGGAGCATTCCGATGACTGATCTCATCGGGGCCCGCGCTGTCCGACAGCCCGGTTCGACGGGCAGGGTCCGGCGCCACGGACCCGGAGACTGCCTCATCGTGTGAGCGACGCCACAGGCATGCGTTGACGGTTCATCCTGAATAGTCCACTGTGCCCCGGGATATCCGCTTCTATCGTCGCCAGCATGGCACCCGCGCGGGAGCTGCTGCGACGACCGGGGGACGCGATGCCGCACGGCCAGCCACGACCGCCACACGAGCGCGACCCCTGGCACCTCGTCATCGCCGGTGTGGCGTTCCTGCTCGCCGCCGGCATCCTGGTCCTGTGGATTGCCCTGGCCTAGGCACGGCAGCAATGCAGGGCCGCGGTGACTGTGCGGTCGTGCCCCGTTCAGTCCTGGTCCGCGCCGCCCGTGAGCAGTCCCCGTCGACGGGGTGGCACGTTGCCCAGCCGAGCCGCCCGCTGGGTGGCCCGGACAGATTTGCTCGTGCGGCGGGGGCCCATCAATCTCCAGCGCCGGTGACCGTGAGGCGTTCGAGGTGCTCGAGCGCACTCCGTGACCGGGGTGATGGCGCTACCGTGGCCGCATGCGACGACTGCTGGCAGTCCTGGTGATGTCGTGCGTGGTGGCGGTCGGCATGCCGGTGATGGCTCCGGCCAGTGCGGCGCCGGCCAGTGCGGCGACGACGCGGTTCACGAGCTGCGACGCGATGCACGAGGTGTACCGGTACGGGATCGCGATGAGCCGGGCGGCCGCGACCCGTGCGGTCAGTGACGGGATGTACCGGCCGCGCGTGAAGCCGCAGGTGTACGCCGACTCCTACAAGACCCTGGACCGGGACAAGGACGGGGTGATGTGCGAGGTCCCGCGCTGACCTCGCGCGGCCTGGCCGCGGCGCTGGTCGCGGTCCTGGCCATCGCGATCGCCCCGCCCGCCACGGCCGCGCCCGACGGGGTGGACGCTGTCGAGCAGATGCTCGAGGCGTTGGCCGTGCAGCCGGAACGCAACCGGGGCTACTCCCGTGACCGGTTCGACGACTGGCACTCCTATGACGGCTGCGACACCCGCGAGATCGTGCTGATCCGGGAGGCCCGCGGCGGCACGCGCCGCGGCTGCGTGATGGCCCGGGCAACGTGGTGGTCCTACCTCGACGGGGACACGACCAGGAACCCGTCCCGCTTCGATATCGACCACACCGTGGCACTGGCCGAGGCGTGGGGCTCGGGGGCGAAGGGGTGGACCCGCGCCCGGCGGGACGCGTTCGCCAACGACCTTGGCTACCGGGACTCCCTGATCGCCGTGTCCGCGTCGAGCAACCGCTCGAAAGGCGAGCGGGACCCGGCCGAGTGGATGCCCCCACGAGCAGCCGCTGACTGCCGGCTCGTGCAGGCGTGGATCGCGGTGAAGTGGCGCTGGGGACTGTCCATCGACGCCTCCGAGAAGCGAGCCCTGGAGCGTGAACTGGCGGACTGCGACCGGCTCGTGGTGCCCATCCCGGCGAAGGCGTAGCCGCCGGCAGTCACGCGGCCGAACCGGACGACCAGCTGCGTCGCGCATCGCCCGCGACAACCAACGCTCCATCGCGCCGGGGTGCAACCGACCCGCGGGTTCACCCGGCCCAGCACCGGCAGGCAGGGAGCGGCAGCGGCTGCCTGCTCTACATGGCCCCGAGCCGTCGGCGGACGGCGCGCAGGCGGAGGTGGCGCAGGACGACGGCGGGTGCGTGGAGCAGGGCGGCGGGGTCGTCGAGGAGTTCGTCGAGGAGCTGGTAGTAGCGGGCGGGCTCGAGGCCGAAGTGCTCGCGGATGGCCGTGTCCTTGCACTGCAGGTAGGTCCAGGGCCGCCGTTCGAAGTCGAGGATGGCCTGCTGGACCCTGGTCACTGGTGCTATCCCTGCTCTCGGTGGCGTCGTCGTGGTGGGATGAGGGCGGGCTGGACCCTCGCGCGCGTTGGGGTGCGGCGAGGACCCAGCCTCATGGGTTCGGGAGCCGGAGTTGTGCCCGCGTGACGCCCGAACGTCGAACGTATGGCCCCCAGGAAGGCACGGGAATACCTACTGGCCAGTTGTGATGCACGTCGCATGCAAGTTGCATGACGGCGTTGCATGCCGTGGATACGGTCCGTCGAATGGAGCCGCGGCAGACCCTGGAGTGGGACGTCCTGGAGCACGCTGACTTCACCTCGTGGCTGGACGGGCTGCGGGCGCAAGGCTGGTACCGGGTGGCTGGGGTGTCCGGGGTGAAGACCTCGCGAGGGACGATCGGATACCTGTTCCAGTACCTGGAGCCTGCCGTCCAGCGGGGGGCGTGAGGGTGCCGGACAGCGTGACGATCGTCGTGGGTGCGCCGTTCGCGGCCGCGGGGGATGCGGTTCGGGAGTGGCTGCCGGGGGCGCAGCAGCGCCGCCGGTCGGCGGACCTGGTGGAGTTCTACCGCCCGGGCCGGATCGTGTCCGCGTACTCGGTGGGCGAGAGCACGCATGTGCACGTGTGGGACCACGAGGGCAGCGACGGGGCGGCGAAGGGCTTGTTGGGGTTCCTCGGGGCGCGCAACTTGGCGGCAGTCCACGAGGACGAGGCCGCGCCGGCGGGCGCCGTCGACCTCGACCGGCCGATGGGATGACGGTTGGGCGGCCGAAAGAGCGGGGGCGAGTGGCTCGTCATCATCATGGGGGCAGTCGCGCTCATCGGGGTGGTCGCGTTGGCGGTTTACCTCACGGTCGAGCTGGTCATCACGTAGCCGTGCGCGCGCACCCTGACCGCGGGATCCAGCATGCGCAGAACCGGTTGTTACTGGCTAGTTGTGGCGGGTCTCACTTGTCGCAGTCGCGTCGCAGGCCTGTTCGGTTGCCATGCGCGGCGATACGGTGCCGCGCGTGATGCTGCGGCGGTCCTTCGAGTGGGACGTCCTGGAGTGTCCGAGCCCGAACGCCTGGCTTGACGACCTGCGTGACCAGGGCTGGACCAGGGTTCCCGGCGTGCCTGGGGTCACCACCGACCATGGGACCGTCATCTACGATTTCCGGCACCAGGGCCCCGCCGGCGCAATCGAGCCTGAGCCGGGGACGGCCAGTCTTCGGTCCCTTGGCTTGCTCCTCGCGGCATGCGCCTTGACCGTCGCGGTCATCGTGGCGGCCGACCTCATCGTCATGGCAATCGTCCAGTCCTGAAGCCAGCGTGGGCGGACCAGCTCGGGGACAGGAGCGTGCAAGAGCCTCCGAGGGCTCCGTCGCGCGTTCGTCGGATCGCTTGCCCGCAACCGCCGTAGCCTTCGCGTAGAGGTAGTTGAGCGTCGAACCACTGAGGAGGGACGGGTATGGCTGACGAGCTGCCGGACGGCATTCATCACTTCCCGTCCGACGAATTCCCCCGGGCGTTGCCGAAGGTGCCGCTCCCTTTCGCGCTCCTGGGCCTGTACCTGTCGCTTTCCGTGCTGTGGATCCTGGTGTCCGATCGAGTGGCGACGGCGGTGTTCGACGACCACGCGGCAGAGTCCTGGGTCCAGACGGTAAAGGGCATCGGGTTCGTCGTCGTCACCGCGACCGTCATGACACTGGCTGTGGCCACTTACGTCAGGCGATCAAACGCGGACCGGCAAGCCTTGGAGGACGCCTGGGACGAGACGATCCTGGGATGGGCGCTGGCGATGGATGCCCGGGAGTCGAACCTGGCGCTGCACTCGCAGCGCGGCGCGGACCTCACGCTGCTGCTGGCCCGGCGCATGAACGTCCCCGACAGGCAGCTGCGCGACCTGTACCGGGGGGCGCTGCTGCACGACATCGGGAAGTTCGCGGTCCCCGAGGAGGTCCTGAACTTCCCGGGGCCGTTGAATGACGAGCAGTGGGCGTTGATCCGGCAGCACCCGGACCGCGCCGTGAGGTTGCTCGCGCCGATCGAGTTCTTACGCGCTGCTATTGATATCCCGCAGAGCCATCACGAGAAGTGGGACGGCAGTGGGTACCCACGTGGGCTGTCGGGCACGGATATCCCGCTGTGGGCCCGGATCTTCGCGGTTGTCGACGTGTACGACGCGATCACCAGCAAGCGGAGCTATCACGATGGCGCGTCCCACGAGCGCGCAATGGAGATCATCCGGGCGGACTCCGGCACGCACTTCGACCCCGTCGTCGTCGCCGTCTTCGAGGAACTCATGTCACGCGGCAATCCGCTCGACCGCGACGCGATCGGCTGACCTCCCGTCAGGACCCCCCCGCCAGGACCTCCCGCCGGGACACGATGACGGCCCGCGAGGCGCCAACGGTCCCCGGCCCGGGTCCGCCACGCCGGCCTGCCATGCGCAGCGGTGCCGACCGCCAGTCACGACGCAGCGCGGGCACGCCGGGCACCGTCACCTCGGGGCAGCTGCGCCCGTTCGGCGTCCTTACGCGGTCGACGCGGCGGAATTTCGCCGCCCGCCTGCGGCTCGACGCGAATGGCGAGCGCTGTTCAGGGCGCCGCCGCGCCGCCGTGGCGATCGGAGGCGTGCAGGCAGGTTGCCTCGGCGGGCCATCCCCGGGTCACCAGGTCGATGAACGCGGCGTCCGGATCCGACGCCGACTCCGGCTCCGGCTGGGCCTGCGTCGTCGGGCCGCGACGCGCCCTGACGACGGCCACCGCGATCATGACGGGGATCCCGATGACCACCCCGATCAGGCCACCGAGCAGCAGTGCTGCGAGGCCGACGATGATGAGCATTGGCTGCCCTCCTTCCCGTCGGGCAGCACCATACCCACAAAATACCTAAATCTGTCAAGGGCTAGGCGGGGACGACCTGGGCGACCTTCGGTGCGTCCTTGACCCATTGGGTGCCGTCGTCGGTGTAGCCGGTGGGCGGGGCGTCCTTCCGGGTCCAGGTGGTGCCGGTGTCGGTGTACCCGGCAGGGGTCGCGTCCTTCACGTTGCGAATCCCGGTCGCGGTGTACGCGTCCTGCCGGGTCTGCTCGCAGTGCGGGTTGACCGAGCCGAGGACGGGGTCGGTGTCCCAGGCGGGGCTCCACCCGGGCGCGCAGGTGGGGCCGGGGCCGCTCTCGCCCGTGCGCACGACGTACGGCGCACCGTACGCGGTGTAGGCGTAGGACTCCGGGTGATAGGTGTACGCCTTGATGTCGAACGTGTACTGCGTGACGGTCCGGCACAGCTCCCCGTGCGGGGTGCTGCCCGCGGGGCATACGTAGATCGTCTTCGTCGCCGGCGCCACCGGTCCAGGCGCGGAGACGGGAGCCGGTGCGGGCGTGGGCGCCGGCGGTGGCGCGGGTGCGGGCGGGCTCGGTGCAGGGACGACCGGTGGCTCAGGCGCCGTGGGGCCGGCGATGTCGGCGAGGGTGCGGCTCATCGCCGCGGTGCTGGCCCGCCCGGTGCTGGCGGCGTTGCGGGGGGTGACGGTGAACCGGTAACGGGCCGTCGTGCTCAATGACTCCACGGTGACCGTCGTGCCAGTCGCGACGACAGTGACCACACCGGTGGCGCCCGTGGCGTCGGTGCCGTCCGCGTTGATCGGGGTGGCCGTGACATCGAACGTGACGTCGTCGCCCTCGCCGGTCCGCGCGGCGTGCGTCCAGGTGACCAGCACAGTGCCGGGCACGGGCGTGGTCTGGACGGTCAGCCCGGCGGCTGCCCCGACCTGGCCGAGCGGGATGGCGGTGCCGATCCTGCGGCCGGCGATGGAGACGGTGTACCGGACACCGGGGGCCAGGTTCCGCAGCACCGCCGGTCGGCCGGCGGCGACGGTGACGGTGCGGGTGCGCTGCCCGGGGGCGGTGGCGCGAACCAGGCGCCCGCCGTGACCGGTGACGGTCAACGCGTTGACGGGGGTCGCGTCGATGCCGACCAGTGTCGCGGGGATGCTCGCCGGTGCCGGGCTGGCGGGTGCGAGGCTGGATGGGTCGGGGGTGGTGTCCTGGGCCAGGACGACCGGCGGGCTGTCGGCCGCCACCGTGTCGGCCCAGGCTGGGCTGGCAGCAACGGTCGTGGCCAGCGCCAGAATGATCGTGGCGAGGGTCGTGGTTCTCATGTGGGCTCCTTCCTGGCCGGCCGCGGGCCGGCGGTCATGCGTGACAGGGACTGTGCCGAGGCCATCGACGAGGTCATCGACGTGGCCGGGGTCGACGGCGTCGGTGGGGTGGCGGGAGGTCCGGCGTGTCCGGCTGCGAGGTGACAACCGGCGTTGTCTGTTCGCGGTACCGTCGAGGCATGCCCACGGCCGCGGACGCTCCGGACCCGGACCGGTACCCGGGCGGGCGGCTTCGGGTGCCGCGGGGGGTGCGCGAGGGCGGGCCGGCGTGGGAGAACGTCCACGTGCAGCTGGCGCGGGAGGCGTTGCGGCTGCTGGCCGACGCCGGCTACACCGGGATGGGCGTCGACGACGTGGCCCGGGCGGCGGGGGTGTCGACGAAGACGGTGTACCGGCACTACGGGTCGAAGGTCGACCTCGCCGTGGCGGGGATCGGGCAGCTGCCGACGATGGCCGGCTGGTACGACGGGGACGATGAGTTCGAGAACCGGGTGGCCCGCGCGCTGGAGATCGGCGCGGCCCACCACGAGTACCTCGTGCCGGTGCTGGCGAATGCGATCGTGCACCGCAACTCCGTGCCCGAGCTGCTGGACGCCGTGCGCCGCCTGGTCCTGGAGCCGCGGCAGGCCGCGGTCGAGGCGGCAATCGCCCGCGGGAAGGCCGACGGGATGATCCGGCAGGACCTGGACTCGCTGCTGGTGTCGTGGGCGATCGTCGGGCAGCTCGTCGACTCCTTCACCGGCATCCGCCCGCGGGCCACGGCACGCCGGCAGAACGACGAGGTGTACACGCACCTGCTGCCGTTGATCCGGCCGTGACCGATCACAGCGCACGGGACACCCGCCACGCTCGGTAGCCTGCGCGTGCCGGTGCGGACCACGTCACCGTCACCATCGACGCGGCCGGATCGACGAGCAGGTCGCTGCCGGACACGGTGCACGTCCGGCTCGGCGAGCACGCGACGGTGATCTGCACCCGCGCACCGGAGCTCAACACCGGCACCGTCAGGTCGTTGGCGCCGACCCGTAGCGCGGGAGCCGACCAGCCGCCCCGGACCACGACGGGCCTCGCCGACTCCCGCGCGGGACGCGATGACGGCCGCGACGACGGCCGCGGTGATGGTGGTCGCGTCGCCACGGGTGACGGTGGAGTGGTCGCGCGCGCCGCGGGACGCGAGGACGGGCGCGGCGTCGGCGAGGCGGTCGTGCCAGCAGGCGCGGAAGCAGAGGATTCAACGCTCGCGGGGGCTGTCGCGTGCGACGGGACGGGCGAGGGGGTCGACGGGGCAGCACTCGTTGCGGGCGCGGTGGCCGTCACTGCGACGGGGCCGCCGGTGGGTGACACGGGGTCGACCGGGTAGCTGATCACCTGGTCGCCCAGCTCGGCATCGGACCACGACGGCGATGTCGACGGCAGCGGTGCCGGACTGTCGCTGGTCAGGGCGGGTGCGGGTGCCAGGGTCGTGATGATGCCGAGGGCCAGGCCGCCCGCGAGCATCGCTCCGATGGTGAGCACCAGGCCACGGGGGGTCAGCTGCATGACGCCGCCTGCCGGGCGCGAGCGGCCCACCTGGTCACGGCCGACGCGCTGGTCCCGGTGATCCGGGCCGCCGTCGGCACGCTCATCCCCGGGATCGCCAGCATCGCCGCCCACGCGGTCGCCTCGACCGCCGTCGCGGCCTCGATGTCGCGGCGGTGCCGGGCCTTCGCGGCGTCCAGGCGCCGGTCGGCGTCCGCGGCCAACCGCGCGTGCCGGGCCTGTGCGACCGTCAGGGCCTTCGCCGCGCCGGCCGACACGGTCAGGAAGTCACTCGCCACACGTCCTCCCGGGGCTGGGTCGCGGCCCCGCGCAGTGCAAGGCCCGTCACTAGGTCAACGCGGCCAGCGGGGGTCCTAGGCCACATGCGCCGGTGGCGGCGCCGGGACGGTCGTGGGCCAGGCGAAGGCCGATCGCGTTAACCAGTCAGCCGGCCGCACGCGGCGCCGGTGCACTGCGGCGACGGGACGGAGCCCCAGCCCTTCCACATCCACCACCTCCACCAGCCCAACCCCCCGATCCCAAGGACCATCCCCATGACCATCCCCACCCAGCCCAGCCCCCCGCCCATCCACCACCCCCACCCCCAGCCATCCCCTTCCCCAGGCCAGTCCCCAGGCCACAAGCAATCCCCCAACCGGGCTGGCATCCCGATGCCCCGCGCCGTGCGGCCCGCAGCCGTGACCGGCTCGAACCGCCTGCATGCGGGGACCCAGAACGTGCCCTTCGCAGACGTGCGGTGGGGGTGCTGATGCCGCGGTCGGGGCACGTGGATCCGTTCCCCCATGGCGCGGAGCTCGCCGCGCGGGTGGGGTATCGGCTGGCCGGGATCCGGCCCGAAACGTCGCTGTCACGACGCGCGCTGGAACGGCAGGTCGACTACCGGCTCGGCGCCGGATCGGTCGACTCCCGGCAGGTCTGGTTCCTCGGATCCGGCGGCACCGCAGCCCTGCTCGCCTACCGCCCCGGGCACCGGATCACGGCGCCGGATGGGCGGATCGTACGCGACGCCATGTTCGGGATCGACCGGCGAACCGGCGAGCGGATCCGGGTCACGATGGAGCGCAACCGGCACGCCCGCATCGCCGCCGCGCCGTACTGGTCTGTCATCTCCGAGGCCTGCGCGGCGGCCGGGATCGACCCCGCGGACCTGTGGACCGGACGGAACCTGCGCGCCCAACTGCGGTCCCTGACCAAGTCCGCCACGCGGGCAAACGGCACGGTGGCGTTCCGTTCCGCGGAGGCGCTGCTGCGCTCCAACGAGCACGCCTGGCAGGCCTACGAAGCGAGCATCGCCGACGGACGTGACATCGATCCACCGTCGGTGCGGCTGGACCGCGGGGAGGTGATGCGCCGCCTCGGCGCCCACCACCGCGATCTCATCCGGTCTGGCGTGGACGGTGACTCGGGAGCCGATCGGCTCGACGCCCCGTTGGGTGATGAGGATCTCGGGCGGGCCGTCTGGGAGGAGGCGAAGGCAGCGTCGCAGCTCATGGTCGAGCGGGGAAACGCCGGCTACGAGATGACCCTCACGTGCCCGAAATCGCTGTCCGTCGCCGCGTTCCTCGCCCCCGCCGGCACCCGCGAGCAGTGGCTCGAGCTGGTCCGCGACGCGTCGCGTGGCGCGGTCGACGCGCTTATGGCACGCGTCGCGCACGGGCGGACCGGGCACGAGGGCGACGGGCAGCAATCGCTGGCGATCCGCGGCGACGGGTACGCCGCGACCGTGTCAATCGAGTCGCACTCCCGCGCCGGCGATCCGCACCTGCACGGCCACGTCATGATCCCCAACCGGGTCCTGTGCATCGACGGGAAGGAACGCGCCCTGGCCACCGGCGGCGCCGACCTGGTCAACCACGCCTGGTGGCTGCAGGCCGAGTTCGAACGCCGCCTGCGCGCCCTGTCCACCGACCGAGGCCTCGTGCCGGCGTGGGAGATGGACCTGTCCACCGGGCAGTGGGAGGTCACCGGCGCCGACCCCGGCATCCTCGCCTTCTACTCCCAGGGCAAGGCCGCCGTCCGCGCCGAGATCAACGCCGACCTGGACGCACGCGGCGTGGCCATGTCCAAGGCCGAGCTCGTCATGCTGGACTCCCGAGCCAAGCGCAAGGTCACGGGCCGCAAGGACGACGAGCAGCTCACCTGGGACCAGGTCACTACCCGCATGCACGCC
>JAUXRN010000181.1 GCA_030681835.1 Actinomycetota bacterium
AACTCGCCGACGATCGTCGGCAGCGCGGTCGACACGATCGTCTGGTCGAGCGCCGCGAGCAGCAGACCGGTCATCAACCCGACGATGACGATCGTGCGTTCACGGTGCGTCAACTCGGGCATCTGCACCGTCGATACCGTCGTGGTCACCGGACACTCACCTGCAACGTCTCCAACCCGCGCAGGGTGAGGCTCGGACGCCACACCGGGGTGGTGTCGCCGGCGATGTCGGGGAACCGGGCGAGGAGCCGTTCGAACACGACCTCACCCTCGAGGCGGGCCAACGGTGCGCCAAGGCAGTAGTGGATGCCGGCGGCGAAGCTGAGGTGCTGGGTGCCGGTGCGGGTGATGTCGAACCGGTCCGGGTCCAGATAGCGGTCGGGGTCGCGGTTCGCGGCACCGAGCAACGTCAGCACCACCTGGCCGGCGTCGATGTGGTGACCGGCGATGTCGGCGTCCTCGAGCGCGGTTCGTGCGTCCAACTGGACCGAGCCTTCGTAGCGCAACATCTCCTCCACTGCGCCGTGCCCGCGGGTCGGGTCGTCGCGCAGCAGCCGCATCTGGTCGGGATTGCGGAGCAGGCTGATCAGGCCGTTGCCGATGAGGTTGGTGGTGGTCTCGAACCCGGCGGCGAACAACAACACGATCGTGGCCACCAACTCGTCCTCGGACAGTCGGTCACCGCCGTCACGGACCCCGATCAACCCGCCGATCAGATCATCGGACGGCCGGTTCCGACGTTCGGCGATGAGCGATCGGAAGTAGCCGTTCATCGTGTTGCTCGCCGCCTCCGCAGCGGCGATCGTCTCCGCGCTCGCCATCGGCTCCAGCGCGCCGGCGGCGTCACGCACGATCCACCGGAACTGTTCCCGGTCCTCGACCGGGACACCGAGCAGTTCGCCGATCACCCGCACCGGCAACGGGAACGCAAGCAGATCCATGACGTCACCGCCGCCGGCATCGGCGAGCTGATCGAGGATCTCATCGACCATCGCCGCGACCGCCGGACGGAGCTCGTCGACCCGGCGGGGGGTGAACTCGCGGGCGACGAGACTGCGCATCCGGGTGTGATCGGGCGGGTTCATCCGCAACATCGAGTAACGGGAGATGATCGGCACCTCCCGATCCGCGCTCCGGGCGGAGGACCCGAAGATGCGCTGCACTTCTTCGCTCTTGCCGAACCGCGGGTCGCGCAGCACGGTGCCGCAGTCGTCGTAGCGAGTCGCAACCCACAACGGCAACACCGCACTGTGGTGCACCGGCGCGGTCTCGCGAAGCTGCCGATAGGCGGGGTACGGATCGGCACGAACGGCTGGGTCGCTGAACAAGCTGACCAACACGTCGTCGGGCGCTGCCGTAGTCCGGCTG
>JAUXRN010000204.1 GCA_030681835.1 Actinomycetota bacterium
GCCAAGTTGGCGCAGGAAAAAGAATCGACTAACCAGGCGATCGCGCGTGCCATAGAAGAAAAGATCGACAAGGAGCAACAGGTCGCCGCGCTGGCGGGCTCCAAACTCATGGCCGAACAGGCCGCCGCTGAGGTTGCGGACGCGCGCGCGCACGCCGAAATGCTTGCGCTGGGCGAAACCGAGGCGCGGCTTGCCGCTATCCGGGATGCGGAGCAAACCGCCGCAGAGCTTGCCACCCAGCGCAGGCTTGCCGAGGAACAGGCCGTGGCCGATGCCGAGGCTCGCGTCCGCGACGAGCGCTTGGCTTATGAGGCGGCCAGACAACGTGCCGAAGCGGAGGCGATCGCAAGGGTCGGGGCGGAACGCAAACTCAAGGCCGAGCAGGAAGCGGCTGCGCTGTTGCTGGCCCGGGCCGAGGCCGACAGGAATGCATGGCAGCAACAGGAGGAAGCCAATTCCTTGTTGTGCCAGGCCGAGCAGGAGGCGAAGGATCGTCTGGCTGCCGAAACCATGGCCGCCCAGGCCGCCGCGCACAAGTTTCAGGCGGAGCAGGATCTGGCTGTGCTTGCGCAGCAGCGCGCCGAGGCCGAATTGGCGGCCGCGCGCGAGATGGATCTCAAGTTGCAGGCCGAAACGCGGGAGATCGCTGCCGCAAATGAACGCGCCGCCGTGGCGCGGCAGGCGCTTCAGGTAGCCGAACAGAATATCGAAACCGAGAAGCGCACCCTCGCCGCGATCGAAGCGCGTATGGCTGCCGAGCTGCGCGCCATCGAGGAGTACAACGAGCGCATCGAACTCGAGGTTCGCGCCAGGGAGGCTGCCGAGGCAACGGAAAAACTGAATGAGCAGGCCATGCAAACCGCACGGGCAAAGGAGCAGACTGCGGTGCGCGTGATGAACATGGCCAAGGCTTGTGCGGATGCAGAAAGCCGGTCACTCGAGGCGGCGGAAGAGAAGATTCGCGCCGAGGCGCTTGCCGCCGCAGCCTTCTGCAAGCAGATCGCCGAAGCGGAGCTGGCGCGCGATACCGCGATGGAGCGTGCGGAAAACATGGCGAAACTGCGTGTCGAGGAAGCGCGCAAAGCCGCCGAGCGCGTGCAGGCCGAGCAACGCCAAGCCGTTGTGGCTCAGGCGGAACGGGCTAGGCAGGCGCGTACCGGTGTCGAGCCGGTTGCTTGCGTCACGCGCCATCCTCGGATGACGGAGATGTTAGGTATAACTGTTCCATCCTGAACCCCTGTAGTTTTTGCAGAAATAACCTGATTTTTCCGCTCTGTTCCGCGTTTTGCCTGCTATCCAAACTGCTATCTTGACGGTGTAGTAATGAGTCCGGGATGGGTGCGATCGCGCATCAATCAGTACAAGGGGGCAGCGCCATGTCAAAACCAGCCGTAATCCGGTTAGTCAGCAACGACAACGAGGAATATATCGCCGAATCGCAAGCCATTCAGGAGGCGCGAGCGCGCCTGGAGGCCGAAATGCAGGCGGACATTTCCGCGCAGGCGCGCGCCCGCGCGGAAGCGCAGGCGCGCGCGGTGGCTCAGGCACGCGCGCGCGCCGAGGCGGAGTTGACTACGCTGATCGAGGCCAATTGCCAGGATGAGGCGAGGCTCGCGGAAATTATCCAGGCCAAGCTCGAGACGGAGAAAAAGCTGGCCCGCGAGTTGCAGGAAAAACTGGCCTGCGAACAGCGGCTCCAGGAAGAAAATCAGGCCAGGTCGCGCGCCGAGCAGCAGGCGCAGGATGAATTGAACCAGCGCTTGCAGCAGGAACAATTCGCCCGCGCTGCCGCCGAGGGCAGAACCAAGGCGGAACGCGATCTGGCGGCGCTGATCGAGCAGCAACGCAAGGCGGAACATGACGCCCGGTTGCGCGCCGAAGCCGAAATCCATTCCGTCCAGATGGCCAT
>JAUXRN010000223.1 GCA_030681835.1 Actinomycetota bacterium
GCATGGAGAGCCTCTGCACCCTGCTGCCCGATGGCAATTATTTCTGATAACGGTCAACTGCCCAATTGTGCTGTATCAATGTCCCGGAAAATTCCGAGCTGCCATCGCAAATTAAAAGCAAATTAAAAGGGGACAGGTTCAAGTTTTTTTTCTGCATAAACAAATAATCAACCATAACCACTTTTGCGTTACTCCTCACGCAGGCTAAAACCGCCAATCTTCGGCTTGAATAAGCTCGACTAGGTTTATGCACGGGATTTGTTCTGCCTTACAGACATCGGGAATTTTCGGGCTATTCTTTTTTCCGAGTCCTTCCTGTGTAATTACTGTAAGTGGTGACGGCATGTGAGTGCGGGCAAGTGCAATAACAAAAGGGTCGCCACCTGAACGACCCTTCACTGTATCCACGAGGCGTGGATATGTTCCCATGATATGCGCTAGATGCTCTTGCAAGTCATCATCGATTTCAACGCAAAAAGAGTCTGGGCGACTGTTGCACCAGCTGTGAATTTCGTCGTCTTTCTTTTTAAGCTCATTTAATACTTCAACTGATGCGAGGACTACACCATCATCAATTAGATTTTCTATCTTTGCCCAAAAACTGGCGAAATTTTTAGGAGGATAAGCCCGCCGCCACGCGTGGATCAATGCACTTGTATCGATGCTGTAACGCGCATTCTCATTGTTCGCCATCAGTAAGCTCCAAGCTTAGACTGAAGCTTTTCGACATGCTGTGTCCGAAGACCCAAGTATCCCGATACTTCGCTAAGTGTGAGGCGATCTTGGTAATAGTTAACCAATATCATTTCTACAAACGGGCGACCGAAATTGCTTAGTGCCTCTTGCGGCATATTCCTAGGTCTTGGCTTGGAAGACGAAGACTCACGTTCCAATAATTTTTTACGGCGGTATTCTTCAGCGTATTCATTACGCTTGGTTTGATAAAAATTGCGTGTAGTGCGATCAAATGTAAGTAGTCTTAGTAAAACCGCTTCTCTACTGACGTTGTACCTATTCGCTAATGTGGCAATCTCCTCATCCGTCCAGTTCATTGCCGTACCATGTGCAGTAATGGTCGGCTCAGTCATGAAAATTTGTGACGGCATCAGGGCGGCAGCGGCCACTCGGTTGCAGAACACCTCAATGACGCTGTCTTCCGGTGGGCGTATCGCATCAATGTCAAGATCGGACACGCCACTTTTACGGAGTGCCAA
>JAUXRN010000233.1 GCA_030681835.1 Actinomycetota bacterium
ACCCGCACCCTCGTGGCCAACATGGTCACTGGTGTGACTCAGGGCTACGAGAAGGGCCTGGAGATCGTCGGCACGGGCTACCGCGTCGCCGCGAAGGGCTCCGATCTGGAGTTCCAGCTCGGCTTCAGCCACCCGGTCCACGTCAAGGCACCGGACGGCATCTCGTTCCAAGTCGACAGCCCTGTGAAGTTCAAGGTCATGGGCATCGACAAGCAGCAGGTCGGCGAGGTCGCCGCGAACATCCGCAAGATCCGCAAGCCTGAGCCGTACAAGGGCAAGGGCGTGCGGTACGAGGGTGAAGTCGTGCGACGCAAGGCCGGAAAGGCTGGTAAGTGATGAGTTCCTTCGCTCCCAAGCTGGGGACGGGCACCCGCTCGTCCGTTGGTCGCGCCCGGCGCCACCTGCGCGTGCGCAAGAAGGTGTCGGGGACGTCCGGGCGCCCGCGCCTCGTCGTCACCCGGTCCGCCCGCCACATGCTCGTCCAGGTCGTTGACGACACGCAGGGCGTGACCCTGGCGTCCGCTTCGACCATGGAGGCGGACCTGCGCGGTGCCTCCGACGACAAGACGGCCAAGGCCCGCAAGGTCGGCCAACTCGTCGCCGAGCGTGCGAAGAAGGCTGGCATCGAGACCGTGGTCTTCGACCGCGGCGGGAACGACTACCACGGCCGGGTGGCTGCCGTCGCTGATGGCGCCCGCGAGGCCGGCCTTACCTTCTAGCGACCTGAACTTCGAAACGGAAGAGGTACCTCATGTCTGAAACGTCGCGCCGCGGTAGTGGCGCCGGCGATCGCCGGGAGCGCAAGGAGCGCGCTCCCCGCGAGGAGAAGTCCACGTACATCGAGCGGGTGGTTGCGATCAACCGCGTCGCGAAGGTCGTCAAGGGTGGCCGTCGCTTCAGCTTCACCGCACTCGTGGTCGTCGGCGACGGCGACGGCATGGTCGGCGTCGGCTACGGGAAGGCCAAGGAGGTGCCCGCGGCCATCGCCAAGGGCGTCGAGGAGGCAAAGAAGCACTTCTTCCGCGTCCCCAGGATCCAGGGCACCATTCCTCACCCCATCACCGGCGAGGCAGCGGCGGGCGTGGTCATGCTGCGGCCGGCCGCCCCGGGTACCGGCGTCATCGCCGGTGGCCCGGTCCGGGCCGTGCTGGAATGCGCGGGAATCCGCGACATCCTCAGCAAGTCCATGGGCTCCGACAACGCCATCAACATCGTCCATGCGACCGTGGCGGCACTGAAGATGCTCGAGCTGCCTGAGGCGGTCGCCGCCCGTCGCGGGCTCCCTCTCGAGGACGTCGCACCCGCCGCCATGCTGCGGGCCCGCGCCGCGGGGATGAGCGCGTGATGGCCCGGTTGAAGGTCACCCAGAAGAAGTCCGAGATCGGTGGCACGAGCAGCCAGCGCAACACCCTGCGCTCGCTCGGCCTCAAGCGCATTGGCGACACCGTCGTCAAGGAGGACCGCCCCGAGATCCGCGGCATGGTCAACACCGTGCGGCACTTGGTCGTTGTTGAGGAGGTCGACTGACGATGGCACTCAAGGTCCATCACCTGCGCCCGGCACCGGGCGCCAAGACACCTAAGACCCGCAAGGGCCGAGGTGAAGCTTCGAAGGGCAAGACGGCCGGTCGTGGCACCAAGGGCACCAAGGCCCGGTACCAGGTCCCGGCCCGGTTCGAGGGCGGGCAGATGCCCCTGCACATGCGGCTGCCCAAGCTCAAGGGCTTCAAGAACCCGGCCAAGGTCGAGTTCCAGGTCGTCAACCTCGCCATGCTCGCCAAGCTGTACCCCCAGGGTGGCGACGTCACGGTGGTCGATCTCATCGCCAAGGGCGCTGTCCGCAAGGGCTATCCGGTGAAGGTTCTCGGTCAGGGTGACATCAACGTGGCGGTGACGGTGAGTGCGAATGCATTCTCCGTGACGGCCCGTGACAAGATCGTTGCCGCAGGCGGGTCCGCAACCGAAGTCTAAGCAGGAGGCACAGTGCACATCAGTGCGTTCGGGGCTGCCCTGCGTACACCGGATCTTCGCAAGAAGATCTTCTTCACGCTTGCCCTGCTGGCGCTCTACCGGCTCGGGTCGGTCGTGCCCACGCCCGGCGTCGACTACTCCGCCATCCAGCGGTGCATCGACGTCGTGCAGGACAATTCGGTGTACGCACTGATCAACCTGTTCAGCGGCGGGGCATTGCTGCAGCTGTCGGTGTTCGCGCTGGGCATCATGCCCTACATCACCGCGAGCATCATCCTGCAACTGCTCACCGTGGTCATCCCTCGGCTGGAGACGCTCAAGGCCGATGGCCAGGCCGGACAGGCCAAGATCACGCAATACACCCGCTACGTGACGATCGGGCTCGCGATCCTCCAGTCGACCGCGATCCTGTCGCTCGCCCGTACCCCTGGCGCGCTGTTCAGCGGCTGCAACGAGCAGATCATCCCCAACCAGTCGGTCTGGGTCATCCTCGTGATGATCACCGTCATGACTGCAGGCACGGCGGTGATCATGTGGTTCGGCGAGCTCATCACCGAGCGCGGGGTCGGCAACGGCATGTCGGTGCTGATCTTCACCTCGATCATCGCGACCATCCCGGCTCAGTTCGCGTCGATCTGGGGCAGCCGTGGGCCGTTCACCTTCTCGCTGACCCTGCTCGTGGGCCTGTCGATCGTGGCCTTCGTCGTCTTCGTCGAGCAGGCGCAGCGCCGCATCCCGGTTCAGTACGCCAAGCGCATGGTCGGCAGGCGCATGTATGGCGGCACGTCGACCTACATTCCGCTGAAGGTCAACATGGCCGGCGTCATCCCGGTCAT
>JAUXRN010000235.1 GCA_030681835.1 Actinomycetota bacterium
ACCCCACCCGCGACTACCAGGCCCGCGGCGTCAAGCCCGGGCCACCCAAAGGCCGGAAACGACAGGACCCCCGCCCCTAAAGGCGAGGGCCCTGTCAACCATGTCCGAAGACATCTGTCAACGATGTCCGAAGACACCACAGAGTCGGGCTGACAGGATTTGAACCTGCGACCCCTTGACCCCCAGTCAAGTGCGCTACCAAGCTGCGCTACAGCCCGCGGCACCGCCGTATGGTGCACTGCTTCGCGGTGACGACTCGCCGAGTCTAGTGGTCACGGTTGCGCGTGCCGCAGGGGCTCCCGGCGCCGCGGGGCCGGCACTTCGCACCCCGGTGCCTCGCCCGAGCACATCCACTTGGGTCCGGACCCCTTCGCCCCGGAGGCGCCGGTGTCGATTTGCGCCCGTCGCGTTCCCATGCAAAAGTCGAGTTATTCAAGGGGAGTATCCCTTCGCCACTGGTCGTCAATACGGTGCCCCGGCACCCGGCCACTGGGTCGGCCTCGAGGCCGGCGGCGAGAGACCTTGTGCCGTGCAACTGCGACACAAGGAGCAATGTGGACGTCTCTCTCTGGGTGTGGGTGGCGATGATCGCCGCCATCGTGGCGATGCTTGTCGTCGACCTGTTCATGCACCGTGATGCCCACGAGATCCGGCTGCGCGAGGCGGCCACCTGGTCCGTCATCTGGGTGGCCATCGGCCTGGGCGTGGGCGGCGTCATCTGGTGGGGCTACGGGTCCGAGTTCGGCCTGCAGTACTACGCCGGCTACATCATCGAGAAGTCCCTGGCCGTCGACAATGTGTTCGTCTGGGCCGTGATCTTCGGCTATTTCGCCGTCCCGAAGCAGTACCAGCACCGCGTGCTCTTCTACGGCGTGGTGGGTGCCCTCGTCTTCCGGGCCATCTTCATCGCTGCCGGTTCGGCCCTAATCGCCAGTGCGGCTTGGGTCCTCTACGTGTTCGGGGCCTTCCTCATACTCACCGGCATCCGGATGCTCCGCCAGCGCAACGACCACATCGACATGTCGCAGTCCAAGACACTCAGGCTGTTCCGGCGATTCGTGCCGACGACCGAGGAGTACCACGGCCAGAGGTTCTGGATCCGCCGCGGGGGGGCTTTGGTCGCCACGCCTCTGCTTGCCGTTCTGGTCATCGTCGAGGTCACCGACATCATCTTCGCGGTGGACTCGATCCCGGCGATCTTCGCCGTGACCCAGGAGCCCTTCCTCGTCTTCGCCAGCAACGCATTCGCGATCCTCGGCCTGCGCGCCATGTACTTCCTCCTGGCCGACCTGATGCACCGCTTCATCTACCTGAAGCTCGGGCTGTCGCTCGTCCTCGTCTGGGTCGGCATCAAGATGATCGTCAGCCACGCCTTCGTGACGATCCCCACGGTCGTGAGCCTGGGCATCGTCGTGGCCATCATCACCGCCTCCGTGGTCGCCAGTCTCATCGCGACTCGTGCCGCGGCCTCGGCAGAGGAGGCCCCGTCGGACGAGGCTCGCAGACAGGAGATGCAGGAGGTGGACGCACGTGAGTAGGGCGAGCCTCCCGGCGCATTGGCGCCGGCTGCCGCACCCCCTGAGGTGGATCGGGGCAGCAATCGGAGGCGGAGCCTGCGTCCTCGTCGGCGTGGTGCTGCTGGTCCTGCCCGGGCCCGGCATAGCGCTGATCGTGGTGGGCCTGCTGATCCTGGCCACCGAGTTCGCCTGGGCCGAGTCGCTGCTGCTGCGGCTCAAGCGGCACAGCGCCGCAGTCACGTCAACGGTCTCCGACCGCATCGGACGAAGGAGAAGGAGTGCACCATGACCAGGTCCCCGATCGCCCGATCCCGCAAGGCACGGCAGACGGCCGCCGCGCTGCTCGTCCCCGCAGCAGCCTTGCTGCTCGTGGGTTGCGGCTCCATCCAGGAGGCTGTCGACGGTGCGCAGGGCGCCGTCGATGCTGCACAGTCGCTGATGGATGCCCCGGAGCGGATTGGGCAGGCGTGCGACACCGCGCTCGCCGCGCTCGCACCGGGCCAGCCGGTCGGCGAGGCCAAGGCCGCACTGGACGAGGCGACGGCGCAACTCGATGCGGCCTTGGGGGCGGCGTCATCGCTGCCGGGCATATCGGATCTGCGTGAGGCATTCGTGTCGGCGGGCGCGACCCTCGCGTCTGGGGTCGACGCGACAGCCACCGAGGCAGCCCGCTCAGCGCTGGCCTCTGCGTGCGCTGCCATCCCCCGTCCGTAGCCAGTTCAAGCAAGCCGGCAGGTGAGAGACACCCGGAGCGACCGGACGCGCACATGGGACCCCCGCGCGTGGCTAGCATGCGGCCATGAGCACCGACGGACAGGTCTTCACGTATCCCGAGAGCCCCGATCGCTTCTACGCCATCGTCGGTGGGCGGCTGAAGGTGCCGGTCATCTACGAGGACCAGCACGTCGTTGCCTTCGAGGACGGCAGCGACGACGACACCACGCGGGTGACCATCATCCCGCGCGACCCGATCTCCAGCATTGCCGCCCTCGACTTCAGCGACGCCATCCGCTGGCTCGGGATGCTCACGGCGATCCGGGCGGTGCCCGAGCACTTCGGCTGGGCGGCCGACCAGGGGTTCCGCATCGACACCCCGGTCCACCCGCCGTACCAGAAGCAGCCGTGGCTGTGCATGCACCTGAGCCGCAGCAAGTCGAAGACCCTCAAGGGGGAGCCCGACGAGCAGGGGTACACGCGCGACATCGGCCACTTCGCCGAGATCGTCCAGCTTCGCCGGCGCGTCGAGGTCGTGTACGCCAACGACGAGTTCATGGTCTTCCACGACTTCGAGGACGAGGACAACGCCGACTACGACCACGTCCTCGTCGGCATCCCCCGCCGCCAGGTCACGACGATCATGGACGACGATTTCACTCCGCAGGACTGGCTGTCCCTCATCGGCGGCATCCGCGAGACCGCGACCCGGCTGAACATCCCGGCGTACACGACCTACATGAACGTTCGCCCGCCCTACCAGCACACCGCGTGGGTGCACGTGCACCTGCTGGCCGGGGGCAAGGCATTGGATGGCTCGGCGAAGAAGAAGGAGCACGACCACAAGGAGCACAAGGGCAAGGACCACAAGGGTGCCGCGCCAGACGCGACCTGACGCCCCCTCGGCGCTGCTGCTCTTCTGGCAGTGCCTGGTCATCGGGGTCACGAGCTTCGGCGGCGGGCTGACGGCCTACGTCCGCCTGGTCTTCGTCAACCGCCGCAAATGGGTGACCGAGGACGAGTTCCTCGAGTGCATGGAGGTCGCCCAGGCCCTGCCCGGGCCCAACGTCATCAACCTGGTCCTCATGCTCACCCGGCTGCTGCGCGGCACGCTCGGGGCCATCCTCGGATTCGCCGGACTCGTGTTCCCTGCCGTGCTGGCGAACATCCTGTTGGTGGCATTCGTGCTCGGCCGGGCGGGTGGCCCGGGCTTCAACGCCGTCCTGGCCGGGTTCGGCGCGGCTGCGGCCGGCCTGTCGATCGCGAACGCCGGCCAGATGGGCCGGGCCCACCTGCGCAAGCCGCTGGACATCGGCCTGACCGTGGCCGCCATCGGGATCATCCTGTGGCTCAAGCCCTCCCTCCTCATCGCCATCGCCCTGTTCGGCAGCCTGGGCGTCCTGCTGCACTTCCTGATCGCCAAGCGGGCGCAGGAGGCCGAGCCGACGGTGGAGGGCCCATGAGCGACTTGTGGGAGCTGTTCGTCTTCTTCGCCGGGATCTCGCTGCTCGCCGTCGGCGGCGGGAACGCCACGCTGCCGGCGATCCAGCAGCACGCCATCCAGGCCGGCTGGGTCGACAGCGAGACCTTCCTGCAGATCTATGCCCTCGGCCAGATCGCCCCCGGGCCGTCGACCATGTATGTCGCGGGCATCGGGTACAACGTCGCCGGGTTCTGGGGCGGGCTCGTGGCAGGGCTGTCGTTCGTGCTTCCCTCGTCCATCCTTGTGGTGGGAGCGGGGATGGCCTGGGCCCGCTGGAAGCCCTCCCCCATGAAGACGGCGGTCAAGACCGGTCTCGCCCCGATCACCGTGGCCCTGCTGACCGTCGGGGCGTGGAACCTCGTCACCGCGCTCGGCACCCTGTCCGACGGCACCCGCCAGACCGAGGCGGTCGCCTTCGCGACGATCATCGGCATCGCCGCGCTCATCGCCATCCTCGCTCAGTTCACCAAGGTCAGCCCGGCGCTGCTCGTGCTCGGCGGAGGCATCGCGGGATTCATCATCCTGGCCTGACCGAGGGCCCGGCTACTTGCGGCGGGACCGCTTCTCGCGCACTCGCATGACCAGCCGGATCGGCGTGCCCTCGAACCCGAACTCCTCGCGCAGCCGGCGCTCGATGAAGCGGCGGTAGCCAGCCTCGAGGAAGCCTGTCGTGAACAGCGCGAAGGTCGGCGGACCGACCTGCACCTGGGCGCCGAAGAGGATCCTCGGCTGCCGGCCGCCCCGCAGCGGGTGCGGGTGGGCGTCGGTGAGTTCCTTGATGAACTGGTTCAGGCGACCGGTCCCGACGCGGGTCTCCCAGCCCTCCAGCGCCGCCTCGATCGCCCCCGTGAGCCTGTCGACGTGCCGACCGGTGCGGGCCGAGATGTTGACCCGGGGCGCCCACGGCACCTGCACGAGGTCGCGGTCGATCTCCCGCTCGAGGTACTTGCGGCGCTCCTCGTCGGTGAGGTCCCACTTGTTGAAGGCCAGGACCATGGCCCGGCCGGCCTCGATGACCATGTGGATGATCCGCACGTCCTGCTCGCTCAGCGGCGCCGATGCGTCGACCAGCACGATGGCCACCTCGGCCCGGTCCAGCGCGGCCTGGGTGCGGAGGGTCGCGTAGTACTCGTGGCCACTGGCCTCGCGGGCGCGGCGGCGGATGCCTGCGGTGTCGACGAACCACCACCAGGTGCCCTTGAGCTCGATGAGCTCATCGACGGGATCCACGGTCGTGCCGGCGACGCTGTCGACGACGACCCGCTCGCCACCGGCAAGCTGGTTCAGGAGGGACGACTTGCCGACGTTGGGCTTGCCGAGGAGGGCCACGCGGCGCGGCCCGCCCTGGCGCGAGAGCCCTGCCCCATTCTCAGGGAGCATGGCAACGGCGGCATCGAGCAGGTCGCCGGCCCCGCGGCCATGCAGTGCCGAAACGGTGTGCGGTTCTCCAAGCCCGAGCGACCACAGCGAGGCGGCCTCGAGCTCCGTGGCCTCGTCGTCGACCTTGTTGGCCACCAGCAGCACGGGCTTGCCGGCCTTGCGCAGCACCTGCACGACGGCCTCGTCGATGTCCGTCGGCCCGACCTTGGCGTCGACGATGAACAGCACGGCGTCGGCCTCGTTGATCGCCCGCTCGGCCTGGGCCGCGACAAGGGCGCCCATGCCACGGGCCTTGCGGTCCCAGCCGCCCGTGTCGATGAGGATGAACCTGCGGCCATTCCACTCCGCCTCGTAGGTGACCCGGTCGCGGGTGACGCCGGGGACGTCCTCCGTGACGGCCTCGCGGCGGCCGATCATGCGGTTGACGAGGGTCGACTTGCCCACATTCGGCCGGCCCACGACCGCGAGCACCGGCATGCCGGAGTGCTCCCCGCCGGGCCGCATGAGCTCGCCGAGGTCGGCCTCGAAGTCGCCGAACTCGGTCCTGGCCGCCGCCAAGGCAGCAGCGAGGGCGGCCTCGCCCGCGTCGTCGGCGGCCTCGTCGATATCGGCGTCGTCCGCCTCGAAGGATCCGATGTCGTCGAGGGAATCCTCGCCGTCGTCGGCAGGATCCACGGGCTCCCAGGTGTCGCTCATCGGCTCCACCCTCTCACGGAGAGACGAGGCGCCTGGACGCGTGCTCATCCGCGTCGGCCAGCAGCTGGCGCACCTGCTCGGCCACGGCGGCCCGCGTCGACGCCCGAAGCGGATCCCCCGGCACGTCGAGGACGACAGGCGGGAGGTAGAAGACTTCGATTCGGCTCCGCGGACGCGGAGGGTCGGTCGGGACCCGGCCCATCGCGCCGATGACGACCACCGGGAGCACGGGGGCGCCGCTCTTCGCCACGAGGTAGGACGCAGGGACGGCCGCACCCGCCACGACCACGGCTCGTTCGTCGAGAACGGCCGCGAGCGCCTGACACTGCGCGAGGATCGCGCCCGGGCCGGCCGGCTTGAGGTCACCGGCCGCCGCGAGGACGCGGTCGGGAAGGGCACGCCCCATCGCCTCGTTCGCGATCACGTGGACGGGCCGGGGTGCGGTTGCGTGGATGACGGCACCGACGAGCAGCGCCTCGCACGACGTCACGATGACGAGCGGCCCGGACCTGCCGACGTGGTGGGCACCGTGCGCGTTGACCCGGTAGGTCATGCGCAGCGCGGCGGACGCCAGGTTTCTCGCGTTGGCGGCGGCGGTCCACGATGGCGCCTCGACCCCGTCCGGCGCAGTGGGGGCGCCCATCAGCCGGGGAGCGCGTCGGCGAGGTCGCACACGTGGTCGATGACCTCGTCCAGCGTCATGTCCGTCGTGTCGACGAGGACCGCGTCATGCGCCAGCGACAGCGGCGAGGCCGCGCGGCTGGTGTCCTTGGCATCTCGCTCGAGTATCGAGGTGTGGGTGCGGGCGACATCGCCCGCCGCACTGCCTCGCCCGGCGTCCTCGGCGGCCCGGCGGAGGGCGCGGACCCCGGGGTCGGCGGTAATGAACACCTTGAGGTCCGCATCCGGCAGGACCACGGTCGTGATGTCGCGACCCTCGACGACGATGCCCGCCCCCGTGGCCGTGGCAGCCATCACCTCCTCGCGCTGCACTCGCACGAGCAGGTCACGGACCGCAGGGACGGCGCTCACGGCGCTGACGGCACCGGTCACGGCCTCGCCGCGGATGGGCCCAGCCACGTCGATACCGTCGACGTGGATCGTGGGCGCGGCCGGATCAGTGCCACTCGTCACGCTCACACCGGGAGCGTGGGCCGCGACCGATTGGGGATCGTCGGGGTCGACGCCAGCCTCCAGCATCGCCCACGTCATGGCTCGGTACATGGCGCCGGTGTCGAGGTACCGCAGACCCAGGCGTGCGGCCACGCCGCGGCACACGCTGGACTTGCCGGACCCGGCCGGTCCGTCGACGGCGATGACGGGGACGCGCATGAAGGCGAGCCTAGGCCCGGACGTCGAAGCCGCGCTCGCCCAGCGCCTCGACGAGGGCATCGCCGGCCTCGGGCCGCACGAAGAGCGCCACCAGGCCGCTCGGCCGGCCAAGGACGTGCTCAATACGGACGTCCTCGAGGTTGACCCCGGCCTCGCCGACGGCGCCGAAGAGCCGGCCCAGCTCGCCAGCCCGGTCGGCCAGCATGACGAACACCTCGCGGTAGGCGGATGGCGCCGCCCCGTGCTTGCCGGGGATGCGGCGCTGCCCGGCCACGCCCTCGGCCAGCACGGCCTCGACCAGGTCGGCCGGGGCGCTGCCGTGGCCGCCGTCGGCAAGGTCGCGGAGCGCCTGCGCCGTGCGCGCGAGCTCGTCGGCGACCCGCTCAATGACCTCGGCGACCGGGCCGGCGTTGACCGCGAGGATGTCCGACCACATGTCGACGTTCGACCCCGCGATTCGGGTCATGTCCCGCAGGCCCTGCCCCGCGATCCGGACGTGCTCCTCGTCGGCCGTGGCCAGCTGGCCGGCCAGGACGCTGGAGAGGAGTTGTGGCGTGTGGGAGACAAGGGCGACCGCGGCGTCGTGGCCGTCGAGCGTCATCTCCACCGGGTAGGCCCCGCACGTCGACACCAGCCGATGAACCTGGCGCACGTGCTCGATGCCGGACTCGGGCAGCGGGGTGAGCACCCAGAGCCGGTCGTCGAGCAGGTCGCTGCGGGCCCCCGCGGCGCCGGACACCTCTCGCCCCGCCATCGGGTGGCCGCCGACGAGCCGGGTGGCATCCGCCCCCGCCGCCACCGCGTCCTCAATGACGCGCCCCTTGACCGACGTGACGTCCGTCAAGGTGGCGGACGGGAACCGCAGCGACGCCTGGGCCAGCACGCTTGCCGCATGGCGGGGCGGCACCGCGACCACGACGACGGAGGGCACGTCGGCGGGCCCGATCGATCTCCCGGCCCCGGCGTCGATCGCGATGGCGACGTTGGCCGGATCGACGTCCTCGAGCAGCACGTCGACTCCGGCGCGCCGCAAGGACAGGGCGACGGACGTCCCGATGAGTCCAGTGCCGATGACGAGGACCGACCCGACGAGAGCGGGTGCGGTGCCGGGCCCGGCCGAGCGGGCCGGCGTCACTGCACGAGGTCCTGGCGCAGCACCTCTGCCCCGCGCAGGTACACGTGCGCGATGCCGGCCCGCTCGAGGTCGGTGTCGACATGCATGAGGATCCGCACGACCCGTTCCAGGGCGCCATCGACCCCCATCTCCTGTGCGCACAGCAGCGGCACGTCGACCAGGCCGATGGCGCGGGCGCCGGCGGCCGGGAAGGCGCAGGTGAGGTCCGGCGTGCCGGTGAGGATGATGCTGATGACGTGGTCGTCATTGATGTCGTTGCGCACCATCATCGCCTGGATCAGCTCGCCGACCGCCTCGGCCATCTCGTCCGCATCGTTGGCCTGAAGGCAGGTGGCACCGCGCAGCCCGCGCAGGGTCATGACGGCTCCTTCGGTCGGGGACGGCGCCCCACTGTACCGAGGCCGGATCGGGCGCTTGGCGCTACAGGCCGACGGCGGTGTATAGCGAACGCAGCTCGCCGCCGGTGATCGCTCGGAGCACGCCGGGCCGTTGCTGGCCCAGGTGGACCGGCCCCACCCGGGTGCGCACGAGGCCGGTGACCGGCCGGTCGATGGCCGCCATCATCCGACGCACGAGGCGGTTGCGGCCCTCGTGGATGACAAGCTCGATCAGGGAGCGCTCCGGCGTCTTCTGGATCACGCGGGCCGAGTCGCACCTGGCCATCCCGTCCTCGAGCTCGACGCCGTCGCGCAGGGCCTTGAGATCGTGGTTGTTCACCGGGCCGCGAACGGTGGCAACGTAGGTCTTGTCGACCTGGTGCCGGGGGTGGCCGAGCCGGTTGGCCAGCTCTCCGTCGTTGGTCAGGAAGATCAGGCCCTCGGTGTCGGCATCCAGTCGACCGACGTGGAACAACCGCTCGTTGCGGCCCTGCACCCAGTCCCCCACGCATGGCCGACCCTGGTCGTCCGACATCGTGGTGATCACGCCGAGCGGCTTGTTGAAGGCGAAGACCACGATGTCCGGCGCCGTCGGCACCCGCTCGCCGTCGACCCGCACGACGGCCTTGGCGGGGTCGATGCGCATGCCCTGCTCGCGCACGACGCGACCGTCGACCTCGACCCGCCCCTCGTCGATGAGCACCTCGCACGCCCGCCTGCTGCCCAGGCCGGCCGCGGCCAGCACCTTCTGCAGCCGGACCAACTCCTCGTCGCCGTCAGCCACGGTTCACTCCCCCGTCGCGACGGAGTCGAGGACGTCCTCGAGGTCGGCCAGGTCAGGCAGGTGCTCGGCCAGCGGGGGCAGGTCGTCGAGGGATGCGATGCCCATCCGCTCGAGGAAGAACGAGGTGGTGCGATACAGGTGCGCCCCGGACTCGCCGTCGTGGCCCGCCTCGACGATGAGGCCGCGAGCAATGAGGGTGCGGATGACCCCGTCGACGTTGACCCCGCGCACGGCGCTGATGCGGCCGCGCGTGATGGGCTGCCGGTACGCGATGACTGCCAGGGTCTCCAGGGATGCCTGCGTCATCCGGGCCTGCTGCCCGTCCAGGACGAAGCGCTCGACGACGGGCGAGCACTCGGCCCGGGTGTAGTAGCGCCAGCCGCCGGCCACCTCGCGAAGGTCGAAGCCACGGCCCTGCTCGGTGTACTCATGGGCCAGGGAGCGCACGACTGCCCCGACGTCGTCGACGGGCTGGCGCGTCGCTGCCGCGAGGTCCATGACCGTCATCGGCTCGTCGGCGAGCAGGAGGAGTGCCTCGACCGCAGCCTCCAGCGACGGTGCGCCGAGGGTGTCATCAAGGTCGTCGAGGGTCTCCAGCTCGCCCTCGACCTCGGCCCCGGCGCCGGCGGTCTCGTCGATACCCAGGGCAGTCTCGGCGTCGGCGACCTCCTCGGTCGTCACCTCGTCGGTCTCGTCACTCATCTGGGTGCTCCTCTTCGATGGCGTGCGGGGCGTCGACCTCGCGCTCGATGTCGAACTCATCGGTCACCGCGACGTCGCCCTCGTCGGTGCCCGTCCACCTGATGGTCAGGTCGCCCAGCGGAGTGAGCTGCTCGAAGGCAACGACCTGCTCGCGGTACAGCTCCAGCAGCGCGAGGAATCGCCCGACGACCAGCAGGGTCGTGTCGCAGTCGGCAATGAGCGCGCGAAAGGTCGTGGTGCGATGACGGCGCAGCCGCTCGACGATGATCGCTGCTTGGTCGCGCACGCTCACCCGCTGGACGTGGATGTGCTCCGTGCTCACCTCTGCGACCGGCTTCGGCGCCAGCGCCCGGGCTGCCAGGGCGGCGAACTGGTCCGGTCCTAGGCCGATCAGGACCTCCGGGAGCAGCGCGGCGAAGTGCGGCTCCAGTCCTGCGGTGCGTGGCATGCGCTTGGCAGCGGTGGCCATACGGGCCGCGAAGAGGGCCGACACCTCCTTGTACGCGCGGTATTGCAGCAGCCTGGCGAAGAGCAGGTCGCGGGCCTCCAGAAGGGCGAGGTCCTCCTCGTCCTCCACCTCGCCCGAGGGCAGCAGCCGTGCGGCCTTGAGGTCGAGCAGGGTGGCGGCGACGACGAGGAACGCGCTGGCCTCGTCGAGGTCCCACTCCTGCCCCTGGCCGCGGATGTAGCCGATGAACTCGTCGGTCACCCGGTGCAGCGCAAGCTCGGTGACCTCGAGCTTGTGCTTGGAGATCAGGGTGAGCAGGAGGTCGAACGGGCCTTCGAAGGCCCCGACGCGGACCGAGAAGCCCGAGGCCGGCTCGGCGATCGCCTGGCTCGGCGTGGTCACCGGGCCAGGACCTCCCTGGCCAGCTGGCGGTAGGCCTCGGCGCCGGAGGACCCCGGTGCGAAATCGGTGATGGGCTCGCCGGCAACTGCGGCGTCCTGGAACTTGACGGTGCGGTGGATGACGGTCTGGAAGACGAGGTCGCCGAAGGCCTGCTGCACCGTGGACAGCACCTCGCGGGCATGCAGGGTGCGCGCGTCGTACATCGTCGGCAGGACGCCGATGATCTCCAGGTCCGGGTTGAGCCGGCTGGTCACCTTGTCGATCGTGTCCTTGAGCAGGGCCACGCCGCGCAGGGCGAAGTACTCGGTGCCCATGGGGATGATGACGCCGCTGGCTGCGGTGAGTGCGTTGAGGGTGAGCAGGCCAAGCGACGGCTGGCAGTCGATGAGGATGATGTCGTACTCATCCTTGATCGGCGCCAGCACGCGCCCGAGGGCATGCTCGCGGCCGACCTCGCTGACTAGCTGTACCTCGGCCGCGGAGAGGTCGATGTTGGCCGGCAGGAGGTCGAGGTCGATGACATCGGTGGACATCACGACATCGCCGACATGGCACCCCGCCTGCGTGAGCGCGTTGTAGATGGTGAGGTCAAGCTCATTCGGGTTGATGCCGAGAGCCACCGACACGGCCCCCTGGGGGTCGAAGTCGACGAGCAGCACCCGGCGGCCGTAGGAAGCCAGCGCCGCACCGAGGCTGACGGTCGAGGTGGTCTTGCCGACCCCGCCCTTCTGGTTGACCATCGCGATGATGCGCGCGGGGCCGTGCTGGTCGAGCGGGGTGGGCTCGGGGATCGCCGCTCCGCCGCGCTTGGAAGGGTCGTCTACGCGAGGGTCGATGGCCGCCGGCGCCTGCTCGCGTGCCTGCTCTGAAACACCCTCGACGGCGTCGGCCATGGTGAGCACTGCGTCGGACACGTCCGCGGGCTGGCCGCCCGCCTCGGTGCCCTCGATGCCCTGTGACTCCATGTCCGTCCTCCCTGTCGCGTCGGTTGAGCCTACCTGCCGAGCCAGGAGCCGAGCCGCAGCACCGCCGCGGCGGCCCGGTCTGCCTCACGGCCGGAGACCCGTCCGTCCATCTCGACGGTGATGGCGATCGTTCGCAGGGAATGGTCGATCCACTGCGTCATCGTCCCGTGGCAGGGGCCGTCGCAGCCGACCCGGCTGGCCCGCTCCCCCATGTACCGGGCGAGCTGCCGGCCGGCCGCCTCGCTGCGTGCGTGGCTGATGTCGACGACATCGAAGGCCTGGTGATAGGAGAGCACGGCGGTGGGGCGCACGTCGCGCAGGAATGCCATCATGCCGCGGGTCTCCGCCTCGCTGGCGGCCTTGCGGCCCGGGTAGTAGGTGCCGTGGGACCCGGGCCTCCAGCCGGTCGGGAAGTTGCGGTTCAGGTCCACTCCCCTGGCGTTCGCGCGGGTGCCGCGGGCATCCCCGTCGGGGTTCATGCTGACCACCAGCCACAGGCCCACGCCGACCGGGATCCGCCGGGCGGCCAGCTCCTGCACCACGGCGCGTCCCCCCGGCTCGCTGCCGTGCATCTGCCCGATCACCACGATCTGCACGGGCGCGTCCAGGGCGCCGTAGTGGCGGGCGACGACCTCCCGGCCTTGCGATGTGGTCGCGATGACCCGTCGATCGTTCGCGGGGCTGGCTGGGGTGGTCGCTGCCGCCGACGGGGCCAGGGCGGCCACCAGCAGGGCGCTGACGGCCCCCGCGACGATGCGCCTCATCTGGCCCTCGGGTGGCTGGTGGCGTAGACCTCGCGCAGGGTGTCGGCGGTGACCATCGTGTAGATCTGCGTCGTCGTCACCGAGGCGTGGCCAAGGAGTTCCTGGACGACCCGCACGTCGGCGCCGCCCTGCATGAGGTGCGTTGCGAAGCTGTGCCTCAGGGTGTGCGGGCTGACGGCCTGCTTCACCCCGGCCCGCTCGGCAGCTGCCGAGATGACCCCGTAGGCACTCTGCCGGGAAAGGGGCCGCCCTAGGCTGTTCAGGAACATGCGGGGCGTGCCACGTCCCTTCGTCGCCAATGCCGGCCGGCCACGCACGAGGTAGCCATCGATCGACCGCACGGCAAACTCGCCCAAGGGCAGCAGCCGCTGCTTGCTCCCCTTGCCCGTCACGACGACCGTGCGGGTCTCAAGGTCCACGTCGTCGACGTCGAGACCGACCGCCTCCGAGATCCGGGTACCCGTGCCGTAGAGGAATTCCAGCAGGGCACGGTCCCGCAGGCCGATGGGCGACTCCGCGTCGAGCGCACTGTCGATCATGGCCGCCACCTGCTCGTAGGGCAGGGCCTTGGGCAGCCGCCGCGCGATCGCCGGAGGCCGGACATACCGGGCCGGGTCGGCGGCAGAAAGGCCCTCCCGGGCGCAGAACCGATGGAACGTGCGAACCGCCACCACGACCCGGGCGGCGCTGGACGCGGACAGCGGCACCTCGCCTTGGCGCAGGGACGCCGCGAAGTCGGCCACGTCGTTCTCCTGGACATCACCCACCGACCCGATCCCGCGGTCGTCGCACCAGGTTGCGTAGCGCTCAAGGTCGCGGCGATAGGCCGACACCGTGTTGGCCGCCAGCCCGCGCTCGATGGAGACGTGGGCGAGGTAGCCATCGATGGCCTCCCGCATGGAGGTCAGGCGAGCACCTCCGCCAAGGCGGTCGCCGGCATGCCGAACGCGTCGGCCACTGCTGCGTAGGTGACCTGGCCGTCGTGCACGTTGAGGCCGAGGGCCAAGGCGTCGTCCTCCGCCAGGGCGCGCTTCCAGCCCTTGTCCGCCAGTGCCACGGCGTACGGGAGGGTCACGTTGGTGAGGGCATACGTCGACGTGTTGGGCACCGCACCGGGCATGTTGGCCACGCAGTAGAACACCGAGTTGTGCACGGTGTAGATCGGGTCGGCGTGGGTGGTGGCGTGCGAGTCCTCGAAGCAGCCGCCCTGGTCGATGGCGATGTCGACCAGCACCGAGCCGGGCTTCATGCGCGAGACGAGGTCGTTCGTGACCAACTTGGGGGCCGCGGCTCCGGGGATGAGGACGGCGCCGATGACCATGTCCGCATCGATGCACGCGCGCTCGATCTCGAAGGCGTTGGACGCCACGGTCTGCATGTGCCCTTGGTAGATCGCGTCCACGTGTCGCAGCCGGGTGATGTTGTTGTCCAGCAGCAGCACCTCGGCCTGCATGCCCAGCGCGATGGCGGCTGCGTTCATGCCGGCCACCCCGGCGCCGATGACGACGACCTTTGCCGCGTACACCCCGGATACCCCGCCCATGAGGACGCCGCGTCCGCCGTTGGCCCGCATGAGCGCATTGGCCCCGACCTGGGGTGCCAGCCGACCGGCCACCTCGGACATGGGCGCGAGGAGGGGCAGCGACCGGTCCGGCAATTCCACGGTCTCGTAGGCGACCGCGGTGACCTTGCGGCGGGCCAGCTCCTCGGTGAGGGGACGATCGGCGGCCAGGTGCAGGTACGTGAACAGGACCTGCCCCTCCCGCATGCGGTGGTACTCCGCGGCGATCGGCTCCTTGACCTTCAGGATCATGTCGGCCGAGCCCCATACGTCGTCGGCCGTCGGCAGGATGGTCGCCCCCGCCTTGACGTAGTCGTCATCGGGGATGGATGACCCCGTGCCCGCACCGGCCTCGATGACCACCTTGTGCCCATGGCGGACCAGTTCGAGCACGCCTGCCGGCGTGATGGCCACGCGGTACTCGTGGTTCTTGATCTCGCGGGGGATTCCGACCTTCACGTGGCACCTCGTCCGTTCCGCCCGACATGGGAGATCTGGGGATGGGGATCTGACCTAGCCTAGGCTGCCGCGCTGGAAGATGCGGTCGTTGCTGACGAGGTGGTCACGGGCCGGCCAGGGCGCGTCTGCGGAGCGCAGGTCGGCCCAGCCGCGGGCCCTGCCCGCCCAGGCAGCGAGGATCCCTATGACGCTCAGGGCATTGCCGATCGCCCCCGACAGCACGAGGTCCCGGGCCTCGTCGAGGTCCACCCACGCGCGTGGGAGGTGGGCCTCCTCCGCCTCCCCGGTCAGTTCGCGACCCCCCGGCACCTCGGCGAGGTCGCGGGCGAGGTACAGCCGGAGGGCCTCGGTCGAGCCACCCGGGGAGTTCATGAAGTCGATGAGCGTGTGCCAGCGCCCCGCCGTGTAGCCAGCCTCCTCGACCAGTTCCCGGACCGCGGTCACGTGGGCCGCCTCCCCTGCGACGTCGAGCAGCCCGGCCGGGGGCTCGAACAACGACATGCCGACCGGGTGGCGGTACTGGCGGATGAGCAGGACCCGGTCCGCCTCGTCGAGGGCGACGACGCCCACGGCCCCGGGGTGCAGCAGCAGGTCCCGTTCGGCAACGGTGGGGCCGTAGTCCACCCGGTCTACGCGGATGTCCCACTTGTGACCCCGGAAGGCGAACCTGGATCCAAGGATCTGCCGGGTGTCGACGCTGTCGGCCACCGGGCCGTGCCACGTCTCGTCGACGGCGGCCTTCGCGGGGTCGCTCATCCCTGCGCGAGGGCCTCGCGCTGCTGCTGCGAGCGCTCGAGCGCAGCAGCGATGAGCCCCGCGAAGAGGGGATGGGCCCGGGTCGGACGCGAGCGGAACTCCGGGTGGGCCTGGGTGCCGACGTAGTACGGATGGGCCTCGGCTGGCAGCTCGACGAACTCGACCAGCCGGCCGTCCGGGGAGGTGCCGGAGAACCGCAGCCCGGCCTCTTCCAGCTGCGGCCGGTAGGCGTTGGCGACCTCGTAGCGGTGGCGGTGCCGCTCGTCGACGTAGGGCACCCCGTAGGCCCCGGCCACCTGCGATCCGTCGGCGAGCTTGGCCGGGTAGAGGCCCAGTCGCATCGTGCCGCCCATGTCGCGCTCGCCCGAGACCACGTCGCGCTGGTCGGCCATCGTCGAGACGACGGGGTACGGGGTGGATTCGTCGAACTCAAGTGAGTTGGCGCCCTCGAGGCCGACGACGTTGCGGGCGTACTCGATGACCATGCACTGCAGCCCGAGGCACAGGCCGAGGGCCGGGAGCCCTGTTTCGCGGGCAAAGCGCAGGGCACCGAGCTTTCCCTCGATGCCACGTACGCCGAAGCCGCCGGGCACCACGATGCCGTCGACGTCGCTCAACTGCCGCTGTGCACCATCAAGGGTGGCGCAGTCGTCGCTCGACACCCACCGGATGTTGACGCGGCAGTCGTTGTGAAAGCCCCCTGCCCGAATCGCTTCCGTCACCGACAGGTATGCATCGGGCAGGTCGATGTACTTGCCGACCAGGCCCACAGTGATCTCGGCAGCAGGGCGGTGCACCCGGCGCAGGAGGTCGTCCCATGCGGTCCAGTCGACGTCGCGGAACGGGAGCCCGAGCCGGCGCACGACGTAAGCATCGAGCCCCTCCCGGTGCAGAACCTTGGGGATGTCGTAGATGCTCGGCGCGTCGACCGCGGCCACGACCGCCTCGGCGTCGACGTCGCACATCAGCGAGATCTTGCGCTTGATGCTCGACGGCACATCGCGGTCTGCCCGCAGGACGATCGCGTCGGGCTGGATGCCGATGCTGCGCAGCGAGGCGACGGAATGCTGCGTCGGCTTGGTCTTCAGCTCGCCCGAAGGGCCGATGTACGGCAGGAGGGAAACGTGCAGGAAGAACACGTTGTCGCGCCCGATCTCGTGGCGCACCTGGCGGATGGCCTCGAGGAACGGCAGCGACTCGATATCGCCGACCGTGCCGCCGACCTCGGTGATGACGACGTCGACATCAGGGCCGGCCATCCTGCGGATCCGGGACTTGATCTCGTTGGTGATGTGCGGGATGACCTGCACCGTGTCGCCGAGGTACTCCCCCCGGCGCTCCTTGGCGATGACGGTCGAGTAGACCTGACCCGTCGTGACGTTGGCCGATCCGTGCAGGTCGGTGTCGAGGAAGCGCTCGTAGTGGCCGACATCGAGGTCGGTCTCGGCTCCGTCGTCGGTGACGAAGACCTCGCCGTGCTGGAACGGGTTCATGGTGCCCGGATCAACGTTCAGGTACGGATCCAGCTTCTGCATGGTCACGCGTAGGCCGCGCGCCTTGAGCAGGTTTCCCAGCGATGAGGCCGTCAGGCCCTTGCCGAGCGAGGAGGCGACGCCCCCGGTGACGAACAGGTGCTTGGTCGTCGCTTTCTCCATGGAAGACCAGAGTATCAGCGTGCACGCCGGGCGACGCCCACGGACTCGCGGGGTGGGCAGGCTATCCGGACATCACATCGGCGAGATTGCGGGCATCCGCGGCAATCCGGTCGAAGCGGGCGAGTTCGCCGTCGATCTGCAGCAGGATCTGTGCGCGCAGCACCTGCTCATCGGCCTGCCACGGCAGCACGAGGGTCGTACGGGCGGCCTCGGCCTCCTGGCGCAGGCCGGCGGAGACCTCCGCGGCGGTGTCCTGCACGAGCGCGCGAAGGCCGGCCCGCACCGACTCGGGCACGGCGGCCGACCAGATCATTGGCGAGGCGTAGGCAAGCGTCGACAGGACCCTGGCCTCGCCGGCCGCGGCCTGCTGGCCGGCGCTGGAGCGCACCGACTCCAACTGCTCCTGCGCCCGCTGCCTCGTCAGGTCGGCGGCCCAGGCCACGGCGATACCCAGCGCCAGCAGCACGGGCACGACGATCAGCGCCGTCCGGCTCCACCTAGGCGGCGCCGGCCGGCCGGCAGCCAGGTACTCGACCGTCATCCGCGCTCCCCTGCGGCCAGGGCCAGCAGTTCCTCGGCGTGCCGGGCCCCCGCCTCGGAGTCCTCTAGGCCGGACAGCATGCGCACCAGCTCACGCACCCGGGCGTCGCCGCGCACCTCGGTCACGCTCGCCCGGGTCACCACGCCATCGCTGTCCTTGGCCACCACGAGGTGCCGGTCGCCGAACGCTGCCACCTGGGGCAGGTGGGTGACGACGATGACCTGGGCCGTGCGGGCCAACCGTGACAGTCGACGGCCCACCTCCACGGCGACCTTGCCCCCGATCCCGGCGTCCACCTCGTCGAACACGAAGGTCGGGACCGAGTGCACGCCGGCGAGGACAACCTCGATCGCCAGCATGATCCGGGAGAGCTCGCCGCCCGATGCTCCCTTGGCGAGGGGCCGCGGCTCGCTACCCGCGTGCGGGCGCAGCAGGAGCGCGACGGCGTCGGCCCCGTCGGAGGTGAAGGCACGCGGGTCCTCCTGCGTCCGCACGTCGACCTGCACCTCGGCGTCCGCCATGGCGAGGGCGCGCAGCTCGGCGGTCACCGCGACGGCGAACCGCTGCCCCGCCTCAGCCCGAGCCGCAGTGAGGGTCGCAGCCTTCGCGAGGGCGTCGGCGCGGGCGCTGGCCTCCTGGGCGGTGAGCTCATCGATCCGTGCGTCGGCGCCATCCGCGTCCTCGACGGTCCGCTGTGCCGACTGCCACCAGGCGAGCACGTCGTCGAGCCCAGGGCCATAGCGGCGCTTGAGGCCAGCGATGAGCTGTCGCCGGTCCTCGACGCCGGCCAGCTGGGCCGGGTCGGCGTCGATTCCCGCGGCATACCCGCCGAGGTCGCTGGACACCTCGCCCAGTGCCGCGGCAGCCACGTCCAGCCGGTCGCGGAGCTCCGCCAGGGCCGGATCCAGGCCCGCCGCCCGGTCGATCGCTCGCCTGGCCTGGCCGATGGCGTCGGCAGCGGAGGTGCCTGAGGCGTCGTCATCCCCGGCCAGCAGGGCACGAGCCGTGCCGATCTCGGCCAGCAGGTCCGTGGCATGGGCCAGCACCGTCGCCCGCGACTTCAGACCGTCGTCCTCGCCCGGCTCCGGGGCCACCGCGGCGATCTCCGCGATCCCGTGGCGCAGCAGCGCGGCCTCGCGCTCGATGTCCTGCCGGCGCTCGACGAGCGATCGGAGATCGGCGTCCAGGGCGCGCCATCGCGTCCACGACCCTGCGTAGCTGGCCCGGCATTCCGCCAGCGGCGAGCCGCCGAACCGGTCGAGGAGTTCGCGTTGCTGGCGCGCCTCCCGCAGCAGTGCCTGGTCGGCCTGGCCGTGCACGGCTATGAGCCCGTCAGTGATCAAGGCCAACGTGCCCGCCGGGACGCTGCGCCCGCCCGCGAATGCCTTGCTGCGGCCTTCCGGTGCGACCGTGCGGCCCAGCAGGACCACAGCCATCCCGGCCTGGTCCTCGACGTGCGCCCCCGCTTCGTCGAGTTGACGCAGCACGTCCGGCACGCGCTCTCGGCCAAGCAGCCATTCGCCGTCGACCTCAGCGCTGGGCGCGCCCGTCCTGACGACGCCAGCATCGGCCTTCTCGCCCATGATGAGGCCAAGACCGGTCAGCACCATGGTCTTCCCGGCCCCGGTCTCGCCCGTCACCACCGTGAGGCCAGGACCGAACGACACCTCGGCCTCCCCGATGACGCCAAGGCCCCGGATCCGCAACTCGCTGATCACGTCCGCATGCCCGTCAGGTGGACCCCGCACGGCGCCCGCGCCACCCGTCGACCGGCAGCTCGAACTTGGCCACCAGACGGTCCGTGAACGGCGCGCGTGAGAGCCGGGCGAAACGCACGGGCTGGGGGGCCTGGCGCACCTCGATCCTGCTGTCGCCGGGCAGGTCGATCATCCGTCGACCATCGGCCGACAGGACGGCGAGGTCCCGTTCACCGAGCTCGAAGGCCACGACCGATGACGGCGAGACCACCAGCGGCCGGGCGAACAGCGCGTGCGCACTCAGCGGGACGACCAGCATGGCGGCGACCTCCGGCCACACGATCGGGCCGCCGGCCGAGAACGCGTAGGCGGTGGAACCGGTGGGGGACGCGCAGACGACGCCGTCGCAGCCCCAGCGCGACAACGGCCGGCCGTCGACTTCGACGACCACCTCGATCATCCTGGCCCGGGCCCGCTTCTCGATCGACACCTCATTGAGCGCCCACGTCGACTGCACGACCTGCCCGTCCTGCAGGATCCGGATGTCGAGAGTCATGCGTGCCTCGACCTCCCACTGCCGGTTGACGATCGCGTTGACGACTGCCGTCACGTCCTCGCGCTCGGCCTCGGCCAGGAAGCCCACGTGCCCGAGGTTCACCCCGAACAGGGGGGCTCCACTCGCGCGGGCCAGTTCGGCGCCGCGCAGCATCGTGCCGTCGCCGCCGAGGACGACGACGAGTTCCGCCCCGTCGGCCGCGGCCTCGCCGGCGGGCACGACCTCGATGGCGTCAGCCAGTCCGGTGTCGCCGTGCTCGGCCAGGCCGTCGCGGTCCTCGTCCGTGATGGCCACCGACAGCCCTGCGCTGGTGAGCGCGCCGACCACCTCGGACAGGACGCGGCGGGCCTCGGCGCTCCGCTGGTTGACGACGAGCAGGACTCGGCGGGCCGCGTGGGCAGTGCTCACTGAGGGCCCTCCCTCACTGCTCGGTCGATCTCGATGTCTAGTTCCCCTCCGGACAGGAATCCCGCGCCCATGGGCCCCATCCTGCCCCCCCGCCGTGCAAGCCATAGGAAGTACTCCACGTTGCCGCTCGGGCCGGGCAGCGGACTGGCCACGACGTCACGCACCCCCAGGCCGGACGTCCGGGCCGCGTGGGCGACCCCGCGCACGGCTGATGCCCGCAGGCCAGCATCACGAACGACGCCGTCTCCCACGTCCGCGCGCCCCACCTCGAACTGGGGCTTCACCATGAGGACGAGGTCGCACTCGTCCACGGCCACGATGGACAGGGCGGGTATCACCAACCCCAGCGGGATGAATGACAGGTCCGCGACAAGGAGGTCAGGCCGGAAGGGCACCTGGTCGACAGTCAGGCCCCTGACGTTCGTGCGCTCCAGGACGGTGACCCGAGCGTCCGTGCGGACCGGCCACGCAAGCTGGCCGTAGCCGACATCGACGGCCAGCACGCGCGCGGCACCGCGCTCCAGCAGCACCTGGGTGAAACCCCCCGTCGACGCGCCGGCGTCCAGGCACGATCGCCCCGCGACGTCGATGCCGGTGAACCTGTCCAGCGCCCCGATCAGCTTGTGCGCCCCACGCGACACGTAGTGGACCGCCTCAGCCGGCTCGACGACCAGGACCGCGTCGGCCTCCTCGACCTGGGTGGCTGCCTTGGTCGCCGCCGACCCGCGCACCCGTACGCGTCCGGACTCGATCAATTCGCGGGCCTGCTCGCGCGACCGGGCCAGGCCCCGCCGGACGAGCTCGGCGTCCAGCCGTCGCCGCGCCACGGCTGCCTCCTGCTATCGGTGTCGAGCCGTGCGGGCCTAGGCCCCGCCGGCGTCGAGGTCGGTGAGCGTGGCGCGGAGCGCCTGGTGCACCTCGTCGAAGACGGGGGCGTGGCCGCTGACGTCATCGGGATCCAGCGACACGAGGAGGTCCAGGGCCGCATCGACCCGTGGCTCGCCCGTGGGCTCCCACACCGGCAGCACGAGCTCCTCCTCGACCTGCTCGAGGAGGACCAGGTCGTCCTGGCTGGCGTCGTCGGTCACCGGTCTGCCACCGGCGGGACGATGACCTTCTTCTTCTTGCGCGGCTTGGGGGCCTCGTCAACCGCGTCGGCGGTGGGTGCGGGTTGGGGTGCGGCGGCGGGTGCCGGTGGGGTCGGCGCCGAGGCGCGCGGGCTCGCCGCCGCGAGGTCGTCGACCTGCTTCTCCAACCGCTGCACGTGCCGGCGCAAGGCCGCGAGCTCGTCCTCTCGCACGAAGCCCATCCGGCCTACCGCGCGGTCGACCTCCGACCGGATCATTCCGACGAGCATCTCGCGGTTGGTGCGGCTCGTCGCGACGAGATCGTCGGCGAGCGTCTGTACCTGGCCCATCATGTCTGGGGCCGGCATCGCTCGCGTGGATAGCGAGAGCCCTGCCGACACCAGGCCCGAGACGACGTCCTTCGCCTTCGACGTCGTCACCTCGGTCAGGCCGCTGGCCATCTGCAGGTAGTTGCGCAGGTCGTCGAGAACCACGTGCCCTCCTTAGTCGCGACTGGGAGGACGCCACCGTATCGCCCCTTGGGGTGCCGGCCATCCGCCGTGCTATTCCCCCAGGGCTTGTGCCAGGTCCGTGAGTGTACGGGCCACCCCGCTCCACCTGGCCGGCCGCCCAGCGTCCATGGCCTGCCAGCACAGCGTGGCCACGCACCGCACCCCATCCCATGGGCGATTGTCAGGGCCGTTCGCATGGACGGCGTCGTCAACGAGCCTGGCCTGCCAAGCACCGCACGTGACTACTCCGGTGCCGGCGACGACCGGATACGGCTCCGCGAGCACCCGAAGGTCGCCGCCGATGTAGTCGGGCCGCTCGCCGGGAGCGGCCCCGAACAGTTCGTCGAGCGTGGACACCCCGGTAAGAACCAGCAGGGTCGGGATGCCCGCGGGCGGCCCGGCCGCGATGTCGGTGTCCAGCCGGTCACCGATCATGAGGGGCCGGCGGGCGCCGGTACGCACGATGGCCTCGTGCAGGAGCGGAGGCTCGGGCTTGCCGGCCACGGCATCTGGCTGCCGACCACTGGCAGTGGCGACCACCTGCACCAGGCTGCCGTTGCCTGGGGCGAGCCCGCGGGCCGTCGGGAAGGTCAGGTCGGGATTGGTGGCGATCCAGGGCAGCCCGGCTCGCACGGCGTAGCTGGCCTCGGCCAGGTCTGCCCAGCACAGGTCGGGAGAGAAGCCCTGCATCACGGCCGCCGGGACATCGGCCAGGGACCGCACCGGCACATAGCCGCGGTGGGCCAGGGCGTCGTCGATGCCCCCTCCGCCGATGACCAGCACCCGGGAGCCGGGGGGCACGTAGTCAGCCAGGACGGTCACCGCTGCCTGGGGCGACGTGACCACGTCGTCCGGCCCGGCGGGGATCCCGAGTTCGGCCAGGTGCGTCGCGACGTCCTGCGGGGAACGCGCCGCGTTGTTCGTGACGAACGCGCAGGCCAGCCCGGCTTCGCGAGCATCGGCGATCGCCGCGGCGGCGTACGCGACGGGGTCGCGGCCGACGTAGACCACCCCGTCAAGATCGAACAGCAGGGCATCGAAACGGTCGCGCAGCGGGCTGGTCACGTGCTGATCGGCCCCTCAAGGGGCAGGCCGCCCTCCGCCCGGGCGCGGAGCGTCGCCTTGACCTGGGCCAGCGCCTGGCCGTACTCGGAGCGCTCGGGCCGCATGACGAAGGCCATCGCCAAGTGGTCTCGGGCTTCGGGGAAGCGCTGGAGCCGCCACAGCGACATGCCCAGGCCGTAGTGCGCGTAGTCCTCTGCGGGCGCCCGGTCAACGAGGTCCCCGAACGCGTCGGCGGCCAGGTCATACCGCTTGCGGTCGAACTGGGCACGGGCGAGCGCCTCGAGCACGGAGGTGGACGAAGGGTCCGTCTCGCGCAGCCGGTCAAGCAGGACGGCAGCGGCGTCGGGGTTACCGGAGGCCAGCAGGCCGACGGCGCGTTGGTACCACTCGTACGGCGTGCCCTGCGGGTCGCCCCCGTCGGGAGCGTCACCGCCCTCGTCGGCGACCTGCGGCTGCGGCAGCGACTCGCCCATCCACCTATCGTCGCCCATCCACCAATCGTGGCCCATCTACCTATCGTGGCATGGTGACCCGATCCAGCCGGGTCACCTCCACCTCCATGGCACTGCCCACCCCGGCACCGGCGCGCCAGAATCGTCGCCGCAGGACGCCCTCCGCGCGCACCCAGGTACCGGCGGGGAGGGCCTCCGCCCGGCGGGCCACGGGGGCGCGGAACGACTGGCAGGGGATCGAGTCCACCCGGACGGCCGCCCCCTCGCCGCTGGAGGCTCGAGACCGTGATGCGGCGGGCCGGTCGACCACGATCGTGAACGTCGTGACCTCGTCACCACTGGGCAGCTCTCGCCGATCGACGCGGGAGCCAAGGCGCCCCACGACGGCGACGTGGCACGAGGCGCTCGGCTTATCCACGTCGGAGTCAGCGCGATCTTCGGCAGGTCCTCGGGTCATGGCACTCCTTGGCAGGCAGAGGGCGGACACCCCACAGCCTGCCCCTGGCGCCCGCGGCCAGCATCCCCGTGCCCGACGGTTGTGGATCGGGGACCAACGGAGCCGCCGCCGGGGATAATCGACGCATGACCGGACATACCGAGGATCTGGGCGGCGGCGTCTTCCACATCGACACTCGGATGGGCGGGTACGAGGGGATCACGTCCAGCTACCTGATCCGCGGCAGCCGCCCATGCCTGGTGGAGACGGGCACGGCGCGTTCGGCCGAGGTGGTCATCGCCGCACTGGCATCGCTGGGCGTCGAGGCACAGGACCTCGCCACGATCGTGGTCACCCACATCCACCTCGACCACGCCGGCGGCGTGGGCGACCTCGCCGAGGCCTTCCCGCAAGCCCAAGTCGTCGTGCACGAGGCAGGAGCCCGGCACCTCGCCGACCCCAGCAGGCTGGTCGCCAGCGCGCATCGCGTCTTTGGAGAGGCGATGGACAGGCTGTTCGGCGACCTTCGCGCCGTTCCCGCCGAGCGGCTGGCCGTGCTCGGGGACGTGGGGGTGGTGGACCTTGGCGATGGACGGTCGCTGGAGGCCTTCCACAATCCCGGGCACGCCTCGCACCACGTCGGCCTGCTCGACACTGCCACGGGCGACTTGTACACGGGCGATGCGGCGGGCGTGTACGTCCCCGAGACGGCCGACGTCCGGCCGGCCACCCCTCCCCCCGACTTCGACCTCGACCTCGCCCTGTCGTCGCTGGGACGCATGCGCGACGCCGACGCGCATCGGCTGCTCTTCAGCCACTTCGGCCCGGTCACTGATGTCCGCGACACGCTGGACCGATCCGAGGCCGAGCTTCGCTACTGGGTGGAGGCCGTGGCCGAGGCGCACGCCGCCACCCCCGACGTGGACCACGCGATCGCCATGGTGCGCGAGAAGGACCGCGAGAGGCACCCGGTCTTCTACTCCGATCCCGACCGGGTGCAGAAGTTCGACGAGCTCTCCGGAGTGGGCGCCAACGTCCACGGGATCATTCGCTGGCTGGACAAGCGGGGCTAGGGCTGCGGGTTGCCTTCGCCGTCGAGGGGCGCATCCTCTTCCTCCTCGAAGAAGGCCACCCCCGCCTCCTCATCCAGCCGTTCAGCCGCATCGGTGACACCATCGACGTCGGACGCCGCCGCCTGGCGCATCCAGTCACGGGATTCATCGAAACGCCCCACTCGGTCGAGCAGGTCCGCGTACGCGTACTGGATCCGCGCCCGGGCGGCTCCCGGCTTGAGCGAACGCAGCTCCGGCACCTGCAATGTCACGAGAGCCGCGTCCAGCTGCCCCATGTCGGCTCGAGCGCCCGCCGATACCAGCAGGAGCTCGACGCGCGTGGGGGCGTCGACGGTTCGGGCGTCGATCTCCTTGATCAGCTCGAGCGCCTTCTCGGGCCGACCGAGGCCTCGTTCGCAATCCGCGAGCATCGGCACGTACTCGTTCGATCCGGTCATGCGACGAACCGTCCGCAACTCGGAGATCGCCTCGGTGTAATCGCCAGCCAGATAGGCCGTAATCCCCGCCGCCTCACGGACGGCCGCCACCCTGCCGGCCCGCCGCTTCGCCGCGGCCACATGCTGGCGGGCCAGGGTGATGTCCTCGTCGACCAACGCCAGATCGGCCGCCACCAGGTGCCGCCCGACGATCTCGGCCAAGCCCTCGGGAAGGGTGCGCAGCTCGTTCGCGATGGACGGGTCCAACTGGTCAGCAGTGACGGAGTCGGGCAGGTGCGGATCCCGGGGCCGGTCGTCGGTGCGGGCCTGCTCCGCGCGGCGCGGGGGACGCGGCTTGGCTCCACCCCCGGCAGGTCGGCTCCCGGGACGCCCCGTCGGTCGCTCTCCCCGCGGCTTGCCGGCCGGCGGCTTCCCCGTCGCCGGTTTGCCCGCTGCCGGCTTCCCCGAGGGGCGCTTGCCGTTTGCCGGCCTACCGTTGCCGGACTTTGCCGGGCCGGGCTTGCGGGCGCCTGGCCTGCCCGTACCGCTCGGCGGCCGGCCGCCCCGGGGGGCGCGTTCGTTCGTCACGGCGACTCCTTCGAAGTCCAGCGAACCCTACTGGGGAAACGACAAAGGCCACCCGAAGGTGGCCTTTGTCGAAGAATGTCCGGCGGCGTCCTACTCTCCCACGCAGTCACCCGCGCAGTACCATCGGCGCTGAAGGGCTTAGCTTCCGGGTTCGGAATGGAACCGGGCGTTTCCCCCTCGCTATGGCCGCCGAAACTCTATTGAGATATCAATCGAACCAAGCACATATGAGTGCTCAAGGTTCCCGACCGAATCTCGGGAACCGCACAGTGGACGCGAGTTAAGTAAATGAGGCAAGTCCTCGGCCTATTAGTACCGGTCAGCTCCATGCGTTACCGCATTTCCACATCCGGCCTATCAACCCAGTCGTCTAGCTGGGGGCCTTACCAGGTTAACCCTGTGAGAGTCCTCATCTTGGAGCGGGTTTCCCGCTTAGATGCTTTCAGCGGTTATCCCTTCCGAACGTAGCTAACCAGCAGTGCCCTTGGCAGGACAACTGGCACACCAGAGGTTCGTCCATCCCGGTCCTCTCGTACTAGGGACAGGTCTCCTCAAGACTCTTGCGCGCGTGGCGGATAGGGACCGAACTGTCTCACGACGTTCTAAACCCAGCTCGCGTACCGCTTTAATGGGCGAACAGCCCAACCCTTGGGACCTACTCCAGCCCCAGGATGCGACGAGCCGACATCGAGGTGCCAAACCATGCCGTCGATATGGACTCTTGGGCAAGATCAGCCTGTTATCCCCGGGGTACCTTTTAT
>JAUXRN010000238.1 GCA_030681835.1 Actinomycetota bacterium
CGTCGAGCACATGTCGTCGTGCGCGAATCTCGAGCAGGCCCGCCGTCATGATCGCGGCCACACCGTCAGGGGGGACTTGCGCAGGGCATAGGTCGCGACAAGGACGATGGCCGAGAAGGCCAGCAGGATCAGGCTCATGACGGCGGCCGTCCGGTCGTCGAAGGACTGGACCGCGTCGTAGACGGCAATCGACGCGGTGCGGGTCTCGCCGGGGATGTTCCCGCCCACCATGAGGACGACCCCGAACTCCCCGACCGTGTGCGCGAACGTGAGCACGATCGCGGTGACGAGTCCCACGCGGGAAAGCGGCAGGACCACGCGTGACACGGTGGAGACCCAGCCGCGACCCAGGATGAACGAGGCCTCCAGCAGGCGACGGTCGATCCCGCTGAAGGCCGCCATCAGCGGCTGCACGGCGAACGGCAGGCTGTAGAGCACCGAGGCGATCACCAGTCCGGTGAACGTGAAGGCCAGCGGTTCTCCAGTGACCGATTCCCACCAGCGCCCGATGGGGGACCGGGCCCCCATGGCCACCAGCAGGTAGTAGCCGAGCACGGATGGTGGCAGCACGAGCGGGAGCGCGACGACGGCCTCGACGGCGACGGTCCATCGGCGGCGGGAGTAGGCGAGCCACGCCGCCAGCGGGATCGCGAGGGTGATGAGGATGAGGCAGGTCACGAAGGCAAGTCGCGCGGTGAGCGCGAGCGCCTCACCGTCGATCACGGCGAGTCGTCCGGCAGGGAGAAGCCGAAGCGTTGCAGGACGTCTCGGCCCTGGTCGCTGAGGATCAGGTCGCGGACCGCCTCGGCCGACGCGGGATCCTCGGCGGCGGCCAGCACGACGCCCGACTGGTCCAGCCTCGGGTACAGGTCGAGCGGCACCTCGGCCCAGGTCCCCTGATCGCTCAACGGGCCCGCGATGACCAGCGAGAGGGCGATGATGGCGGCGTCGGCGTTGCCCGTGCGGGCGAACTCCGCCGCCTGCGCGACGTTCTCGCCGCGCACGAGCTTGGGCCCGACGACGGAGCCGAGTCCCGCGGACTCGAGGGCCACCATGGCCGCACGTCCGTAGGGGGCGTGGTCAGGGTTGGCGATCGCGACCGTCCCGATCGACGGGTCGGCCAGGCCGGCGATGCCGGGATCGGAGGGGGCCAGCGACGGGTACCACGTCACGAGCCGGCCGACGGCGTAGGGAAACGCGTCCTGCGGCCGGGCCAGCCCCTCGGCCACGAGGCCGTCGACGTAGGCGGAGTCCGCCGACAGGAAGAGGTCGAACGGGGCGCCGTTGCGCAGTTGCTGGGCGAACTGTCCGGACGAGCCGTACGTGACTCGCAGCACGATGCCCGGGTGCTCGACGGCTAGCAGGTCGGCCAGGCCGTCCAGGGCGAACGTCAGGTCCGAGGCGGCCGCCACCCGGACCACCGAGTCGGTCGGCCCGGCGGCAGGCGAGCCGCACCCGGCCAGGACGAGGGCGGCTGCGGCAGCAGCGACGGCGGCACGGATCATCGGTCGAGCTCGACGACGACGTTGGTTGCCTTGATGCTCGCCGCGGCCCGGACGCCGGGCTCGAGCCTGAGTTCGTCGGCCGCCTCCCGGCTCATGAGGCTGACCACCCGGTGCGGCCCTGACTGGATCTCGACGAGCGCCATCACGCCGTCGCGCTCGACCCGGGTGACGATGCCGGCGAAGCGGTTGCGGGCCGACGTCGGCACGGGTGCCGGCCGATCCACCGCCTGCTCGGCCATCAGGGCAGCCACGCTCGTGGCGTCCACCGTGCGTGGCCCGCTGCCGGCGCCGGCGACCAGGCGCCCGCCGTCGATCCACCGCCGCACAGTGTCGTCGCTGACGCCGAGCATCCGGGCAGCGTCTGATATCCGCAGATCAGTCATAAATCGGCAAAATACACCGCATTTGCCCAAACGGCTAGCGGGCCTGCTTCCGCTCGCGCATGGCCAGGAAGAGGGGGAAGGTGAATGCCACCGCGGTGACGAACGAACCGACGACGTACAGCCAGTACAGCCGCATCTTCAGGCGCCTGCCCTCGACGATGATGAAGACCGATGCGGCACTGGCGGCAATGAGCAGGTCGACGGACAGGGAACTCACGGCCGGGTTCGCGAACCAGGCGCCCACGAAGGAACCGGACGGCTCGAGGAAGCCGCGCACATTGAAGTAGGCCGTGCCCACGAGGCCCGCGATGGCGAGCACGAGGTAGACGATCATGAGGTTGCGGCTGCGCGTCGGCATCCGGCCACTCTCGCAGGTTCGCCGTTGGCCGAACCGCGTTACAGTGAAGCGGGTCCCGTGGAGGTGGTCATGTCACCGGCAGTGCTGTGGATGGCCGTCGCCTTGGTGGCCGTTGGCGTCGAGGTCTTCATGGTCGACCTGACCTTCGGGCTGATCGCCGTAGGCGCGGGGGCCGCGGGCGTGGCCGCGTTCGCGGGGGCGCCGCTGTGGCTGCAGGCGGTCATCGGCGTCGGAGTCTCCGTGGCCGGAATCGGCCTCGTCCGGCCCATCGCGCTTCGGCACCTGCGCCGCTCCTCGCCCGAGACCCGCACCGGAGTCGATGCACTGCCCGGCGCCACGGCGCGGGCCGTCAGCGAGGTCACGGCCGACGACGGCCGGATCTCGCTGCGCGGCGAGATCTGGTCTGCCCGGCTCGACCCCGACGTCACGTCGGTCCCCGTGGCCACGGGCACGCCGTTGGTCGTCACCCGTATTGACGGCGCCACCGCGCTCGTTTTCCCCGTCGATCCCTAGGAGCATCCATGGACGCTGTCGTACCCGCGGTCGTCGTCGGCATCGCCCTCGTGTTCGCGATCCTGCTGGTCAGCCGCACCCTGGTGATCGTCAAGCAGGCCAACACCGCGATCATCGAGCGACTGGGCCGGTACCAGCGCACGCTGTCACCCGGCCTGAGCATCCTCGTGCCGCTGATCGACCGGGTTCGCACCCGGGTGGACATGCGTGAGCAGGTCGCCTCCTTCCCGCCGCAGCCGGTGATCACCGAGGACAACCTCGTCGTGTCGATCGACACCGTCATCTACTTCCAGGTCACCGACCCGAAGGCCGCCACGTACGAGATCAACAGCTTCCTCGTCGGGATCGAGCAGTTGACGGTGACCACGCTTCGCAATGTCATCGGCTCGATGGACCTCGAGGAGGCGCTGACGTCCCGCGACCAGATCAACGGGCAGCTGCGCGGCGTGCTCGACGAGGCCACAGGAAAGTGGGGCATCCGTGTCAACCGCGTGGAGTTGAAGGCCATCGACCCGCCCAAGTCGGTGCAGGACGCGATGGAGAAGCAGCTCAAGGCCGAGCGGGAGCGCCGCGCGGCCATCCTCACCGCCGAGGGCCAGAAGCAGGCGGCGATCCTCACCGCGGAGGGCGCCAAGACGGCAGCCGTCCTGTCGGCCGAGGGCGAGGCCACGGCAACGGTCCTGCGCGCGGAGGGTGAGGCCAAGGCCCGGGTCATCGCAGCGGAGGCGGAGGCGTCGGCGGTGCAGACGATCTACGGCGGGCTGCGGGCGGCTGACCCCCAGCCCAACGAGCTCGCGCACCGCTACCTGCAGGCGATTCCTGAGGTGGCCAAGGGCGACTCCAACAAGGTGTGGATCGTGCCGGCCGAGCTGTCCGGCGCGCTGGCCCGGATCAAGGACGGGATGTCCGGGCCAACCCCCTGACCGCCTCGCGGCGGGCCACCGTGGGCAGGGCGGGGTGCTCGTCGAGGAAGCGCTGGACCAGGCCGGGAGCGAGCGGGCTGGCATCGCGCAGAGCCCAGCCGACCGCCTTGGCGACGAAGAACTCGCGGTCGTCGGAGACGTGGGCACACATGGCCAGCAGGAGTTCCACATCCGTCCGCCCGCCTAGGCCGCGCTGGTGCTGAACCGCGGCGCGGACCAGCCACCGGTCGCCCGAATCCAGCCAGCGCCACATGGTGTCCACCAACCCCGGGTCGCGGGCCACCAGCGGCGTCACCGCTGCCGACCCCAGCAGGTCGACGGTGTCCCACCACGGCTTGGCCGTGAGCAGGGCCTCGATCGGGTCGGCCAGGAATGGCGTGCTCAATCGACCCGCGTGACGGGCGATGAGGTCGCTGGCGGCGTACTGGAACTCGCGCTCGGGGAGGGACCACAGTTCCAAGGCCGTCCGCGCCACCTGGGCCTCGTCGGGTGCCGGCAGACCGGCCCAGACCGCCCGTTGGGCCCTGCGCCGCGGCGCGGCCGTGATGCCGAGGAAGGGCGCGACGTCCTTCATGTATGCGGCCATGGGCGTTGCCTTGTCGGCGTCGGCGAGCGGGCCGAGGGCGGCGATGGTCGCCGCGCTCCACCTCGTGGGGGAGCCGGTCAAGGGAAGGCCCGCATGCCCTGCTGCGCCTGACGCGCCGCCTCGTCGGCCCGCCGCTCCCGGGTCTCCGGCCGCTTGGCCGAGTCCACCCAGCCGATCAGTTGCTTGCGCGCACTCGCCGGGAACGCGTCGAAGGCGGCCCGGCTCCGCGGGTACCGGTCGAAGGCAGCCTCGAGCTCCTCGGGAGGGGTGAGGGATTCGCTGCGGTCGAGCGCCGTCCACGAACCGTCCGCAACTGCCCGATCGATCACGGCAAGCCCGGCCGGCTGCATGAGGCCGTCGGCGATCAGGCGCTCGACCCTGGCCTTGTTCGTGGCTGCCCACACGCTGCCCTTGCGACGCGGGCAGAAGTACAGGGCCGTCCGTTCGTCATCGACTGCCCGGGCGGTGGCGTCGATCCAGCCGAAGCACAGGGCCTCGCAGATCAGCTCCTCGTACGCCGGGGATGGCTTGGCGACCGCCTTCTTGTAGGTGACGACCCACACGCCTTGCCCGGTGGCATGGTTGCCGGCCAGCCAGTCGCGCCACTCCGACCGGTCGACGGGCTGGACGCGCGGGGCGTCGTCGAGGGCGCTCATCGAGTCGCGGGAGCCAGGCCCAGTCCCGTGGCCACGCGCCGCATCTGCTCGTCGAAGTAGGCCTTGCGGGCCCTCGGCCCGGACGCTACGACGTTGTGGAGGTGGCCGAACAGCTCGAAGGACACGGTGCCGAACAGCGCGCTCCAGGCGGCCAGCCCGCGCAGCATCAGGTCGGCGCTCAGCGAAGGGCCGAGCACGGCAAGCACCGGCTCGACCGCGGCCGCCACTGGAGCGGGCACGTCGTCGGGTTCGGGTGCCCGTCCCGACCGGGTCAGGTCGACGATGATGGCGACGAGGACGTTGGGCACCCGTGACGCGGGCGCGACGGTGTCGGCGGGCGCCGCGTAGCCCGGCACGGGCGAACCGTAGATCAAGGCGTATTCGTGCGGGTTGGCCAGCGCCCATGCCCGCACGCCGTGGCAGGTGGCCATGAAGCGTCCTAGGGCGTCGGCCCGCGGCACGGCAGCCTCGGCCCTCTCGACCGCGGAGCCGAGGCTGTCGTACGCATCGACGATGAGCATCGTCAGCAGGGCGTCCCGGTTCGGCACGTAGCGGTAGACGGCCGACGACACCATGCCGACGTCGCGGGCCACGGCCCGCAAGGACAGCGCCGTCGCTCCCTCGTCGGCGAGGCGGATGCGGGCGGCGTCGAGGATCTCGCGGGTGATCTCCGTCCGGGCCCGTTCTCGGGCCGTGCGCGGCGCGTCGGTGGGGGTTGGCATGCCGTCAGTGTGCCGCACTTGCCAGAGCACCGGCAAGAAACAAGAGCACTGATCTTGACAAGCCAACGACTCAGCGTTAACGTGAGCAGTGCTCGCATAACAGAGCATCAATCTCACAAGGAGTCCCATGTCAGATCTTCCTGTCGCTCCCGTCCCGGGCACGCATCTGGTCGCCGGCGCCGGGGAGGTGGGCTCGGCGGTCGCCCTCCTGCTCGCTGACGCGGGCGCGGACGTCGTGGTGGCCAGCAGGAGAGGCCGCGGCCCGGCCCATCCGCTCATCCGCACGGTGACCGTGGACGCGTCGAGCGTCGATGCGCTGCTCACCGTCGTCCCGGATGCCGTCGTGATCTACAACTGCGTGAACCCCGCCTACCGCCGATGGTCAGTGGACTGGCCCCCGATGGCGACCGCCTTCCTCGCCTACGCCGAGCGCACCGGCGCCGTCCTGGCCACGGTCTCCAACCTGTACGGCTACGGCCCGGTCGATGTGCCCATGGTCGAGGACCTCCCGCTGACTGCCACCGGCCCGAAGGCCCGCATCCGGGTGCGCATGTGGCAGGAGGCCAAGGCCGCCCACGACGCTGGCCGGATCAGGGCGACAGAGGTCCGCGGCTCCGACTACGCATGCGCCGGAGACCAGAGCATGCTCGGGGACCGCGTCGTGCCCCGCGTGCTGGCGGGCAAAGCGGTTCAGTTGGTTGGTGACGTCGATCAACCGCACGCCTGGACCTCGCCCGCCGACACGGCCCGCCTGCTGATCACGGTCGCTGCTGATCCGCGCGGCTGGGGGAGGGCATGGCACGTGCCCAGCAACCCGCCGCGGTCGCAGCGCCAGGCCGTCGACGACCTGGCCTCCGCGGCCGGGGTGCCGCCCGTCAAGGTCTCGTCCGTTCCCGCCGCACTCATGTGGGGGCTTGGGCTGGTCAACCCGCTGATCCGCGAGCTCAAGGAGACGGACTACCAGCGCACTCGGCCGTACCTGCTTGACGACACGGCCGCGCGGACGACCTTCGGCCTGATGCCCACGCCGTGGGATGTGGTGCTCAGGGGCATCGTCGCCGCATACCGGGAGCCCGTGCTCGCCTGACCGCAGATGTGCCGACTGATCCGCGCGGCATGGCACCATGACGCGCATGCGCTTCCTGCTGGCTGCCGTCATGGCCGCGGCCCTCCTTGCCGGGCTGTCGGCGGCGGGAGCGCCGGCAGCTGCGTCCGTGGCGACAGATCACGGTCCGCGCTGCTTCGCCGGTGACGTCCGGGGCCTAGCCATCGCGCAGGCTCGCAGGAACCTGGCGGCGTTCGGCTGCCGGCGCGGAACGGCGAAGGACGGCCACCACTACGTGATCAGGACCCGGTGCGGCGCGGCCACCCGGCGGGGCACCGTCGTGGCGCAGCGACCCGTCGACATCCTGCTGAAGAAGCGGCAGCGCCTGGTCGTCTTCGTTGGCGTGGCAGGGACGTCCGAGGGCTGCCCAGCGGATACCGATCCCTACAGCGTCACCGGGGTTTTCGACGGCCCCTACCTGGGCGCGTTCACCACCACGTCGGCACCGTCCGAGTTCCTGCCGGAGGGGTCGGTCTTCCCCGGACTCGCGTTCACGGTCGCCTATGGCGTCATCAGCGGGGACGTCACGGGGACCCTGAACGGCCTGGGAGTGAGCACCGACGCCGCGATCACCATCGATGGCCGCGCGTGCCGTCCGGTGAGCGTGCTGCGTTTCGTCGCCAGCGTGAGCGGCCAAGCCGTGGCCAGCGGTGACATGGTGTGCAGCGGGGACCCGGCTCTGACCGGCACCTTCGACGCCGCGAAGCAATAGCCCCCGATCGGCACCGCATCGCGAGCGGGTCGGGTGGACACTGGTGGTGACCGCCGCGGCGGCGCCACCTCGGCCCTGCCGGGCAGGAGGCGAGGTGTGCCATGGCCGGCCGACGCAACGTTCTTCGAATTCTCACGGTCGCGTCGATGATTGCGGCCCTTTCCCTCGGTGCCGGTGTCGGAGCCGGGGCCGTCGTGTCAGTGGACCCGGGTCCGGAGCGGGCCCCGACGTGCACGGTTCCCTCCGCGAATGACCTGCGAGGGAAGAAGCTCCACGTCGCCAAGAAGATGATCCGCGACGCCGGCTGCCGGGGCATCATCATCGTCCGCAATAAGTGCGAGGCGGTGGAGTTGTTCGGCTTGGTCGTCAAGCCCTCCCCGAAACCCCGGGGCACCGTGTCCGTCAACCAGCGCATCACCCTGTGGCGTGGCATTCGGCAGACAGAAGACGGCATGATCTGCGGGGAACTCCCGGACAACACGCCTGTTGAGCCCGTTGTCGATATCAGCGTCTACGACGGTGTCTACAACGGCTGGTGGAAGCCACCTAACCGCGAGTACCCACTGCTGTTCGTCGTCAGTGACGGGATGATCTCACGCGACATCCAGGGCATGATCGGTGATGGCGGCGTGACGACCTCGGTGACGAGCGTCAAGACGATTCCTTGCACCTCCGCGGCGGGCCTGACCTTTACCGAGAGCGGGCACGTGACGGGTGACGTCGTATGCAGCCTCGGGGGCACGACGATGGCAGGCCCAATAGTGGCGGACCGCAACTGACGGATTCCGCCGAGAGCGATTCCCTCAGGGTACCTAGTCGACGGATGTGTCATTAGTGTTCCCGCATGACCGAAGACCTTGCCGTCTCGATCGAGGGCCTCGTCCGCCACTTCGGTGACGTCGTGGCCCTCGATGGGGTCGATCTCACCGTGCCGCGCGGGCAGGTCGTCGGCCTGCTCGGCCCCAACGGCGCCGGCAAGACCACGACCGTGCGGATCCTGTCGACGCTGCTGCAGCCCACTTCGGGGATCGCCCGGGTGGCCGGCTTCGACGTCACCAAGAAGCCCGACGAGGTCCGTCGCGCGATCGGTCTCACCGGCCAGTACGCGGCGGTCGACGAATACCTCACTGGCCGCGAGAACCTGCGCATGTTCGGGGACCTCTACCACCTCGCCCCGTCGTACGTGAAGCAGCGGACGGCCGAGCTGCTGGACTGGTTCGACCTCACCGACGCGGCTGACCGCCCCGCCCGCACCTACTCCGGCGGCATGCGCCGGCGCCTCGACCTGGCCGCGAGCCTCATCGCTCGGCCGAGCATCCTGTTCCTCGACGAGCCCACCACCGGCCTGGACCCGAGGTCGCGGCTGGCCATGTGGGGGGTCATCCAGAACCTGGTCGACGAGGGCACGACGGTGCTGCTGACGACCCAGTACCTCGAGGAGGCCGACCAGCTCGCGCAGGACATCGTGGTCATCGACCACGGCCGGGTCATCGCGCACGGCACCGCGGAGGCGCTGAAGGACCAGATCGGCGGCGACCGCATCGAGATCTCGGTCAGTGATCCCACTCGCATCGGCCGCGCGGCCGAGGTGCTGCGGCCCATCGGCCACGGTGATCCCGTGGTCGACGAGGCCCGGCTGCTCATGCCCGTGTCCGGTGGCTCCACGGTCCTGGTCGACGCTGTGCGCCTCCTCGATGCGGAGGGCATCGAGGTGTCCGACATCGTGCTGCGCCGGCCCACGCTTGATGACGTGTTCCTGTCGCTCACCGGCCATGCGGCCGAGGAGGATCCAGCGGTGCCGCCGGCCGGCCGCAAGGGCCGGCGTGACAAGAAGGGGGGCAAGGAGTGAGCACGTTGTCGACCGCGCTTCCGCAGGTTCGGCGGCGGCCGCTATGGGGGTGGACGATTCAGGACGGCCTGGTCGTCACCCGGCGCAACCTCATCCAGACAGTCCGCGTGCCCGAGTTGCTCTTCTTCTCGCTCGTCCAGCCGGTGATCTTCGTCCTGCTCTTCGCCTACGTGTTCGGCGGCGCGATCCCCATCCCCGGCGACGCCTCGGCCGATGCCTACCGCCAGTACCTGATGCCCGGAATCTTCGGACAGACCGTGGCCTTCGCGGCCGCATCGAGCACGGTGGGCCTGGCCGAGGACATGCACAAAGGCCTGATCGACCGCTTCCGGGCGCTGCCAATGTCGCCCCCAGCCGTGCTGATGGGACGGACGTTCGCCGACGCGGTCCGGCAGGTCCTCGTGCTGTTCGTCCTGAGCGTCACGGGGTACCTCGTTGGTTGGCGGATCGACAACGGGCTGCTCAACGCGATCTGGGCGTACGCCCTGCTGCTGCTCTTCGCCTACACGGTCGCCTGGATCGGATCCTGGATCGGCCTCTACATGCCCAACCCCGAGACGGCCAACACCGCGGGGCTGGTGTGGCTGTTCCCGCTGACCTTCCTCTCCAACGCCTTCGTCCCGATCAACTCGCTGCCGGGCGCCCTGCAGGCGGTGGCGGCGTGGAACCCCATCTCGGCGCTCGTGCTGGCCTGCCGAGAACTCTTCGGCAACCCGACCGGCATCCAGCCGGACTACTGGCCGCTGCAGCATCCCCAGCTCTACACCCTGATCTCCTGCACCGTGCTGATCGCGGTGTTCGCCACCCTGTCCGTGCGGCGATACCGTCGCACGACCAGCCGGTAGTCACTAGCGCACCCAGACCATGAGTGAGCACCGGCATGAGCGTGTCATCGGGGCGCGCCATCCCGTGACGCCGCTGGAGTTGTTCTTCGACCTCGTCTTCGTCTTCGCTCTCACGCAGGTGACGACGCTGCTGGCCGACGACCTCACCTGGCTGGGAATGCTCCGCGCCTTCGCCGTCCTCGCCGTCATCTGGTGGGCGTGGGCAGGCTTCGCGTGGCTGACCAACTCGATCGGTATCGACGACGACGTTGCGTCGCGCCTGGTGATGCTCGTCGCGATGGCAGCGATGCTCGTCGCCGGGCTTGCCGCACCCGGTGCCTTCGGTGCCTATTCGATCCTGTTCGGTGCGGCCTACCTTGTCGTGCGCATGCTCCATATTGCGCTCTACGCCGTTTCGACCCGGTCGGACCCGGATGTCTTCGGTGCCGTGGCGCGGCTGGCTCCCGGGATGGTGACGGCTCCGCTGCTCATCCTCGCGGCGGGCTTCCTCCCCGAGGGTCCCTGGCGCGCGGGCCTCTGGCTCGCCGCGATCGTCATCGACTTCGGGTCGCCGCTCATCGCCGGGTCGCAAGGATGGAAGATCGACCCGGGGCACTTCGCGGAACGGCATGGCCTGGTCATCATCATCGCCCTGGGTGAGTCGTTGGTCGCCCTCGGCCTGAGCGCTGCAGGCGAGGAGCTGACGGCAGGGGTGATCGTCGCTGCCTCGCTCGGCGTCACCGTCGTGTCAGCCATGTGGTGGCTCTATTTCGACGTCGTTGCCCTGGCCGCCGAACGCATGCTGGCATCGCTGAGCGGGCGCGCACAGGCCGCGATGGCCCGTGACTCGTACAGCTACCTGCACTTGTTCATGGTGTTCGGCATCATCCTGGTGGCGCTGGGACTGAAGAAGACCCTGCTGGACATCGAGGCTCCCCTCAAGTCGGTCGCGCTCGTGGCGCTGTACGGCGGCATGGCGCTGTACCTGCTCGCGCATGTGGCGTTCCGACTCCGCAACATGGGGTCGCTCAACATCCAGCGTCTCGTCGTTGCTGCCCTGCTCATCGCTGCGATCCCGATCGGCCTGGCGATCCCGTCCATCGCGGCACTGGCGCTGGCCACGGTGCTGGTGATCGGGCTGGTGGTGTTCGAGGGGATCCGCTTCCGTTCCGCGCGGCACGCCATCCGGCACCATCCGCCGGGGCACTAGCTCGCGGGCCGCTAGAGCCTAGGCGGCAGGAGAATGTCGGCCGGTGCGGGCCTTCCGGGGTCGTACCCATTGACGGCGTGGTCCGACGGGTACCCGATGGAGACGCCGCAGACCAGGCGATAGTGGTCAGGAACCTCGAACTCGGTCCGGACGGGGCCGGCCCAGGTCGCCAGGGCACCCTGGGCGCACGTGCCCAAGCCACGCGCGTGGGCAGCGAGCAGGAGGTTCTGGAGCAGGAAGCCCGCATCCAGGACCGAGTAGGTGCCGAGGCCATCGTGGACGAACGCGAAGATCGCGGTGGGGGCGCCGAAGAACTCGAAGTTGCGACGCATCTGCCGGTCGCGTGCCGGGTAGTCGTGGCGCTCGATGCCGAGCACCCCGTAGAGACCGAAGCCGGTGGCCCGCCGGCGATGCTGGAGTTCGTCGGGATAGGCCAGAGGAATGGCGAAGTCGCTGTCGGGCAGCCCCCGCCGCGTGACGAGTGCCCGTGCCTTCGCCGCGAGGCCCCCACGGCGCAGCGGCGCCGATTCGTCGAAGCGCTCGGCCAGGGTGTTCCTGAGGCGCTCGGCCCGGTCGCCGGACGCGATCGCCAGGCGGTACGGCTGCGTGTTGGACCAACTCGGGGCGGTGAGCGCATCCTCGACCACGGCATCGAGGAGGTCAGCCGGGATGGGGTCCGGCCGGAAGTCGCGGATGCTGCGGCGGGTACGGGCCAGCTCGCGCCACGCTTGCGGGTCCAGGTTCGGGCTCACGCGGCCACGGTAGCGCGGATACGATCACTGGGATCTGGCCAGCGCACCAGGTGCCAGCCAAGCGACACATGGGGAGCCGTGGCACATGACGGATGAGGCAACGCGGACCACGTGGGCACCGCATGACCCAGCCGCCTGGCGTAACGTCCCGGCCACGTCGACCCCCGTCGACCCGGCTCGCGTCGAGACCCTCCTTGCCGCGGAGTGGGACAGGTTCGCCGCGACGACTGCCGGTTCGGCTGCTCATCATGCACGCGCCACCCGCTCGCTGCCGCTGGGCGTCCCGTCGTCGTTCCAGCACTGGGACCCGCACCCGATCGCCATTGCCTCGGCGAAGGGCGCCTGGCTGCGCGACGTCGACGGCCGCCCGCTGCTCGACCTGTCGATGGGGTTCGGGGCGATGCTGGTCGGCCACCTCAACCCGACGGTCGTCGCTGCGGTCACCCGGGCCCTGGAGACCGGGACCCTCTTCGTCACCCCGTCGCCGTCGGCGACCCATGTTGCCGAGCGATTCCAGCAGCGATTCGGGCTCGACCGGGTCCGGTTCGCCAACTCCGGCACCGAGGCGACGATGTATGCCGTGCGAATCGCGCGCGCGTTCACCGGACGCCGCGGCATCGTGAAGATCGAGGGCGGCTACCACGGCGGCTACGACGCCCTGGCGGTGTCGGTGAAGCCCGGGCTGGCGGAAGCCGGCCCGGAGGACGCGCCGACCCCCGTCGTCCCGCCTGAGGTCGAGGCGGGAATCGTCCACGTGGTCCCGTACAACGACCTCGACCGCCTGGTGGCCATCCTTGACGCGCACGCCGACGAGATCTCGGCCGTCGTGATGGAGCCGGTGCTGGAGAACATCTCCATCGTGCTGCCCGATGCCGGCTACCTCGCGAGCGTGCGGGCGGCCTGCGACGCCCATGGCGTGCTACTGGTCTTCGACGAGGTCAAGACGGGGCTGACGGCCGGGCATGGCGGGGCATCGCAACGGCTGGGCGTCACCCCCGACCTCGTCACCCTGGCCAAGAGCATCGGCGGCGGACTCCCGCTCGCCGCGTTCGGCGGCCGGGCCGAGGTGATGGCGACGGTCGACGACGGGCGCATGCCGCACTTCGGCACGTACAACGGCAATCCGCTCGTCATGGCGGCCGCGGGTGCCGTTGACGAGATCTGCACCGAGCAGGCCCTCGCCGACGCGGAAGCCGTCAACACCCACGCCCTGCGTGCCATCGACGAGGTCATTGCCCGCCACGACCTGCCCGCCCACACCGTGGGGTTCGGCGTGAAGGGCGCCGTCACGTGGTCGACGACCCCGGTGCGCAACTACCGCGACTACAAGCGCACCGACTTCGGTGCGGCGGAGCTGAGCTGGCTGTGGGGGGTCAACCGAGGCATCCTCACGCCGCCGGGACTCGACGAGCAATGGCTGGTGTCACTCGTCCACACCGAATCGGACATGACGTTGATGGTCGACGCATTCAGCGAGCTGGCCCAGGCACTGCGGGCCTGACGGATCCCCAGGGCGGCAGGTCTGCGGCGAAGCGGAGGACCGTGCCGAGGACCCGTTCCCAGCCCGCATCGAGCATGACGTCATGTCCCATGCCAGGGAACCAGACCGGCTCGACGCCGTACGCGTGCGCGGTCCGCTGCACGTCTTCGACCCGGACGAGCCGGTCCGAAGGCGTCCCCACGACGAGCACCGGGCACCGGACCGGGCCCACTCGCTGGGGCAGCAGCAGTTCCCACTGCACGAAGGGCGATTCGGTGGACGTGCGGTCGGAGTAGGCGCGTGCTGTCGCCGGATCGAGCCCCTCGAACAGGATGTCGGGTTCCATCGACAGGGTCCGGCCGAGCACGGCGCGGGCGAGGTCGGCCGGGCGGTCACGGGCGATCGCTACCAGATCGGCGACGGCCGAGTGCAGGGGCGCGGGAGTGAGCAGTACAAGGCCGCGGAGCGGATAGCGCTCGGCGACCAGCTGGGCCACGATGGCGCCCATCGAGTGGCCGATGAGCACGGGCGGCTCCGGCAGTTCGGTTATGGCCTGCATGACGTCGTGCACGTAGTCGCGAATCAGCGTCCGTCGCAGGTGCCGCCCGCCGGCCGAGGCACCGTGGCCGCGAAGGCTGAGCGCGTGGGAAGGGAAACCCGCGTGCGCCGCGGCCGGCACCCAGTTCTCGGCGAAGCACCAGGCGGCGTGCGCGATCCCGTGCACCATGAGAAGGGGCGGGCGGCCCGAAGGCGGGTCCGGCATCGCGCTGATGACCTCGCGGTGACTGACCGGGCGTGAGGGGAGCGACCAGTCCCACTGTCGCATCACCCGGGTTCGGCGCGAGGCGCGGGAGCTCATGCGGGCACCTCGAGCGCGTTGATCGCATCCTGCAGCGACTGCAGATAGTCCTGGTGCGCGACCTCGTAGTAGTGCCGGCTCGAGTCCTTGTAGGTGGTGCCCGCGCTGTATCGACGGCCAGCCTGGCGGGTGGCGTCGGCGTAGAGGCGCTCGGCCACGGCGGGACGCTGCGCGCGCGCCTCGAGGTAGCGGGCGATGAGGATCCCTTGCCAGTGGGCGAGGGTCCACTGGCCGCTGTCCGGCTGGATCAGCCCGCTGACGAAGAGATTCCGGTGCTTCGTGGTGAACAGGTGCAGCGCCAGCCTCGGATGGTCGTTGTGCCAGTCGAGGTGCAGTGCCGCATCGACGAGGAACGGGAACGTGACGAGGTAGCCGGTGCAGAAGACGACCAGGTCGACATCGGCGCGGCCGCCGTCGGTGAAGACGACGCCGTCCCGGTCGAAGGTTGCGATGTCGTCGACGGGCGTGATGTCGCCCTGACCGACGTAGTAAACGAGTTGCTGGTTCACGATCGGATGCGTCTCGAAGAACCTGTGGTCGGGCTTCTTGAGGCCGAACTTCGTGAAGTCGCCGACGGCGAAGCGCAGCGATGCCTTGAACATCTGGCGGCGCAGGGCGAGCGGGATGCGCAGCGCCAGGAGAAGATCGGCCGTCTGGTCGCTCGGGCGTCCCATGAGGTACTTCGGGTTGTAGTAGTAGCCCCGTCGCGTCGAGTGCCAGGTACGGGTCGCGTTCTGCGCGCTCTCGACCGCGACATCGCATCCGGTGTTGCCCGCCCCCACGACCAGGACCCGCCTGCCGCGCAGGACGTCAGCGTCCTTGTAGTCGGCGGAGTGGATGATCTGGCCGCCGAAGGAGTCCTGCCCGGGGTACTGCGGGATCTTCGCACTCCAGTTGTGTCCGTTGGCGATGACGACTCCGTCATGCTCCGACGACGACAGGTCCCCGTTCGCAGGGTTGCGCACCGTCACGCGCCACGTCGCTCCGTCCCCCACCGGGGCGACGCTCACGACCTCGGCATCGAAGCGGATGCGGTCCACGAGGCCGAAGTGCCGGGCGTAGGAGGTGAGGTACTCCTTGACCTGGACGTGGCTGGGGTAGTCGGGGTAGCTGTCCGGCATCGGGAAGTCGGGGAACTGGGTGAACGGCTTGCTCGAGATCAGGTGAGTGGAGCGGTACACCCGGCTCGTCGGCGCACCGTAGTTCCAGTTGCCGCCAACGTCGGCGGCCCGCTCGAACCCCTCGGCATCGATGCCGTTCTGCAGCAGCGCCTTGAGAGCGCTGAGTCCATGGGGACCGGCACCGATGACCGCGATGCTCACGAGCAGGGCTCCTCACCACCGGCCCTCGCGGGCGCTGCCGAATGTCGTCCCTACGCAGGCTAGTGCCAGCGTCACCGACCATGTCCTTGCTCGCCCTGACCTGCCCGCCCTCAGGTCCCCGTTGCGGCCCCGACCACGCGCCTCATCGCCGGACTGGTCGCCTGCCCCACCTCGTCACAGGAAGCCGTTCGCGCATCGACTCCATGGGGAAGCGTCGCAAGGGGCGCCGTGTTGTGACGCCAGCCCCTGGTCTGGGCGAGGATGGGTGCGTGGCCAACCGACTCGCGAGCGCGACGAGCCCGTACCTCCTGCAGCATCAGCACAATCCGGTCGACTGGTGGCCGTGGTCGCCAGGGGCATTCGAGGAGGCCCGGCGGCGCGACGTCCCGGTGTTCTTGTCCATCGGCTATTCGGCCTGCCATTGGTGCCACGTCATGGCGCACGAGTCATTCGAGGACGAGCAGATCGCGGCGTTGCTGAACGACAACTTCGTCAGCATCAAGGTCGACCGCGAAGAGCGGCCCGACGTCGACTCGGTGTACATGCAGGCCACCGTGGCCCTGACCGGCCACGGGGGCTGGCCGATGTCGGTGTTCCTCGACCACGATGCCCGGCCGTTCTACGCGGGGACCTACTTCCCGCCGGCGCCACGCCACGGCATGCCGTCGTTCCCGCAGTTGCTCCTCGGGCTGGGGGAGGCCTGGCGTGACCGGCGCGGCGACGTCGTCGACTCCGCATCCCGGATCACGTCCGCCCTCGCCAGCCGAAGCCTGGTCGCATCGGCGGGGGAGCGACCCGGGCTGATGGACCTGGGCATCGCTGTCGCGTCGCTTGCCCGCGACTTCGACGAGCGGTCCGGTGGCTTCGGCGGAGCACCGAAGTTCCCGCCGTCCATGGTCCTGGAGTTCCTCCTGCGGCAGGCCGCCCTGGGGGACGATGCCACGGCCTTGGCTATGGCCGAGCGCACGCTCGAGGCCATGGCCCGTGGAGGGATGTACGACCAGGTGGGCGGTGGGTTCGCCCGGTACTCGGTCGACGCCGACTGGGTTGTGCCGCACTTCGAGAAGATGCTGTACGACAATGCGCTCCTGCTGCGCGTCTACCTGCACTGGTGGCGGCTCACCGGATCCGCTCTGGGCGAGCGGATCGCTCGCGAGACCGCGGAGTTCCTGCTCGCGGAGCTCAGCACGGCCGAGGGCGGCTTTGCCGCGGCGCTGGACGCCGACAGCGAGGGCGGGGAGGGAACCTTCTACTGCTGGTCGCCTGCCCAGCTCGTCGAGGCGCTCGGTGAGGACGACGGGGCCTGGGCGGCCGCCCTGCTGTCCGTCACCGCGCACGGCACGTTCGAGCACGGGCTCTCGACCCTGCAGTTGCCGGCGGACCCGGACGACCCGGAGCGCTGGGGCCGCATCCGCTCGGCCCTGGCGCTGGCCCGGGCAGCCCGGCCGCGGCCGGCCCGCGACGACAAGGTGGTCGCCTCCTGGAACGGGCTGGCGATCGCGGCCCTCGCCGAGGCGGGCGCGCTGCTCGACGAATCGACGTGGGTCGAGGCGGCGATGGCTGCCGCCGACCTCCTGATCGCCGTGCACCTGGGGTCCGGTGGCGACGGTGACCGGCTGTGCCGGACCTCGCGCGATGGCCGGCCGGGAGACAACGAGGGCGTGCTGGACGACTACGCGGGAGTGGCCGAGGGCCTCCTTGCGCTGTACCAGGTGACCGGAGATGACGAATGGCTCGCGTTCGCAGGGATCCTGCTCGACGTCGCCATCCAGCACTTCTCCGACGGCGAGGGCGGCTTCTACGACACCGCGGACGATGCGCCGCCGTTGATCCAGCGGCCGCGTGACCCGTCCGACAACGCGGAGCCGTCGGGGTGGCTCGCGGCCGCCCACGCCTGCCTCACCTACTCCGCGCTGACCGGCCTGCCGGAGTACCGCGAGGTCGCCGAGCGGGGGCTGGCCGTCGTCAGTGCGCTCGCCGGCCGG
>JAUXRN010000240.1 GCA_030681835.1 Actinomycetota bacterium
GAAGACGCGACTCGGCCTGTAGTCGGCCCCTACGATGAGGCCGTCACCTACGACAGGAGTCCATCATGCGTACCATCGCCCCGCGCCGCCTCAACCGGAGACTCGCACTCGTGACCGTCGGCGCCCTCGCTGTCGTGTCGCTGACTGGCTGCCTGTCCATGACTGCCGATGTCAACGTCAACTCCGACGCCAAGGCTTCCGGCACCCTCGCCATCGGCCTGCAGAAGCAGGCCGCAAGCATGATGGGGATGACCGACCTCGATACCTTCGCCAGCGGCATTTCGTCGGAGGGTTCGGATGCGGCTGGCAGCGTGCTGACGACCGGTGACTGCACGCCCACGGAGACCGACACGGAGTTCGTCTACACCTGCGCGTTCTCCGAGCAAGCGTTCACCGACCCAGCCGATGGCCCGTGGACGATCACGAAGAGCGGCGAGGAGATCACCTTCGCCCTGGTGAACGCGGGCTCGGCTGGCCTGACCGACGGTGCGGACGCCGCCGACCTGACCGGTGGCGCCAGCATGGGCGACCTCACGGTCAACGTGACGTTCCCGGGCGAGATCACGTCGGTGACGGGGACGATGGTCGAGAAGACGTCGGACACCACGGCCACCATCAAGGGCCCGATGGCTGACGTGTTCGAGGTCACGATCGTCAGCAAGGCGAGCGGCGCGGGCGGTGGCGGGATCGGCACGATCCTGCTCATCGTCGGCCTGGTCCTGCTCGCGATCATCGTGATCGCCGTTGTGGTCGCCCTCGTCATGCGCGGTCGCAAGCCCGCCCCGGCCGCCGCCGTGGTGGCCCCGGTCGTCGTGGCCGAGACGGTCACCGAGCCCATGGCCGTGGTCGAGGAGACCGTCGTCGCCGAGCCCGTCGTGGTGGAGGAGACCGTCGTCAGCGAGCCCGTCGTCGAGGAGCCGAAGGCCGAGGAACCCCCGCCGGCACCGCAGGCATGACCGACGATCAGGTCCAGGGCAGCACACCGGCACCCATGGGAGCGCCGAACAAGTAGCCCTGGGCCTCGTCGCACCCGTGCTCGGCGAGCCAGCGATGCTGGTCGTCGTGCTCGACCCCCTCCGCGATCACGGTGACATCGAGCTTGTGCGCCACGTCGATTACCGCTTCGACGATCACCGACGTCCGGGGATCGTCCAGGATCTCGGCGGTGAACGAGCGGTCGATCTTGACGATGCTGACCGGGAACTGGGTCAACCAGGTCAGGCTGGAGTAGCCGGTGCCGAAGTCGTCCAGCGCGATCTCCACCCCCGCGGCGCGCAGGTGGGCAAGCTCGCGGATCGACCTGCCTGCCTCGTGGATCAGGGCGGTCTCAGTCACCTCGATGGTCAGCCACCCGGTCTCCAGCTCCAGCTCCGCCAGCCGTTGGATCAGGGCCGCCGCGAAGCCTTCACGCAGCTGACCCGGGCTGACGTTGACTGACATCGTCAGCGTGAGGCCCCGTGCGCGCCATTGAGCCAGTTGCGCGAGGGCGGTCTCAAGGACCCACGCACCCATCGGCACGATGAGGCCGGATGACTCC
>JAUXRN010000246.1 GCA_030681835.1 Actinomycetota bacterium
GTGGACTTGCCGCACCCGATCGGGCCCGTGAGCCCGATGAGGAACGGCCGCTCGTCGCCCGCCGCCCAGTCCTCGAGGCCGGTCACCGGGGTGCGCGCTCCGAGAGCGCCAGCCACGCCTCCTCCGCCTGGGCGAGCGCGGCGTCCACGTCCGCGAGCTCGCTCGTCAGGCGACGCAGCTCCACGAAGTTGGTGTGGACGCCCGGATCGCCAAGGGCAAGCTCCAGCTGCGACTTGCGCAGCCCCAGGCGCGTCATGTCGTCCTCGATGCGCCCGATCTGGCGCCGGAAGGCGTCCTTGGACAGCGGCGGCGACTTGGCGGGCCTGCCTTTGGCGGATGGCCCGGTCCCGTTCGTGCCCTTGCCGGCGGGCGTGCCGGAGGTGACCGGGCCCTTGCCGTTGCCGCTGCTCGCCCCGGTGTTGCCGGCCGGCCGTGCCCCCGCGCGTCGGGCCAGCTCGCCCGCGACCGTCCAGCCGTCCGCCACCGCCGTGCGCCACGCCCGATAGCCGCCCTCGAAGGGCGCCGCCCGCCCCGGCGCGTCGCCCACGCCCGCCTCGACGACCCACAGCCGGTCGCATACCGACTCCAGCAGGCGCCGATCGTGGGAGACCACGATGAGCGTCGAGGGCGCCTCCCGCAGGAACGACTCCAGCGCCTCGCGGGCAGGGATGTCCAGGTGGTTCGTGGGCTCGTCGAGGAGCAGCAGGTTGGCGGGCGTGATGCCAAGGACGGCGAGCTCGAGCCGCGACCGCTCGCCGCCCGACAGCTCGCTCACCGGCTTGAGCACGTCCTCGCCCCGGAACAGGAACCGGGCCAGATACGAGCGCGCAGGCCCGATCTCCACGTGCCCCGCGGACAGGATCGCGTCCAGCACCGTGGCCCCCGGCAGGCCTGCCCGCCGAAGCTGGGCGAGGTAGCCGGGCGTGGTGTTGTGGCCCACGCGCACGAAGCCTTCCAGCGGCGACAGCTCGCCTGCCATGGTGCGCAGCAGGGTGGTCTTGCCGGCGCCGTTCGGGCCCACCAGCGCGACCAGATGCCCTGACGCCAGCGACAGCGAGATGTCGTTCAGCACCAGGCGGCCGGCCAGTTCGACGTTGAGACCCTGTGCGGTGAGGAAGGCGCTCATGCCACGCCTCCGCCGAGCGCGCGGCGTTCGCGCCTGATCAGATAGAGGAAGAACGGCACGCCGATGATCGAGGTCAGCACGCCTACCTTGATGTCGCTGGTCGAGGGAATGATGCGCACCGCGATGTCGGCCGCCAGCAGCAGCGCGGCACCGGTGAGCGCGCTCGGCAGCAACAGCCGCGCCGGATCGTGGCCGATCAAGGGCCGCATCAGATGTGGCGCCACCAGGCCGATGAAGCCGATGGTGCCGGTGACCGCGACCGCGCCACCGACCCCGAGCGCGACACCGACAATCACCACCAGCCGCAGCCGGCCGACATCGACGCCGAGGCTTTGCGCGGTCTCCTCACCGAGGCTGAGCGCGCGAAAGGCGTTGCGCTGGCTCCACAGGATGATCGCGCCCGCCACGATGAACGGCAGCGCCAGCGTGACG
>JAUXRN010000007.1 GCA_030681835.1 Actinomycetota bacterium
GTGCCGCGCGACGTCCTGGAGGTGTCCCTCACCCTGGTCGGGCGCGGCAGCAACGTCGAGGTGAAGATCGCGGACAAGATCTTCCGCGACCCGGCGCTGTGGACCCCGCTGGCCAGTGGCATCGGGGCTTCCAACCGCATCGAGGTGCGCGCGCCGCGGCCGGTCACCGGGCGCTACGTGCTGATCTGGTTCTCCCGGCTGCCACCCGCCGAGGAGGACGTCGGCCTGGGCCTGTACCAGGGCGGCGTCAGAAGCGTGGTCGTCCGCGGGTGACCTCTAGGCTCGCTGCCGTGACGCATGACGAGGCTTCGGACGCCGAGCTCCTCGCTGCGCACGTCCACGGGGACCCCCGCGCGTTCGGCGTCCTCGTCGGCCGGCACCGGGACCGGCTGTGGGGGGTCGCGCTGCGCACCACGGGGGACCACGAAGAGGCCGCCGACGCGCTGCAGGACGCCCTGATCTCCGCCTTCCGGCGCGCCGAGCAGTTCCGTGGCGACTCGGCCGTGACGACCTGGCTGCACCGGATCGTCGTCAACGCCAGCCTGGACCGGCTCCGGCGGCGGGCGGTCCGCAGCGCCTCGCCGCTGCCGGACGACGATGACAGCCTGCCCGGCGCCCTCGTCGCAGACCCCCGCGACGCGATGGACGTGCGCGAGACCCAGATGGTCATTGCCGCGGCCCTCGCCAGCCTCCCGACCGACCAGCGGGATGCCATCGTGCTCGTCGACGTCGAGGGCTGGTCGGTCGAGGATGCCGCCCGCATGCTGAACTGCCCCGAGGGGACGATCAAGAGCCGATGCTCCCGGGGCCGGGCCAAGCTGGCCAAACAGCTCTCCTTCCTGCGGAACCCTGACCCCATGGATCCCGTCGTAGAGCCGGAAGGAGGTGAGAACCGCAGTGCCTGAGCAGCAGATTCCCGACAGCCCCGACGAATTCGCCGAGGTACGCGCGGCTCTCGCCGACCTGGACTTCCTGCGCCCCGACGGGTCACTAGCCGAGCCTGGTGCGCCGGCGATGCCGGACGACGTATGGGCCCGCCTCGACCATGCCCTGGCGATGGAAGCAGCGACGAGAGCTGCGGAGATGCACGACAACGTCGTGGTCCTGGCCCATCCCCGCCGCCGCTGGGCCGGTGGCCTGGTCGCCGCCGCGGTGACTGTCGTGGCGGTCGGGGCCGGTGTCGTGGTGGTTCAGGGAGCGGCCACCCAGTCGATCGTCGCCACGGAGGCCACGAAGCAGGTCGCCGCCGCCGAAGGGCCTGCGGCTCTGGCCGAGGCACCTGCGGAGGGCGGCACCGAGGACCTCGCCGCGGCCGCTCCCGCACCGGCCACCTCGGCCGTGGTCCCGGCGTCGCGCATCGTGATGGCCAGCAACACCGATTACACGCAGGACGGCCTGCGCGGCCAGGTGTCCACGATGGTCAAGGAGCGCTTCGCCACCCCCGAGGACGCCTACGCCGATGTGGCGGTACCGGTCGAGCTGCCGGTCGTCGGCGGTTTCACGCAGTCATGGGAGGCCCTGCGGGACTGCCTGGAGTCACTGACCCGTTCGTCGACCATCCAGGCCCTCGTCGTGGATCGCGGAACGTTCAACGGCTCCGCCGCCGGGGTGATCGTCGCCCCCGAGGAGGCGGCTGCTGGCCTGTTCGACGTCTGGGTCGTCAACGAGGACTGTGAGCAGTTGATGGCCCCCCTGGAGAACTTCGCGCTCTACGAGTGGGCGCCGTAGGCCGACCCCCGGGTGCCGGGAATGGGCCCGCCCGTAGGATCGTTGAGCACGTCAGTGGATACCCCCTGAGGTATCCACCCACCGGCCTGGAGAGGGGTTGGCTCGCGTGAGCGACGTCAGGAACGTGATCATCGTGGGCTCCGGCCCGGCCGGCTACACGGCCGCCGTGTACGCCGCCCGCGCCCAGCTCGCCCCCCTCGTCTTCGAAGGCTCGGTCACGGCCGGCGGCGCCCTCATGAACACCACCGAGGTCGAGAACTTCCCGGGCTTCACCGACGGGATCATGGGCCCGGCCCTCATGGAGGCGATGCGCGCCCAGGCGGCCAGGTTCGGTGCCGAGCTAGTCACCGACGACATCACCAGCATGGACCTGTCCGGACCGGTCAAGACCGTCGTCGACGGATCCGGCACCACCCACCGGGCCCGGTCGGTCATCCTGGCCATGGGCTCGGCCTACCGCGAGCTGGGCCTGGAGAACGAGAAGCGACTGTCCGGGCACGGTGTGTCCTGGTGCGCCACCTGCGACGGCTTCTTCTTCCGAGACCAGGACATCGCCGTGGTAGGCGGGGGCGACTCCGCAATCGAGGAGGCCACCTTCCTGACCCGGTTCGCGAAGTCCGTCACCCTCGTGCACCGCCGGGACGCCCTGCGCGCCTCGAAGATCATGGTCGAGCGCGCCTTCGCGAACCCCAAGATCTCGTACGCGTGGAACAGCGAGGTGGCCGACATCGCCGGCGACGCCAAGGTGTCCGCCATCACCCTGCGCGACACCGCGACCGGGGACCTGCGCGAGCTCCCCGTCACCGGGCTGTTCGTCGCCATCGGACATGATCCGCGATCCGAGCTCGTCAAGGGCCAGGTCGACCTCGACGACGAGGGCTACGTCCAGGTCGCCGGGCGCAGCACCGCCACCAGCCTGCCGGGCGTCTTCGCCTGCGGCGACCTCGTCGACCACACCTACCGCCAGGCCATCACCGCCGCAGGGTCCGGCTGCGCCGCCGCCCTCGACGCCGAGCGCTACCTCGCAGCGAGCGAGTAGCCTGACCGGACATCCGCCGCACACCCCGCAACCCGACAACTCACACCCGGAGAAGACACATGGGAGCAACGAAGAAGGTCACCGACGCCACGTTCGCCGACGACGTGCTGCTCAGCGACAAGCCGGTGATCGTCGACTTCTGGGCGGAGTGGTGCGGGCCTTGCAAGATGGTGGCCCCGATCCTCGAGGAGATCGCCTCCGAGAACGACGGCGTCGTCATCGCCAAGCTCAACGTCGACGAGAACCCGCAGACGGCAGCCTCGTACGGCATCACGTCGATCCCGACGATGAACGTCTACAAGGGCGGCCAGATCGTCAAGACCATCATCGGTGCCAAGCCCAAGGCCGCGCTCCTGGCGGACCTCGCTCCGTATCTGTAGTCCGGTGACCCCCGGGGAGCCCGACGCCGGGCTCGCCGAGCCGCCCGCTGAGGCTGTGCCGGCATGATGCGTCGTGGTGCCCGGGGGCCTGCCGTGGCCGAGGTTCGCGCACGGCTCACGCAGTTGGGGTTGTGCCCGGCCACCGCCGAGGACCCACTCGTGTTTGACGACGTCCTCGATCACGCCGTCCGCTCCTTCCAGCAGGAGCGGGGCATCACGGTCGACGGGATCGTTGGTCCGCAGACCTTCCGTCGCCTCGAGGAGGCGCGCTGGCAGCTCGGCGACCGCGTGCTCTCGTACACCCCCGGCCACGTCATGAGTGGCGACGATGTGACGGAGCTGCAGCGTCGGCTCAGCGAGCTCGGCTTCGCGGCAGGACGCCAGGACGGGCTGTTCGGCCCGCAGACGGACACGGCTCTGCGCGAGTTTCAGGCGGGAGTCGGGGTCACCTCCGACGGGACGTGCGGCCCGGACACCTTCCGGGCCTTCGACCGGCTCGTGCGCACCGTCTCCGGAGGCAACGCGACCACGCTCCGCGAGCACATCACCCTGGCCGAGCTCCAGACGGGAGTAGCCGACAAGGTGGTGGTCCTTGATCCCGGGGATGGCTCGGGAGCCGATGTCTGCCATGCCATCGCGGTACGTGTCGAGGGCCGACTGGCCGCGCTGGGCACGCAGGTGCTGCTGACCCGAGCCCTGCAGGCGGATGCGCCGGACGACCGGGCGCGTGCGCAGTTCGCAAACGAGACGGGTGCCGACATCGTCCTGTCGCTGGGAGTCAATCACGTCGCCAGTCCGATGCCGAACGGCGTGGTGACCTTCTACTTTGGCGACGCGCACGGGGGTGCGCACTCACCAGCGGGCCGCATCCTGGCCGAGCTCGTGCAGGAGGAACTGCATGCCCGGACCGACCTGCTGGACTGCCAGACCCATCCGCGCGGCTGGGACCTCCTGCGGCTGACCAAGATGCCGGCGATCAGGGTCGAGATGGGCTACCTCTCGAACGAGGCCGACGCCCGGCGGCTGGTGAACCCGGCCTTCCAGGACACCGTGGCCGAGGGCCTCGCCGCAGCAGTGACCAGGTTCTGCGCCCCGCGCTGACGCAGGCTCAACCGGCGGGCCGGTAGGCCTCGGCCGCTGGACGCGGCCAGACGAGCCGGGCGACGAAGCCCAGCAGCACACCCGCCGCCACGAGCCCGGCGAGTGCCAGCAGACGCCGCATGTCAGGGATCCCTTCGCCGGGCCCTATCGTAAGTCGTCATGACCCTGGCGGGACAGGGCAGGAATCGCGGCGCGGCCGCGGAGGCGGAGGTGACGATGACCGGCACACGGCTGGATCCCTGGGTGGATGCATACGCCAGTCGCGCCCACGCCATGCGAGCCTCCGAGATCCGGGCATTGTTCGCCGTCGCGTCCCGCCCCGAGGTCGTCTCGCTCGCCGGCGGCATGCCTTTCGTGCAGGCGCTACCCGTGGAAATGCTCGCCAGCACGGCTCAACGGCTGCTGTACGAGCGTGGAGACGTGGCCCTGCAGTATGGCTCCGGCCAGGGCGATGTCACCCTGCGCGAGCAGATCCTGCAGGTCATCGCGGAAGTGGGCGTCACCGCTCACCCGGACGACATCGTGGTGACCACGGGCTCGCAGATGGCCCTCGACCTCGTTACGCGCGTCTTCTGCGACCCCGGCGACGTCGTCCTGGTTGAGTCACCCTCCTACGTCGGTGCGCTCGGGGTGTTTCGCTCGTATGAGTGCAACGTCGTGCACGTCGCGATGGACGAGGAGGGCCTTGTCCCGTCCGCTCTTGAGGAGGCGATCGCCCGCGTCCGCTTGGCCGGCCAGCGGATCAAGCTCATCTACACGATCCCCAGCTTCCACAATCCGGCAGGCGTCACTCAAGGGCCCGGTCGCCGCGCCGAGGTGCTGGCGATCGCCCAGCGTGAGGGCATCGCGCTGCTCGAGGACGACCCGTATGGACTGCTCGGCTTCGAAGGCGAGCCGCCGCGCGCGATCCGGGCCGATGACGCCGATGGGGTCATCTACTTGGGCTCGTTCTCCAAGACCATCGCCGCGGGTCTGCGCGTGGGCTGGGCGGTCGCCCCGCATGGCGTGCGAGAGAAGCTCGTCCTCGCGGCCGAGGCCGCCGTGCTCTGCCCATCCAACTACGCCCAGCTCACCGTGTCGGAGTACCTCGCCACCCAGCCGTGGCGCGAGCAGATCAAGACCTTCCAGGAGGTCTACCGCGAACGCCGCGACGCACTGCTGGAGTCGCTGCAGGCCCTGATGCCCGAAGGCACGACCTGGACCATCCCGGCCGGCGGCTTCTACTCCTGGCTCACGTTGCCGCATGGACTCGACGCCACGGCAATGCTGCCGCGAGCCGTTGCCAACCTGGTCGCCTACGTGCCAGGGACCGGCTTCTACGTCAACGGGCAGGGTCGCCAGAACCTTCGCCTGTCCTATTGCTACCCCGAACCGGACCGCATCCGCGAGGGCGTGCGGCGGCTCGCCGCGGTCATCGAGTCCGAGCTCGAGCTCGCCCAGACCTTCGGCACAACACACGGCCTGAATCCCGTGTCGGGCACGTCCGTGCCGGCGCCCAACCTGCAGTAGGAGCGGCATGCACGTACTGGTCCTCGCGGGCGGCCTGTCCGCGGAACGCGATGTCTCGCTGCGCTCGGGCCGCCGAGTGGCTGAAGCGCTCCGCACCGACCGACCCGACTGGGAGGTGCGCGAGCACGATGTTGATGCTGGGCTGCTCGCGCGGCTCCGCGATCACCGTCCCGACTGCATCGTGCCACTCCTGCATGGTGCGGCCGGTGAGGACGGTGCTCTCCGGGATGTGTTGGAGTCATTGAGAATTCCGTTCCTCGGCTCCCCTGCGGCGGCCAGTCGACTCGCCTTCGACAAGCCGGTGGCAAAGCGGCTCGCGGAACAGGCGGGCATCAACACGCCGCCATGCGTGGCGATGCCGCAGTCGACGTTCCGTGAGCTCGGTGCCAGCGCAGTCCTAGACGCCGTGGTCGAACAAGTGGGCCTGCCGCTCGTCGTCAAGCCGACGAAGGGAGGGTCATCCCTCGGCACGTCCATCGTGCATCGGTCGGCCGACCTGCCCGCCGCCATGGTCGGGGCGTTCGCGTACGGCGACGTCGTCATGCTCGAGCGCTACATCGCCGGAGTCGAGGTGGCCGTGAGCGTCTTCGAACGCGACGCCGACCTGCTGGCCCTGTCCGCCGTGGAGATCGTGCCGCCAGGCGAGCTGTACGACTACAGCGCTCGGTACACGGCGGGAACGACCGAGTTCTTCTGCCCGGCTCGACTCGCTGATGAGTCGGCCCGCGGCGCCCAGGCGGTGGCACTTGATGTGCATGCGCTGCTCGGGCTCGTCGACTTCTCGCGCACCGACCTCATCATCGATGAGGAAGGTCGTCCGTGGTTCCTCGAGGTGAACGTGGCGCCGGGAATGACCGAGACATCCCTTTTCCCGCAGGCGCTGGCCGAGGCCGACCTTGCTCTCGGTGACCTGGTGGCTGGACTGGTCGAGGTCGCCGTCACGCGTTAGCGGCCAGGCTTCGCCAGCCGGTCATCGTCCGGCGATCACGTCCGCGATCCGGGCAGCGTCGGAGGCGTCCGCGCACTCGATGACAATGCGTCCGCGCGACCGCAACGTCGTGAACCCCTCGAAACCCACGGTGGTGTCGAGCACACCGCCGATCCGCTCGGCCGACTCCGTCAGGGCGTCAGAGACATCCGGATCACGAGATACGGAGACCCTGCGTCGGCGCTTGCGGGCCTCAGGAGCACCAACGAGGACGATCTCCTCGACCGCGCGCACGCTCAGTCCCTCGGAGACGATCCGCTGGGCCAGCGCATCCATGGCAGCGGGATCGTCCAGCGCGAGCAGGGCACGGGCGTGCCCCGCGCTGATGACGCCGGCAGCGACCCGGCGCTGGACATCCGGGGGCAGCTTGAGCAGTCGGAGGGTATTGCTGACCTGCGGGCGCGAGCGTCCGATGCGCCGGGCGAGTTCGTCCTGCGTGCAGCCGAAGTCCGATAGGAGTTGCTGGTAGGCGGCGGCCTCCTCCAGGGCATTGAGGTCGGCCCGGTGCAGGTTCTCCAGCAGGGCGTCGCGGAGCATGGCGTCGTCGTCTGTGTCCCGGATGATGGCCGGGATGACGGCCAGGCCCGCCTCCCGGCAGGCGCGCAGGCGTCGCTCCCCGGCGACGAGCTCGTAATTGCCGCCGGCGCCCCGCCGAACGACGACCGGCTGGAGCAGGCCGATCTCCTTGATCGAGAAGACCAACTCCGCGAGGGAGTCCTCGTCGAACACCTCCCGGGGCTGGCGCGGGTTCGGTACGACCACATCGATGGGCAATTCGGCATAGGTGGCGCCGATGGCCACCCCGGGCACGGGGCCTACGGGTGACCCTGCCGACGGTGCGTCCACCTGCTGACCGTGCTCGGCTGGCGGGGAAGGATCGACACCCGGAATCAGTGCGCCCAGGCCCCGGCCCAGGCCGCGCTTGGGCGCCGCCATGGATCCTCCAATCGGGGGACAACTAGCCCCCATTTGTCGCTTTTATTGTATATTGTCTGTGGATAAGTCTGTGGATCGTGCCGGAGCAGTGCCCATGCCGGCGAGCTGGGCGGCCGCCTCCCGATAGGCAATGGCGCCCGGCGATGCGGGGTCGTAGGTGATCACCGTCTGTCCGTAGGAGGGGGCTTCCGAGAGCCGGACGGAACGAGGGATCACCGTGTCAAGAACCTGGGCTCCGAAGTGGGTTCGCACTTCGTCAGCCACCTGCGACGCGAGCCGGGTGCGTCCGTCGTACATGGTCAGCAGGATGGCGCCCACCTGGAGGCCGGGGTTGAGGTGGGTGCGCACCATGTCGACCGTCCGCAGCAGTTGGGACAGGCCCTCGAGTGCGTAGTACTCGCACTGGATCGGCAGCAACAGCTCCCGCGCGGCCACTAGCCCATTCAGGGTCAGCAGGCCCAGGCTCGGCGGGCAGTCAAGCAGGACGATGTCTACCTGGTCCTCGTGGCCGGCTCGGTAGGAGTCGATGGCCCGCGACAATCGGTATTCCCGGGCCACCTGGGCGACCAGCTCGATCTCGGCCCCGGCCAGGTCGATCGTGGCGGGGACGACCGACAGGCCAGGAACATCCGGGCACGCCTGCACCACGTCGGCGATCGTGACATCGGAGGTGAGCACCTCGTAGATGCCTTCGGTTCCCTCGTGGTGGTCGACGCCGAGTGCGGTCGAGGCATTGCCCTGGGGATCCAGGTCGATCACCAGTACCCGGTGGCCGGACTGCGCCAGTGCCGCGGCGATGTTGACCGTGCTGGTGGTCTTGCCGACGCCACCCTTCTGATTGGCGACGGTGATGATGCGGGTCACGCGGGCCAACCCAGGCCCGCGGTGCTCGTTTCACGTGGAACATCGTGGGCCGCGGCTTCGCCGCGTTGCTCATCGACTGTCTCGGGCCACCCCAGCCCGCTCACGGCGTGGCTGTCGGTGTCGGGCATGGCGTCATTCTGCCGCACCACGGATGCCCGTGATGACGGTTGTCGGGGGCTCGACCACTCCACTCCCGCACACCCGCACCTCTAGGTGGACCAGGCCGGCGGCGGCGGCCTGGGCTGCTGCCTCCGCAAGTTCGTCTGGAGCGCTGGAGCCCTTCAGTGCGACGAGCCGCCCACCGTCGGCCAGCAGCGGAACCGTCCAGCCGACCAGGCGTCCCAGTGGAGCCACGGCCCGAGCAGTGACAACGTCGACCGGCTCCCAGCCGCCCTCCCGCGGGGCCTGCTCGCCGCGGACGCGGACCACGCGTACGCGATCGGAAAGGTTCAAGGCCTGCACGGCCTCACTGAGGAACACCGTGCGTCGCAGAAGTGGCTCAAGGAGGTGAACCGTGACGTCCGGCCGGACGATTGCCCAGACCAGTCCGGGCAGGCCCGCGCCGCTCCCGACATCGGCCACCGAGGCTCCGGTGGGAACGAGGCCCAGCGACGGCTCGGCGACGACGGCGCAGTTGAGGAGGTGGCGCTGCCACAGCCGAGGCACCTCTCGCGGGCCGATCAGCCCGCGATCGACTCCGGGTCCGGCGAGCAGGTCGGCGAACGCCTGGAGGGGTTCCGCGTAGGGGGCCAGCCAACCGGGCAGGTCGGGTGGGTCCGTTTCACGGGAAACCATGAGGAGCTACGCGGTGCGGATGACCACGTAGCGGGACGGCTCGTCCCCTTCGGACTCGCTCGCCAGACCGGCGCCGGCCACGGCATCGTGCACGACCTTGCGTTCGAACGGGGACATGGGGTCCAACCGAACGGGTGCGCCGGTGCGCTGGGCCTCAGCGATCGCGGACTCGGCCAGGGTCACCAGTTCGGCGCGGCGAGCGGCGCGGAACCCGGCCACGTCCAGCATCAGGCGGGACCGCTCACCGGTCTCGCGGGTCGCGGCCAGCCTGGTGAGCTCCTGCAGCGCGTCCAGCACCGCCCCGTCTCGACCGACCAGGTGATCGAGGTCCCCGGCGGCCGCTTCCTCCACCACGACCATGGCGCGGCTGCCCTCGACCCCGACCTCGATGTCATAGTCGAGGTCGGCGATCTCCAGCAGGCCTTCGATGTAGTCAGCCGCGGCGTCGCCCTCCTCCTCAAGCAACGCCGCCTTGCCTGACTTCCCCTTCTGGCCGGTCTCGCCCGGTGCCGTCTCGTCCGCTGCCGTGTCGTCCGCTGCCGTCTCTGGGGGATCGCCCCGGTGCTCCTGCTCGACCTGCTCCACATTGTCGGACTGGTCGACGATCGTTGCGTCACTCATGAACTGCTCCACGTGATCAGGGGGTCCGGCGGACCCAGGTACGTCGGCGTGGCCGCCGATGCTGCTACTTCTTCTTGCGCTGGCTGCGTGACTGCTTCTTCGGCTGCACCCGGGCAGGATTATCCGACGCTGTGTCGGAAACTTCGGTCGTGGGGTCGGTGGGCGGCGCCGGGAGTTGCTTCGCCGCGGACTTCGCCCGTTGTCGCGCCTCCTTGGCTTCGAACGCCGGTGTCCCCGGTTGCGGGTTGTTGCGGATGACCCAGAACTGCTGGCCCATCGACCACAGGTTCGTGGTGAACCAGTACGTCAGCACGCCGATCGGGAAGTTGATGCCGGACACCGCGAAGATGACCGGGAAGACGTACAGCAGGATCTTCTGCTGCTTCACCATCGGGTTGTCAGGCGCGCTGTTCTTCACGATCAATTGGCGCTGGGTCAGGAACGTCGTCGTCGTCATGCAGATGATCAGGATGATCGCCAGGATCCGAGTCGCTGTCGGGTTCGGCGTCTCGTCGGCATTCATGAAGGTGCCGTACAGCGGCACCCCGAAGATCTCCGCGTTGTGCGCCAGCGGGAGGAGATCCGAGTATTGCTCCCACTGAAACACGCCTGGTGCTACGTATCCCGGATCGTCGGCCGGGTTCGCCGGATACATGGCGATGCCCTGCAAAACACTAAACAGGGCAAAGAAGATCGGCGCTTGCAGGATGATCGGCAGACACGATGCGAGCGGGTTGGTCCCGGTCTCGCGATAGAGCTTCATCATCTCCTGCGACTGCTTCTCGCGGTCGCCTGCGTACTTCTTCTGGATCTCCTTCATCTGCGGCTGGATCAACTGCAGGTTGCGCTGGCTCTTGATCTGCCGCACGAACAACGGGATGAGGGCGATCCGAATGACGATCACCAGGCCGACGATCGACAGCGTCCACGTCCACCCACTGGCGGGGTCCATGCCGATCGCGCTGAGCAGGCCCTCGAACGTCACGAGGATCCAGCTGACCGCGATCTTCAGCCAGTCGAGAATGAACAAGGTCGTCGGCCTTCCCTAGGTGCCTGGACGGGCGTCGGGCACGCTGCGAGTGCCCATCGTTCCAGATCGCGGTTCGCCGTTTGGATGCACGTCCGGTAACCAGCGTCCCACGGCCGGAACCGGGTCCACTCCCCCCTTGTTCCACGGGTTGCAGCGCAGGATCCGCCAGGCCGTCAGGATGCCGCCTTTCAAGCCTTGGTGGGTCCGGACCGCCTCGAGGCCATACGCCGAGCAACTGGGATGAAAACGGCAGGTCGGCGGCAGCACCGGAGAGATCACCATGCGGTACAGGCTGATGATCCCGATCAACAACCAGGTCAGGATGAACCCCACGCTGTGGTCCCAGGCCCAGACCACAGCGCGCCACGACCCGGACAGGACGGTCATCGGGTCCTGGTCACCGCGTGGTTGAGCGCCTGGTCGATGGCGCTGGCCACCTGCGCCGGCAACTCCAGGTCCTCGGCAGCGCCTGGCAGTGCCCGCAGCACGACCGTGGTCCCGGACGGCAGTGCGGGCAGCAGGCCCGCGACACTGGCCCGCAGCCGTCGGGCCGCGCGGTGGCGGACGACCGAGCCGCCCACGGACCGGCTGACAATAAGCCCCGCCATGGCCGTTGACAGGGCCGGCTCGGTCGGGCTGGGCGGCAGCACGTAGGCGATGACGCTGCGCCTGGCCGCCTTGCTGCCGCTGCGAGTGGTGGCCCGGAACTGCGCCGCCGACCTCAGTCGGTGAGCGGCGGGAAGCACGAGGCTAGGCGGAGAGCTGCTCGCGGCCCTTGCCGCGACGCGCGGCGATGATGGCCCGGCCCGCGCGGGTGCGCATCCGAGCCCGGAAGCCGTGGGTCTTTGCCCGACGGCGAGTATTGGGCTGGAAGGTGCGCTTCATGGGTGGACTCCTGAGAAAACGGGGAAGGCGGCGAACGCGGATCGAATGCTGCGATCAGCCGCATTAGCGTACGGAACCCACTGTGGATGGGTCAAACCGGCCAGCCCAGCAGGCGATCGAGTCGATTCTCCCCCTCGGAAACAGCACCACTTGTCTGCTGACGCAGGTTCTGGCTAAGGTCACCGGACCTGTTCCACATCTGTGGATAAACATGTGGACAGCCTGCCGATAGGGGACTTCATGGACCAGACCGACGACCTCGACAAGGTCTGGGCCACCGCAATCGCGACCCTGTCCGATGGCAGCCTGACTCCTCAACAACGAGCGTTCGTCGACCTCACCCGACCCATCGGCCTGGTCAACGACACGGCCCTCATCGCGGCGCCAAACGAGTTCACCAAAGACGTCCTGGAGACCCGGCTGCGTCCCGTCATCGTCGAGGCACTTTCGGCCACCCTCGGCCGCGACATCAGGATCGCCGTGACCGTCGAGGATTCGGTCGACCCCGCCCTCGACGAGACCACCGACGAGGTGGCCGATGCCACTTATGCCGATCCGGGGGCACCGGTCGCCCTCTCTCCCGACCGACGCGACGAGTCGGCGCGGCCGGGCACCGGGTCTCCGGGCACGCGCAGTGAAGACGGTCGGCTCAATGACAAGTACACCTTCGAGACGTTCGTCATCGGGTCCAGCAATCGATTCGCCCACGCGGCCGCGGTCGCCGTGGCCGAGCAGCCTGCGCGCGCTTACAACCCGCTGTTCATCTACGGCGGTTCCGGCCTGGGCAAGACCCACCTGCTTCACGCGATCGGGCACTACGCCCGCACCCTGTACAAGGGCACGCGCGTCCGCTACGTCAGTTCCGAGGAATTCACCAACGAGTTCATCAACAGCATCCGCGACGACAAGGCCGCGAGCTTCCAGCGCCGCTATCGCGACGTTGACATCCTGCTTGTCGACGACATCCAGTTCCTGAGCGGAAAAGTCCAGACGCAGGAAGAGTTTTTCCACACCTTCAACACCCTGCACAACGCCAATAAGCAGATCGTCGTCACCTCGGACTTGCCCCCCAAGCAACTCCCCAGCTTCGAGGATCGCATGCTGTCCCGCTTCGAATGGGGCCTCATCACCGACGTCCAGCCGCCCGACCTCGAGACCCGCATAGCGATCCTGCGCAAGAAGAGCGCCCAGGAGCGGCTCGTGGCCCCGCCTGAGGTCCTCGAGTACATCGCATCGAAGATCTCGAGCAACATCCGGGAACTCGAGGGTGCCCTTATCCGCGTCACGGCATTCGCGAGCCTCAATCGGCAGCCCGTTGACCTTGCCACGACCGAGATCGTCCTGAAGGACCTGCTGCCGTCGGACACCGGACCCGAGATCACCGCGGCCCAGATCATGGCCGCCACAGCCCAGTACTTCGGTGTCACGGTCGACGATCTGTGCGGCTCCAGTCGTTCACGGGTACTCGTGACGGCCCGCCAGATCGCCATGTACCTGTGCCGCGAGTTGACGGATCTGTCGCTGCCCAAGATCGGGCAGGCGTTCGGGGGACGAGACCACACCACGGTGATGCACGCCGACCGCAAGATCCGGCAGTTGATGGCGGAGCGGCGGAGCCTGTTCAACCAGGTCACCGACCTGACCAGCAGGATCCGGTCGCAGCCGCGCACCATGGTGTAGTTGACCGTCCCGTTACATCACACGCGTCACAGATGTTCTCACTGTCCCCATCCTTTCCCCACCTGTGGACAGAGCGATGCGGGTGCCGGCCGTGGACATCCTGTGGATAACGTCGTCGCCAGTAGGGTGAATTCCTCCCGGCCGGTGGACAACATGCGCCGGCCTGGTCGGTGGACGTCAGTGACCCCGGAACTGGCGTCGGTTATCCACAGTATGTTGGGGTCCGTCCCCAAGGCCTGGGGATCGCGCCACGCTGTCTGACCGGGTAGAACGGCAGTTGTCCACGCGATCCACAGGACCTACGACGATGACGACATCTTCAGTGGGATATGTCAGTGAACAACCATGTGGGCAAGGACCGTGGATAACCGCGTCGCCTTGCCAAGGCAACCGCAGCAGGGGCGCTTTCTGCCAGACTGACCCCTCTTGCTGACTATGGAGGACATCGTGAAGCTTCGGGTCGAGCGTGACGTGCTCGCGGAGTCGGTCGCCTGGGCTGCCCGGACCCTGCCCTCCCGCCCCTCCCTTCCGGTGCTCGCTGGCCTCGTCCTCACCGCGTCGGAGACCGGCCTGACCCTGAGCTCGTTTGACTACGAGGTGTCCGCCCGCGTCGACGTTCCCGCCGATGTCGCGACTCCAGGCACGACCTTGGTGTCCGGCCGACTCCTCGCCGACATCGCCAGGTCATTGCCACCCCAGCTCGTTCAGATCGAGAGTGAGGGGACGCGGATCTCCATCACCTGCGGAAGGTCGTCCTTCACCCTTCCCACCCTCCCGGTCGAGGACTACCCGCAATTGCCGGTGATGCCCACGGCATCGGGCACGGTTCCTGGTGGCATGTTCGCGTCCGCCGTCGCGCAGGTGGCGATCGCCGCGGGCCGCGACGACACGTTGCCGACCCTCACCGGCATCCGCATGGAGATCGAGGGGTCCTCCATCATCCTGGCGGCCACCGATCGCTACCGGTTGGCCGTACGTGAGTTCATCTGGTCGCCGCAGGCCCCGTCCGTGTCCAGCCATGCGCTTGTGCCGGCCAGGACCCTGGCCGACACCGCTAAGTCGCTGGCGGATGTCGACATCGTCGTCATCGCACTGTCGGATGGCGGAGCCGGCGAAGGGCTCATCGGGTTCGAGGGACACGGTCGCCGCACGACCACGCGGCTGCTGGATGGTGAGTTCCCGAAGTACCAGTCCCTCCTGCCCACTGAGTCCGCGGCGGTCGCGAACGTTGATACCTCCGCCCTCATCGAGGCCGTGAAGCGCGTGGCACTGGTGGCCGAGCGGAACACCCCGGTGCGGCTGGAGTTCGAGGGCGCCGAGCTCACTCTTCGGGCCGGCACAGGAGAGGACGCCAAGGCCGTTGACGTACTGGAGAGCGCGCTCGACGGCGACTCCATCGACATCGCATTCAATCCCTCGTACCTACTGGACGGCCTGGCGGCCGTCGGGACTGCCGTCACCCGGTTCAGCTTCACCCAGCAGAGCCGGCCGGCCGTCCTCACCGGCGTATCCGACGACGGCACTGTCAGCGATGCCTACAAGTACCTCCTGATGCCCGTCCGCCTCACCGGCTGATCCTCGTGTGGGTGAAGGAAGTGCGGCTGGCCGACTTCCGTTCCTACGAGGACATCACTGTCGATCTCGAGCCGGGCGTCACGTCCTTCGTCGGAGCGAACGGGCAGGGCAAGACCAACCTCGTTGAGGCCATCTCCTACGCCTCGGTCCTCGCCAGCCATCGCGTTGCCACCGACGGGCCTCTCGTGCGCATCGGCGCAGAGCGAGCGGTCATCGGGATCGAGGTGGTCAGCCAGGAGCGCTCGGTGCTGCTCGAGCTCGAGCTCAATCCGGGACGCAGCAACCGGGCTCGACTCAACAAGTCCCCCGTGGCCCGGCCCCGTGAGCTCGTCGGACTGGTGCGCTCGGTGATGTTTGCCCCCGAGGACCTGGCCCTCGTCAAAGGGGATCCTTCGGATCGCCGGCGATTCATCGACGACCTTCTCGTGCAGCGGACTCCACGCATGCATGGCGTGAAGGCGGACTTCGATCGTGTTCTTCGCCAGCGCAACGCCTTGCTGCGGTCGGGTGCAGCGCACGGCGCGGATATCGATGGCACCCTTGGCGTCTGGGACGAGCAGCTCATTGATGCCGGCGGCGAGCTGATCGCCGCGAGAGTCGCAGCGATCGAGGAGTTGCGCCCGCACGTGGCCGCCGCGTACTCACTCATCGCAGGCGGGCAGGACGCGGTGAGCGCCAGCGACCTGGCCATGGTGTACGCCTCGAGTGCAGGCGAAGCTGCCCCGCAGTCAGCCGACCGGCCGCAGTGGCGGGAGGCCCTCCGCACGGCGCTCGCGGCCCGGCGGCGCGAGGAGAGGGCTCGCGGTGTCACGCTGGTCGGCCCGCATCGCGACGACATCACGCTGGTTCTCGGTGACTCGCCAGCCAAGGGCTACGCCTCGCACGGGGAGTCATGGTCGATCGCGTTGGCGTTGCGGATCGGCTCGCTCGACGTCCTGCAGTCCGATGGCGAGGACCCCGTCCTCATCCTCGACGATGTCTTCGCCGAACTTGATGCGGCCCGACGCTCTCGGCTCACCGATCGGGTCAAGGCTGCGGCACAGGTCCTGATCACCGCTGCGGTCGACGACGACGTGCCGCGCGAGCTGAGTGGGCGGCGCCTCCGGGTCACGAAGGGGGCCGTCTCGGATGCCGGATGATCTCGACGTTCCACCCGAGCCGATCCCCGACCCGGCCGCGCCGGCCGCCGCCGCCGCCGCAGCACTTCGCCGGGCGACGTCGTCCACCTCCCCCGCCACCGCGCGGCGTCGCCGGGGGGCGCGGGCTTCCTACTCCGACGGCCGTGATCCGGCGCTCGTCGGTGACGCGCTGGAGCGGCTGATGCGCGACCTGGGCTGGACCGATCAGGCCGCGGTCGCGCGCTTGATGTCGGCGTGGCCGGCGGCGGTTGGGGCCGAACTGGCCGAGCACGTCACGCCAGCCGCGTTCGCGGATGGGGAGCTGACCGTGCGGGCCGACTCCACCGCCTGGGCGACGCAGGTGCGCCTGCTGCTGCCCGCCCTCCACCGCGCGGTCAACGAGGCGGTCGGTTCCGGGGTGGTGACCCGGATCTCGGTTGTGGGTCCGCAGGCTCCGTCGTGGTCCGCCGGTCCCCGCCGGGTGAAGGGCCGAGGCCCGCGCGACACCTACGGCTAGAAGGCCACTGAAGGCACCTGAACGCCGATAACAGCCGCTTTTCGTAGGGGTGATTGTGACTGGGGGGTCCAGCCACCCCGAATGCCCCCTACGCCCCGTGGCGTGGCTATCGATGTCACCCCGAACAGGTAGACTGACGGGAGTTCTCGACCCGCCAGGAGCGGGACGTCATCCATCTCAAGGGGGCTCGCCCAGCGTGTCGTATGACGCCAGCGCGATCACGGTTCTTGAAGGCCTCGACGCTGTTCGCAAGCGCCCGGGCATGTACATCGGATCCACGGGGGAGCGGGGCCTGCACCACCTCGTCCAGGAGGTCGTCGACAACTCAGTCGACGAGGCGATGGCCGGGTACGCGTCCACGATCACGGTCACGCTGCTCGCCGACGGGGGCGTCCGGTGCATCGACGACGGCCGGGGCATCCCGGTCGACATCGTTGCCAGCGAGGGCAAGCCGGCCGTCGAGGTCGTCCTCACCGTCCTGCACGCCGGCGGCAAGTTCGGCGGGTCGGGGTACTCGGTGTCCGGCGGGCTGCACGGGGTCGGCGTGTCCGTCGTCAACGCTCTGTCCACGAACCTCGACGTCGAGGTGCGCCGGGACGGGCATGTCTATCGGCAGTCCTTCCTCCGCGGCGTGCCCACTGCCCCGCTCGCGAAGCAGGAGGCGGCCGACGACACGGGCACCACGATTACCTTCTGGGCTGACGGCGAGATCTTCGAGACCACTCACTACGACTTCACCACGCTTGCGCGGCGCTTCCAGGAGATGGCCGTCCTCAACAAGGGGCTGACCCTCGAGCTCATCGACGAACGGGCCCCCGCCATCGTCGACTTCGACGACGAGTCAGAGCCGTCGGTCCCGGAGTCGGAGCGGGTCCGCCGCGTGCGCTTCCACTACGAGGGCGGCATCGCGGACTTCGTCAAGCACATCAACGCCAGCAAGGGCGTCGCCAACCCATCGGTCATCGACATCGAGTCCGAGTCCGACGACCAGCGGATGAGCGCCGAGATCGCCATGCAGTGGAACACCACCTACAGCGAGTCGGTGTACACGTTCGCGAACACCATCAACACGACCGAGGGCGGCACCCACGAGGAGGGCTTCCGCTCGGCCTTGACGACGCTGATGAACAAGTTCGCCCGCGAATGGAACATCCTCAAGGAGAAGGACCCCAACCTCAGCGGTGATGACGTCCGCGAAGGGCTCACCGCGATCGTGAGCGTCAAGCTGATGGAGCCGCAGTTCGAGGGGCAGACCAAGGCGAAGCTCGGCAACACCGAGATGAAGGCCTTCGTCCAGAAGGTCGTCAACGACCAACTCGGCGAGTGGCTGGAGAAGAACCCGGCCGAGGGCAAGGAGATCGCGCGCAAGGCGGTCAACGCGGCTACGGCGCGCATGGCTGCGCGCAAGGCGCGCGACCTCGCCCGCAACCGCAAGGGCCTGCTGGGCGGCGCCGGCATGCCGGGCAAGCTCATCGACTGCTCCAGCCGCGAGCCCGAGGAGTGCGAGGTCTACATAGTCGAGGGGGACTCTGCCGGCGGCTCGGCCCGCCAGGGCCGTGACCCCCGCACCCAGGCGATCCTCCCGATCCGCGGCAAGATCATCAATGTCGAGAAGGCCCGCATCGACAAGGTGCTGCAGAACAACGAGGTGCAGGCACTCATCTCTGCCTTCGGCACCGGCATCCAGGACGAGTTCGACATCAACCGTCTGCGGTACCACAAGGTTGTGCTGATGGCCGACGCCGACGTTGACGGCCAGCACATCCGCACGCTCCTGCTCACGCTGCTGTTCCGCTTCATGAAGCCCCTCGTCGAGCAGGGCTTCGTCTTCCTGGCGCAGCCGCCGCTGTACAAGATCAAGTGGTCGCGAGAGGTCGCTGACTTCGCCTACTCCGATCGCGAGCGCGACGCGCTCATCGAGGCCGGCATTGCGGCCGGGCGTCGGCTGCCCAAGGAGGAGGCCGTCCAGCGATACAAGGGGCTCGGCGAGATGAATGCCGACGAGCTCTGGGACACCACCATGGATCCTGAGCACCGCGTCCTGCTGCGGGTCACCCTCGACGACGCCGCCCAGGCCGACGAGATGTTCAGCGTGCTCATGGGCGAGGACGTCGAGTCACGCCGCAACTTCATCCAGCAGAACGCGCGCGACGTGCGTTTCCTGGACATCTGACCGCCCCACCTGACGAGCATCGGAGAACCCTCGTGCCTGACGACGTGACCACCGAGGACGTCAGTCCCGGCCAGCACGGCCGTATCGAGCCGGTCGACCTCCAGACGGAGATGCAGCGGTCGTATCTCGACTACTCCATGTCGGTCATCGTGTCGCGGGCGCTCCCCGATGTGCGCGACGGATTGAAGCCGGTCCATCGACGGGTGCTGTACGCGATGTACGACGGTGGGTACCGGCCCGATCGCAACTTCTCCAAGAGTGCACGCGTGGTCGGCGACGTCATGGGCAGCTACCACCCGCATGGTGACAGCGCGATCTACGACGCCTTGGTCCGCCTCGCGCAGCCATGGTCCCTCCGCTACCCGCTCGTCCAAGGCCAGGGCAATTTCGGGTCCCCCGGCAACGACCCGGCCGCCGCTCAGCGGTACACCGAGTGCCGCATGGCCCCGTTGGCCATGGAGATGGTCCGCGACATCGACGAGGACACCGTCAATTTCGGGCCCAACTACGACGGCCGCACGCTCGAGCCGCTGGTCCTGCCGGCCCGGTTCCCCAACCTGCTGGTCAACGGGAGTTCGGGCATCGCGGTAGGCATGGCAACCAATATCCCGCCCCACAACTTGCGCGAGATCGCGGCCGCCGCCCAGTGGCTGCTGGCGCATCCGGATGCCGATCGCGAGGAGCGCCAGGCTGCGCTGACCGGCATCGTCAAGGGCCCGGACTTCCCCACCGGCGCGCTGATCGTGGGCCGCAAGGGCATCGACGACGCCTACCGCACGGGCCGTGGCTCGATCACCATGCGCGCGGTCGTCACGGTCGAGGAGGACGCGCGCGGTCGCCAGGTCCTCGTGGTCACCGAGCTGCCGTACCAGGTCAACCCGGACAACCTCCTGCTGCGCATCGCCGAGCTCGTGGGCGACGGAAAGCTCACCGGGATCGCCGATGTCCGCGACGACTCGTCCTCGCGGACCGGCATGCGGCTCATGATCGAGCTCAAGCGGGACGCCGTGGCCCAGGTGGTCCTCAACCAGCTGTTCAAGCACACCCAGCTGCAGGACAACTTCGGCGCCAACATGCTTGCCCTGGTCGATGGCGTGCCGAGGACGCTCACGCTCGAGCAGTTCATCCGGTACTGGATCGCCCACCAGATCGAGGTCATCCAGCGTCGCACCCGTTACCGCCTGCGCAAGGCCGAGGAGCGCGCGCACATTCTGCGCGGATACCTCAAGGCCCTCGATGCCCTTGACGCGGTGATCGCCCTGATCCGCGCCTCGGCGACGGTCGAGGACGCCCGGACCGGCCTCATGGAGCTACTGGAGATCGACGAGGTCCAGGCCACGGCGATCCTCGACATGCAGTTGCGTCGCCTGGCCGCCCTCGAGCGCCAGAAGATCATCGACGAGTACGAGGACCTGATGGCCCGGATTGCCGACTACGAGGGGATCCTGGCCAGCGAGCAGCGCCAGCGGACCATCGTGTCCGAGGAACTGGCCGAGATCACCGAGAAGTTCGGCGACGACCGGCGCACCGACTTCGTCGCCTGGGACGGCGATGTTACCGACGAGGACCTCATCGCCGAGGAGGACGTCGTCGTCACGATCACGTCGGGCGGCTATGCCAAGCGCACACGCGCCGACTTGTACCGGTCCCAGCGTCGGGGCGGCAAGGGGGTCAAGGGGGCGGCGCTTCGCCAGGACGACGTCGTCGAGCACCTTTTCGTCAGCACCACCCACCACTGGATCCTGTTCTTCACGAACAAGGGCCGGGTGTACCGGGCAAAGGCGTACCAGTTGCCGGAGGCCGGCCGTGACGCGCGCGGCCAGCATGTCGCCAACCTGCTGGCTTTCCAGGCCGACGAGACCATCGCGCAGGTCTTGGCCATCCCCAACTACGAGTCCACGCCCTTCCTGGTGCTGGCCACGCGCAGTGGCAAGGTCAAGAAGACCCGGCTCACCGAGTACGACTCCACCCGGCAGGGCGGCATCATCGCGATCAGCCTTGCCCCGGACGACGAGGTGATCTCGGCTTGCCTGGTGTCGCAGGAAGACGATCTCCTGCTCGTCTCGAGCAAGGGCATGTCCGTGCGCTTCACCGCCAGTGACGAGTCGTTGCGACCGATGGGTCGCGACACGAGCGGCGTCATCGGAATGAGGTTCCGAGGCGGTGATTCCCTGCTGTCCATGGACGTCGTCCGGCCAGACACCTACGTCGTCACCATCACCGACGGAGGGTTCGGCAAGCGGACGCCCGTTGCCGAGTGGTCGGCCAAGGGCCGTGGCATCCTCGGCGTGCGGGCCATGAAGCTGGTCGAGCAGCGTGGCTCGCTCGTGGGTGCGCTTGTCTGCGATGAGACCGACCAGTTGTTCGCGGTCGCCTCCAACGGCGTCATCATCCGTACTCGTGTCGATCAGATCCGCTCCTCGGGCCGTGACACCATGGGGGTCACGCTGATGAACTTGGCCGAGGGCGACCTGATCGTGGCAGTCGCCCGGAGTGCGGAATCGGACGATGAGCCGGACGGCGACCCGGACGAGCCCGAGGCCGGCGCCGAGGTCGAGGCTGAGGAGGGAACGGCCGAGTGACGAACGGTGACGCGATCCGGGAGCCCCGGAGGGCCCGGCTTTACGTCACCCGGGTCGATCCTTGGTCGGTCACCAAGGCCGCGTTCATGCTGGCGCTGTCCATCGGGATCGTCCTGGTAGTCGCCGTGGCGCTGCTGTGGTGGCTGCTCGACGTCACCGGGGTGTTCCTCACCGTGTCGCGGACCATCGACGAGGTGGTCGGGTCCGCCACCTCTGGGTTCGACCTGCTCAACTACCTGGAGTTCTCCCGGGTCATGGGCGTGGCGGTCATCGTCGCGTCGGTGGAGATCGTCCTCATCTCCTTCCTGGCGACCCTTTTCGCCCTGATCTACAACCTGAGCGTGGGAATCACGGGTGGGGTCGAGGTGGTTCTCTCCGACGAGGTCTGACCACCCGATCGACCGCCCCCGAGCAGTCGGGTAGTCTCACGGGTCGTTCGGGCCTATAGCTCAGTTTGGTTAGAGCGCTTCCCTGATAAGGAAGAGGTCGGTGGTTCAAGTCCACCTAGGCCCACATGAAGAAACTGTTGCTGCTCATCGTGCTCGCTGGCGTCGGCTACCTGGTCTACCGCCAGATCGCCGCAAACAAGGCCGAGCAGGACCTCTGGTCCGAGGCCACCAGCGAGCCCGATCTTCGCTAACGATCCACGGATCGTTCGCGGGGGCTTAGCTCAGCTGGTAGAGCGCTGCCTTTGCAAGGCAGAAGTCAGGGGTTCGAGTCCCCTAGCCTCCACACCTGCCTCCGGCACGCCCCAAAGTTGGCGGCCTCCCGAGAAAACCGACGTATCTGCCCGTGTGTTGACACCGCGAGTATCGCGATATAACGTAAGCGCATCGCAACATAGTGCGAAAGAAAGAGGCATAGTAATGACTGCATCACAACACGAACACGACTCACACAGAGGCCGCGGCCGAGGCAGGGGCTTCGGCGGACCCGGTGGTCCAGGCGGGCCCGGCCCCTGGGGGCCGAACCCGTGGGGACGGGGTCCGCGCCGGCGCCGGCGCGAGCGCGGCGACGTGCGGGCTTCCATCCTGCTGCTCCTCGCGGAGCAGCCCCGGCATGGCTATCAGATCCTGACCGAGCTGGCCGACCGAAGCGAAGGCCAGTGGCAGCCCTCTCCCGGCTCGATCTACCCCGTCCTGAAGCGACTGGCCCGCGACGGGCTGGTCCGCGCCGACCACGAGGACGGCAAGCGGATCTTCTCCCTCACGGAGGAAGGACGCGACGTCGTGGCCGCCGAGGCCACGGCTTGGGGAACCCCATGGCAGTCGATGGCGGACGAGGCGGACCCCGCCGAGGTGCTCTGGACCGAGGGCCGGCAGCTGAGCGCTGCGGTGTGGCAGGTCGCCCAACTCGAGGACCCCACGCAGATCCAGTCGGCGGCCGCCGTGCTGGCGGATGCCCGCAAGCGCATCTACGCGGTGCTGGCGCATTAGCCAGGGGCGAGGGGGCGGGACCCGTCCCGCCCCCTCGCGGGTCATGCGGCAGGATGGCCGCATGACGACGACTGCGACCCTGCACACCTCCCTGGGCGACATCCACGTGAATCTCTTCGCCGACCAGGCGCCCAAGACGGTGCGGAACTTCACCGGACTGGCCGAAGGCACGCAGGAATGGACCGATCCGTCGGTGCGTGCCAAGTCCCTCAAGCCGCTGTACGACGGCACGATCTTCCATCGGATCATCCCGGGCTTCATGATCCAGGGCGGGGATCCACTGGGCACGGGGACCGGGGGGCCCGGTTACAAGTTCGCCGACGAGTTCCATCCGGAACTGACCTTCGACCGGCCCTACCTGCTCGCGATGGCCAACGCCGGACCGAACACCAATGGCTCCCAGTTCTTCATCACCGTCGCCCCGACGGCCTGGCTCAACTTCAAGCACAGCATCTTCGGGGAGGTGGCCGACCAGGCGTCCCGCGACGTCGTGGACGCGATCGCTGCCGTGGCGACCGGCCGGGCCGACCGTCCGATCGAGGACGTTGCCATCACGTCCATCACCATCACGCGCGCCTGAACCCGTGACCGAGCCGGTAGGCCTGCCGGCCTGCTACCGGCACCCCGACCGGGTGACCGGGATCCGCTGCACCCGTTGCGAGCGGCCCATCTGTCCGGAGTGCATGATCGCCGCACCGGTGGGATTCCAGTGCCCGGATTGCGTGGCCCTTGCGTCGCGTCAGGTCCGCCAGCCGACCACGGTCGCCGGGGCCACGCTGATCGCCCGGCCCGTGGTCACCTACTCGCTGATCGGCATCACCGCAGCCATCTACCTGGCCCAGATGGCCATCGGGGTGAACGCCGTTGCCGGCGACTACGGGATGTGGCCCGTCGGGATCGCGGTCAACGGCGAGTGGTGGCGGTTGGTGTCAGCCGCCTTCCTGCACGGCTCGTTCCTTCACATCGCCTTCAACATGTACGTGCTCTTCGCCCTCGGCCCGACCCTCGAGAGGATCCTCGGGCATGGCCGGTACCTCGCGCTGTACCTCCTCGCCGCGCTGGGCGGCGGAGTGGCGTCCTACGTCTTCTCCGACCTCCGCACGGTGTCCGTCGGTGCGAGCGGGGCCATCTTCGGACTCATGGGCGCCTTGGTGGTCGCGGGACGAAGGCTCAAGTACGACATCACCCAGGTACTCGTGCTGCTGGGAATCAACGTGGTGATTGGCTTCCTCGCTCCCGGGGTGGACTGGCGCGCGCACCTCGGCGGCCTGGTCACCGGTGCCGCCGTGGCGGCCATCATGGTCTTCGCCCCTGCCCGACACCGCACGGTCGTCCAGGTCGGCGGAGTGCTGGCGCTTCTTGTCGTCATGGGCGCGTTGACCATGTGGCGGACAGCGCAGATCCAGGACTACCTGGCACCGCTGGGCATCGTGGGTACCTGACTTGGCACAATCACCCCTACTGACCGCCCGTCAGTGGCCGTGACGATGGGAGTCCTCGTGAGCACTACCGATGCCGTGATCGTGTCCGCCGTCCGCACCCCTGTGGGGATCGGAAAGCCCGAGAAGGGCGTGCTCAGCGGGATCCACCCGGTGGACCTCTCGGCCATCGTGCTGCGCGCGGTCACTGAGCGTGCAGGAGTGGATCCGGCCCTGGTCGACGACGTGATCTGGGGATGCGTGTCGCAGGTAGGCGAGCAGGGCGTCAACGTCGCAAGGAACGCCGTCCTCACGGCCGGGTTCCCCGAGGAGGTCCCCGGCACCTCGATCGACCGGCAGTGCGGATCGAGCCAGCAGGCCGTCACGTTCGCGGCGGCCAGCGTGATCGCCGGTCACCAGGACATCGTCATCGCGGGTGGTGTCGAGTCGATGTCGCGGGTGCCGATGTTCTCCAACATGGTCGGCGGTGAAGGCCCCTTCCCGGCTTCGATGCATGCCCGATACGACAACGGACTGGTGCCGCAGGGGATCAGCGCCGAGATGATCGCCGCCAAGTGGGGGCTCAGCCGTGCCTACCTTGATGAGCTGGCCGCCGCCTCCCAGCAGCGGGCCGCAGCGGCCCGCTCGGCCGGCCTGTTCGACGCCGAGATCGTCCCGGTCCATGCTCTCCAGGGCACCGTGACCGAGGACCAGGGCATCCGGCCGGACACCACGGTGGAGTCGCTGGCTGCCCTGAAGACGCCATTCCAGGCCGATGGCGTGGTCACCGCTGGCAACGCCTCGCAGATCTCCGACGGGTCGGCCGCCCTGCTGATCATGAGCTCGACGAAAGCAGCAGAGCTGGGCCTGAAGCCGATCGCCCGGATCCACACCGTGGCGATGGCCGGTGTCGACCCGGTCATCATGCTCACCGGGCCCATCCCGGCCACCGAGCGAGCCATCAAGAAATCGGGGCTGGCCCTGTCCGACATCGGCGCGTTCGAGGTCAATGAGGCCTTTGCCTCCGTCATCGGGGCCTGGCTTGCCGACACCGGGGCAGATCACGCGCTGACGAATATCAACGGCGGGGCAATCGCCCTCGGCCACCCGCTGGGCGCCTCCGGCGCACGGCTCATGACGACACTCGTGCATCACATGCAGCGCAGCGGGACTCGCTACGGCCTGCAGACGATGTGCGAGGGCGGCGGCATGGCGAACGCCACGATCCTCGAGTTGTTGTAGCCGGCCTGTGGACGAGCCGCACAAGCGCACGCACTCATCCACAGGGTTATCCCCAGCTGGGGATGAATGACATTCGTGTAAGTCAGCGCCAGCGGGTCGAGAGAACGAAGCCGCCGGCGATGAACGCGAAGCCGATGCCGACGTTGATGATCGGGGACAGGTCGCGCATCACGGGGATCTGCGAGCCGGCGATGTAGTAGACGACGATCCAGGCCAGTCCGATGCAGAACAGGGCGACCATGGTGGGAGCCAGCCAGCGCGGCGAGCCGAGCCGAGCGATCTTCCGCTCGCCCTTGCCGGTGGGCGGCGGTGTGTAGGCATCCTTCTTGCGTCCCTTGGACTCGGGCACGGGGCGTCCTTCCGTTCGGTCGTGCGGCCAGCCTGCCACACCTGTCGCCGCTGCGGTTACCGTGGACTCGTGCGGTGGTCCTGGAATACGTCGACGACCCGGGTGCGCCCGGCAGTCGTGGCGAGCGGACTGGTCTTCGCGCTGGCCGGCCTGATGTTCGTCGTTGCGGCCAACACCAGCCAGGGCACGGACCTGCGGGCGCAGCGGGCCACCGAGTTGCGTGACCTGGTCCGGCAGCGCTCCGCGCACCTCGAGGCGACGGCGGCCCAGGTCGCCGGGCAGCAGCAGGTGGTCGACGACCTGGCGGCCGGACGGATCGGGGATCCCGCGGTCGCCGGGGCCCGTGCCGCCGTCGCCGGCCTGGCGCCGCCGGCCGGCCTGACTGAGGTCCTCGGCCGCGGGCTCACGGTCTCCCTGGACGATGCCCCGCCCCGAGACCCAGACGATCCGCTGTGGGCCGCCATCTCGGCGAACGATGTGATCGTCCATCAGGCCGACGTGCAGGCGGTGGTGAACGCCCTGTGGCGCGGAGGTGCAACAGCCCTCCAGGTCATGGACCAAAGGATCGTCGCGACCAGTTCCGTCCAGTGCGTGGGCAACACCCTCCTGCTTCAGGGCAGGGTGTACTCACCGCCCTACACGATCACGGCCGTTGGCCCGATCAAGCGGATGCGCGCGGCTCTTCGGGCTGACCCGGTGGTGGCCGCGTACCGGTCGTGGGCCGATGTCGTCGGGTTGGGATACGACGTGGTGCGACGCAACGAGGTCACGATTCCCGGCTACGACGTCCCGGTCACGATGGCCTACGCACGCACGACAGAATGACGCCCGTGGCGCGCATCCTCGTGGTGGACAACTACGACTCGTTCGTGTTCAACCTGGTCCAGTACCTCGCCCAACTGGGGGCCGATGTCGACGTGCGCCGCAACGATGCCGTCAGCACCGATGAGGCAAGGGCGTTCGACGGCGTCCTGCTCTCGCCCGGTCCGGGAACTCCCGAGGACGCAGGCGTCTGCATGGACATGGTCCGGGACGTCGCGGGCAGCGTGCCGATCTTCGGGGTTTGCCTGGGCCACCAGGCGATCGCCGCCGCATACGGCGCGACCGTAAGCCGTGCCCCTGAGCTGCTTCATGGCAAGACCTCGGAGGTCCTCCACACTGGCGAGGGGGTCCTGGCCGGGCTCCCGTCGCCCTTCATCGCTACCAGGTACCACTCCCTCGCCGTGGACCCTGCTACCGTCCCCGACGAGCTGAGCGTCACGGGGGCCACGGCCAGCGGCGTGATCATGGCGCTGCGCCATCGAGACCTGGCCGTCGAGGGCGTGCAGTTCCACCCTGAGTCGGTGCTCACGGAAGGCGGCCACCTCATGCTGGCCAACTGGCTTGCCGAGTGCGGGGACCCCGCGGCCCGGGCCAGGGCGGCCGGGCTGTCCCCGGTCGTTGGCTAGGGGCTCGGCGGAGGAGCTTCGGTCGGGGTCTCGACCGGGATTGTCGGCGGAGGTGTCTCGGTCGGCGTGGGCGTGGGTGTGGGCGTCGGTGTCGGTGTCGGCAGTGGGGGCGAGGTAGCCACGGTGATCGTGACCACCGAGCCGCGGGGCAGCAGCTCGCCTGCCTGTGGGGTCTGGGCGAGGACGGTGCCGGCTCCGACGGAACCGTCCTCGAGTTCGACAACCTGCACGTCGAAGCCGATCTGGGCGAGGTCGCTGCGGGCCTGAGCCTCGCTGGTGCCGATGAGCTTGGGCACCTTGACCAGTCCGGACGACACCGTGATGTTGACCGGGGTGCCGGAATCGATCTGGGTTCCCTCGCCCGGGTCCTGCTCGAGGACGTAGCCGGCCGGCTGCTGGGAGTTCTTCTCCTTGATCGCGCCGAGAACCAGCCCGGCGTCCTCGAGGGCGGTCCGCGCCGCATCGATGGAAGTCAGGGCGACCAGTTGCGGGACCGTTGCCTGCTCCAGGCCGCTGCTGATCGTGACGTTCACCGACTGGCCTAGCTCGATGGACTCCCCGGCGGCGGGCTGCTGCGCGACGATCGTGCCTTCCGGTCGCTCGGAAGTCGTGGGCGTCTGCGCACCAAGCCGTAGGTCGAGGTCGTTGAGCTCCTGGGTGGCAACCTCGATGGTGAGGCCGTCAAGGTTGGGCACCTGCACCTGGCCCGCCGTCGTCCCGCCGAAGATGTACCTGCCGATGAACAACGCACCGACGATGGCCGCCGTGATACCGATGAGGCTGAGCGTCCAGAACAGGAAGCCGCGTCGCCGACGCGGCCGGCGGGTGTCGTACATCGGCTCGACACGCGCGGCACCGGCCGCGTCGATGGCAGGCATCATCTGCGTGCGATCGGTGGTGATGGCCGGGACGGCCGCCGTCACCGGCGAACCCGCGATGGCCCGCTCGACGTCTGCGCGGAAGTCGGCTGCTGTCTGGTAGCGGTCATCCGTGCGCTTGGCCAGCGCGTGCAGCACGACAGCGTCGACCTCCGGGGTGACCCCCGGGTCCACCTGGGACGGCGGCAACGGCATCTCGCTCACGTGCTGGTACGCGATGGACACCGGCGAGTCACCACGGAAGGGCGGTCGTCCGGTCAGCAGCTCGTACAGCAGCACGCCGGTGGAGTACAGGTCCGACCGAGCGTCGACGACCTCGCCGCGGGCCTGTTCGGGGGACAGGTACTGCGCGGTACCCATGACGGCCGACGTCGCGGTCATCGTGGTGCCGGCGTCGTTCATGGCGCGAGCGATGCCGAAGTCCATGACCTTGACGTCGCCCGTCCGCGTGAGCATGACGTTGGCCGGCTTGATGTCGCGATGCACGATCCCGTGCCGGTGGGCGTAGTCGAGCGCGGCGAGCACTCCCGCGGTGATCTCCAGGGCGCGTTCGGGGAGCAGGCGTCGGCCGCTGGCCAGCAACTGCCGCAGGGTCATGCCGTCGACGAACTCCATGACGATGTACGGCACGACCGTTCGTGCGCCCTCAGGCGAGGTCAGGACGTCCTCGCCCGTGTCGTAGACCGCGACGATGTTGGGATGGTTCAACGATGCTGCCGACTGGGCCTCGCGGCGGAACCTGGCCTGGAAGGTCGGGTCCTTGGCCAGGTCCGGCCGCAGGATCTTGGTTGCCACGCGGCGGCCCAGCCGCAGATCCCGTCCTTCGTGCACCTCTGCCATGCCGCCTCGGCCGATGACCTCGCCGATCTCATAGCGGTCACCAAGCATGCGCGCCGGCCCGGGTTCGGTGGTCATTCAGCCATTCTCTCAGTAGCGGGTCATCGGGGCGGGATGCGACTCAGCGCAGGACGGCCTGGATGACGGCGCGGGCGATCGGGGCGGCGAGCTGGTTGCCACTGACCTCGGGTGCCCCGGCATCCTCGACCATGACGGCAACCGCCACCTGCGGGTCCTGGGCCGGGGCGAACGCAACGAACCAGGCGACCGCCGGGTTGTCATTGCCGGTCTGTGCGGTCCCGGTCTTGCCGGCCACCCGGACGCCGGGGATCTGGGCGTTGCTGCCGGTGCCATTCTCGACGGCATTGACCATCATCTCGGCCAACTGGGCCGCGTGCACCGGGGTCATGGCATCGGCGAAGGCAGCGGGGTCCGTGGTCTGGACGATCGCGAGATCGGGTCCCCGGATCTCCTGGACGAGGTAGGGATCCATGGTCCGGCCGGCGTTGCCGATCGCGGCGGCGACCATCGCCATCTGCAGCGCAGTGGCACGCACGTCGAACTGGCCGATGGCGGCCATCGCGGTCTGCGGCGGGTCAGGGTCTTCGGGGAAGACGGACCGCGCGGCCCGCAACGGGATCTGGAACGAGGTATCGAAACCCATGAGCGCCGCCTGCGCGCGAAGGGCGTCGTCGCCGAGGTCGTTGCCGAGCCACGCGAAGGCCGTGTTGCACGACACGGCGAGTGCCTCGCGGAGCGTGATCATGCCGGAGGGGGTGCAGGCCTGACCGTTCCAGTTGCGGAGCTTCTTCGTGGACAGGGGGAGCTGATAGGTGCGTGGGCCCGGCAGCAGGGACTCGGGCGTGTACCTGCCGGATGCCAGCGCAGCCGCCGCGGTGATGAGCTTGAAGGTTGAGCCGGGCGGATTGAGCGCCACGATGGGACGGTTCAGCAGTGGCTTGTTCGGATCCTCCTCGAGCGACGCATAGTAGTCGCGGATGGCGGCCGGGTCGTGGCTCGACAGCAGGTTGGGATCGAACGACGGCATCTGGACCGATGCCAGGATCCGGCCGGTCGACGGCTCGATGGCGACCACGGCTCCGCGCTTGCCCTGCAGGCCGTTGAAGGCTGCCTTCTGGGCCCGCGCATCGAGGGTTGTGGTCACCGCGCCGCCGACCGGCTGCCGACCGGCGAACAGTTGCTCGATCCGGTCCACCACGAACAATGAGGAACGCCCGGTCAGGATCCGGTTCTCGGTGCGCTCGAGACCTGTGGCGCCGTAGACGAGCGAGTAGAACCCCGTGACCGGGGCGTAGAGAGGGCCGTCGGAGTAGACCCGAAGGAACTTCAGCGTGTCGCCCGTCTCGATCGATCGGGCGACGGGGTTGGGTCCCACCAGGATGGGTCCGCGCTCCCGGCCGTACTCCTCCAGCAGGATCCGCTGGTTGCCCGGTCGCTCGCGGTAGTCCCGGGCAAGGACGACCTGGATCACCGAGATGTTCACGAGCAGGGCAAGCAGGAGGATGGTGAGGACCACGGCGATCCTGCGGATCGGACGGTTCATGTGCGACGCACTACCTGGGTCACGGCGTCGTCAGGCGATGGGGTCATGACCTCGGGACGCCGCGCCCGGTCTGACACACGCAGGAGCAAGGCCACGATGATCCAGTTGGCAATAAGCGAGGACCCGCCGTAGGACAGGAAGGGCGTCGTGAGCCCGGTCAGCGGGATCAACCGCGTGACACCGCCAATGATCACGAAGACCTGCAGCGCCAAGGTGATCGATAGGCCGGCCGCGAGGAGTTGGCCGAAAGGGTCGCGCACGGACACCGCGGTGCGCAGGCCACGCTCGATGAGGACCGCGTAAAGCAGCAGCATCGCCACGAGTCCGGTGAGGCCGAGTTCCTCGCCGAGGGCCGCCACGATGAAGTCGGTGTTCGCGAACGGCACGAGGTTCGGGAAGCCCTGGCCCAGGCCAGCACCGAGGATGCCACCGTTGGCGAGGCCGAACAGGGACTGCACGATCTGGTAGCCCGAGTCATCGGCGTAGGCCCACGGGTCCAGCCACACGGTCACCCGCAGCCGCACGTGCCCGAACAGGTAGTAGGCGAGCAGGGCCCCTGCCGCGAAGAGCAGTCCGCCAAGGACGAGCCAGGAGCGGCGCTGGGTCGCGATGTACAGCATGGTCACGAAGAGCCCGAAGAACAGCAGCGAGGTGCCTAGGTCGGTCTCGAAGATGAGCACGCCGAGGGAGACGAGCCAGGCGAACAGGATCGGGCCGAGGTCCTTCACGCGCGGCAGCCCTATGCCCACGACCTTGGTGCGCACGAGGGCGAGGGAGTCGCGCTTCTCGACGAGGTATCCAGCGAAGAAGACGGTGAGCAGGATCTTGGCGAGTTCAGCTGGCTGGAAGGAGAAGCCGCCCAGGCGGATCCATAGGGTGGCCCCGTTCACGGTCGTGCCGATCACGGGGGCCAGCGGCAGCACGAGCAGGATGAGGCCGGCCAGGCCGAGGGTGTACGTGTACCGCTGCAGGATGCGGTGGTCCCGGAGCAGCACCAGCACGGAGACGAACAGGATGACGGCCACGGTGAACCAGGTCAGCTGCGAGTACACATCCGGCGTGGGCGACGGATTGCCGTTCAAGTCGGCACGGGAGGCCGCGGCGACGTCGATCCGGTAGATCATCACCAGGCCCAGGATGGTGAGCAGGGTCGCTACGGGGAGCATGACCGGATCCGCGTAACGCGCCTTCCAGCGCACCACTGCGTGCATCGCCAGCGATAGCGCGGCAACCACGGCAGCCGTGATCCACAGGCTGTCACCCGCAGTCTCACCGGTTGCCCAGGTGACCTGGAGGATCCCGAGCATGCCGAGGCCCCAGGCGAAGACGAGGAGTAGCAACTCGAGATTGCGCCTCGTCGGCTGGCGCCGCACACGCGGTGGCTGCACGTCGTCAGGAGTGCTCACGGCGACGTCCCGGGGCAGCCCGCGGGGGGCAGGAGGGTCTGGCACTGGGCTGAGCGGCTGGCCAGTTCGGCCACGATGCGCTCGGCGTCGACCTCGTCAGCCGCAGGGATCCCCTTACTGACCAACTCCTGGTCGAAGTAGGGAAGCGTGCCCACCTGAAGTCCGGAGTCCAACCAGAGGGTCGACAGCGGGGCACCGAGCAGAGAGCCCTGGATCCCTTGGTAGACGCTGACTGTCCCGGTACCAGCAGTCCCGTTGATGGCGACGTACCACTGCGTGCCCAGCCACGCGCGGGCCGACAGGCCCGCCGCCGCCGCCAGGACGACGATCACCAGGACCACGGCGGTGATCCAGGCCCAGCGTCGTCGCGTTCGCTTTCGTCGCTGGCGTCGCTCGCCCTTCTCACGGGCGCGCCGGCGCGCGGTCTCCGCGGCGGGCACCTGCAGGTCTGCATCGATGAACGGCTGCGGTGCGGTCGGCGGACCACCGTCTATCGGCGGGGGGGCATCGGGCCGGTCGGGGTCGGGCTGCGCATCGTCGGGGAACCGCACGCCGGGCAGGCGCAGGCGCACCCGCGTCTCGCCCGCCGCCCCGACAACCACGGGGGCGAAGGCCTCGGTCACCTCGGCAATGCCCGGGCCGATCTCGGGGACGTCGACGACGTCGGCCACCACGACGGTGACGTTGTCCGGTGCCCCGCGCTCGAGGGCGAGGTCGACCAGACGGGTCACGCAGCCCGTCGGCTCGCCCTCCGACAGCAGCAGGGAGATCTCATCGTGGGCCACGACGCCCGACAGCCCGTCGGTGCAGAGCATGTAGCGGTCGCCGTCGCGGGCCTCGCGCAGGGAGAGGTCGGCCTCGACCGGGTTCATGCCGTCCAGCGCGCGCATGATCAAGGACCGGCGCGGATGAACCATGGCCTCGGCGTCGGTGATGCGCCCGGCGTCCACCAGAGTCTGCACGTAGGTGTGGTCATGGGTGATCTGCAGGAGTTCGCCGTCGCGCAGCAGGTATGCGCGTGAATCCCCTACGTGCACGACGGCAATCTGATCGCCCAGCCAGTAGACGCCGGTCACCGTCGTGCCCATGCCGGTGAGCTCGGGATCGTCGGCGATGACGTCGGCGATCCCCTCGCCGACATCCTCGACGGCCTCGCCCAGTGACGCGATGACCTCGGCCACGGATGGGGGATGCACGTCGAGGTCTGCCACGGTGGCGACCGCGATCGCGCTGGCGAGCTCGCCGGCGGCGTGCCCGCCCATGCCGTCGGCCACCATGAGCAGGGCCGGCCCGGCGTAGCCGGAATCCTCGTTGCCCTCGCGGATGAGCCCGACGTCGGACCGGGCGGCGTAACGCAGGCGGAGGGTCATGTCGGGCTATTTCTGAATCTGAAGCGTCGTCCGCCCGATGCGCAGCGGGGCGCCGACCGGCAGGACGGTAGGAGAGGTGATCCTGGTGCGATCGATCCAGGTGCCGTTGGTCGAGCCAAGGTCCTCGACGACCCACGACCCCTCGGACGGGTAGATCCGCGAATGACGGCTCGAGGCGTAGTCGTCGTCGATGACGAGGGTCGAGTCCGGTGCGCGCCCGATGGTGACCTGGACGTTCTCCAACGGGATGATCGTGCCCTTCAGCGGACCCTCGATAACGACGAGCCTGCTGCCCTTCACCTTCTGCTGCTTGGCCACCTTGGCCGGCCGCGGCGGTCTCGCCGCCTTGGGCGCCCGTCGCTCGCGGCCCAGGGGCCGCGCGTCGGCTGGCTGGCGCAGGTCCCTGCGCAGGACGAGCACGGTGGCCAGCACGAAGACCCACAGCAGGGTCAGGAAGCCCAGCCGGACCAGGGTGAGCGCGAGCTCGGACACGGGTCAGCCGCTCCGGAACACCAGTTGGGTCGTCCCGATCGTGATCGCGGTTCCGTCGGCCAGGTCGACCTGCGTGATGCGCCCGCCGTTGACGAAGGTTCCATTGGTCGAGCCGAGGTCGCGCAGGAGCGCTGGCTGGCCGATCACGATCTCGCAGTGGTTGCGTGAGGCGCCTGGGTCCTCGATGCGGATGTCGGTGTCGCTCCCCCTGCCGAGCCTCGTGATGGCGCGCACGAGGGGGTACGCGATCCCGCCTACCTCGAGTCGCGGCTGGCGCAGGTCGGTGGCCGCGGCGCCCGGCTCGCCTGGACGCCCGTGCGGCTGGGAGCTGACCTCGGCCCGGGCCTCGCTCCGGACCCGGAAGATGCCCGTCTCCAGCTCGTCGTCCTGGGCCAGGTCGACGGACACCGGGCCGAGCAGCGTGTAGCGCTGCTCGCCGCCGTAGTCGCGCACCAGCGTCGCCAGCTCCGTCTGGAGGGCGTCCTTGAACACGGCCAGCCGGCGGTAGTCGTGCTCGCTCAACTCCACGTGGAAGACATTGGGGATCACCGTGCGTTCGCGGTCGATCACCGCGGCGCGGTCGTTCACCTCGCGCTGGAGGGCGGACGCGATCTCGACGGGCTGGACCTCGGCCTTGAAGGCGCGCGCGAAGGCACCGTTGACGAGTCGGTCGAGGGAGTCCTCGAACCGTTCGAGCAGTCCCACCGGGGCCTCCGCCTCGTTGTCCATCGCCGTCGGCCGGGATCCGGCCTCGTGGCCTTGATGCTAACCCGACGCTGCTCCGTCGTGAGGGATGCGCACCGGGCGCCCCTGGCGCGCATCACCCTCCCAGCGGGTCGACACTGGAGGCGGAACCGCCCTGAGGGGAAGTGGTCGTCATGAGGCGATCCGTGCTGCTGGTGCTCCTGTCCGGATCGGCCCTCGTGGCCGGGGTGCTGGCGGGTGCCGTGGCCTCAAGCCCGGTGGCCTCGGCGGCTGCGGACGCCCCCATCGTCGGGACGTGGACCGGCCAGTTCGGCAGCGTCGTCGTGCAGTCGACCGGGACCACCTCCTACGTGGGCGTCACGGCCACTCCGACGAACTTCGGCAACGCCTGCACCCATCCCGCCGGCCAGCAGATGTGGACGATGTCGGGCAGCGGCACGAGCTACTCCGGCACGCATGTGGGTTTCTGGGTGAACGACTGCTCCGACAATCCCGGACCAGCCAGTTTCACGATCACCGAGGCCACCCCCGGCACCCTGACGCTCGTGGTCGACAACGGCTACACGCCACGGCCGACCTACACCAAGCCGGGCACGCTGGTGGCCGCCACGCCTGCTCCGAGTCCCTCGCCCAGTTGGAGCGGATCGGCTGTTGTCCCACGAGTGAACATCAAGGCACCGAGGGGTCTGATCCAGCAGGGTGGCCGGGTGGTCGAGTTCGATGTGACCGTTTCCGTCCAGGCTGGCGACGAACTGATCAACTGGCAGGTGAACGTCTACGACGGGAACAACCTCAAGCCCTTGACCTACCAGTACGGCCCGATCTACGACACTCGCGAGTGGGTGTCGAAGAGGGTCCATTTCTCCTTCGCCCCGAGCAACGCTGCCCCCAGCGCCTACTTCGTCTGCGCCTACGCAATCACCAGTTCCACGGGAGCCAAGTCGGCCAACGCGCCCTGGACGGCGTGCGCGTGGATCAAGGTCGACCAGGTGCTCTACGGGCGGTGGACCAGCCGGAAGACCTGTGCGTCGCCTGACGACGCATCGGATGCGTACGCGTGGATGACCAGCGTGCGCAAGTACGCCGGCATCCGGGTCGATTTCCGCGACGCCTGCGGCATGCGTGACTCGGGCTACCGCGGCATCGTGGTCCAGGAGCCACTCACACGGAAGTGGTACGACTTCCGTATGTGGACCAGGGCGCAGGTCGACGACTTGTTCTACCAACTGCTGGATCTCGAGTGCCGCACGCAGATCCCCAACACCCGGCGCTATGCGGCGGCCCGTAGTGCCTGCCGCAACGGTGCTGCTTCGACCGGGAGTCAGCCGGATGGGGCGATCGGGGCGCGGACCTTCTACACCGCTACTCGCAGCGCCTTCCTGCCGTACTTCGACGCCGACCTCACGGCCGGTGGTGTGCAGACCACGACGAACCCTGCGGCCCTTCCGCAGGGTGGGCAGCGGGACAACTCCTGATCCACGCTGTTCGGCTCCCGGATGGCCGCCGTGTCCAGCGCCCATGTAGCCTCTATCCGCGCGCGCGAGTGGCGGAATAGGCAGACGCGCACGGTTCAGGTCCGTGTGCCCGAAAGGGCGTGGGGGTTCAACTCCCCCCTCGCGCACAAGTGAAGGCCGGGGTATCTCCCCGGCCTTCGTCGGCTCACGTCGAAGGCGCGATTGCGGCTGCGAGGACCGCCACCCCGGCCATGACGAGGGCCATCGTCGTGAAGGACCCGGTGGCTGACGCGACCAACGGCCCGATCGCCGGTGTGAGGGCGAGGGCCACGGCGATCGGCGCTGAGAAGATGCCGTTGACGGCGCCGTAGTTGAGGGTCCCCCAACGGTCGGAGACGGCCGTCGCGTGAACCAGGGTCATCACTCCGCGCACGGAGCCGGTGGCGATTCCTATCAGGATGAGCAGCCAGGCCGGCCCGGGGACCAGGCCGAGCATGGCGAGGGCCACCGCACCCGCCACGGACCCCGCCGCCAGAGGGATCCACGCGCGCCGGCCGTGCGGGACGACCATGAAGAGGATGCGCCCCAGCAGCTGCCCGGCCCCGATGAGACCGAGGGCGACCGCCGCGAGCTCGAACGTGAAGCCCCTCTCCATGAACAAGGGGATGCTGTTGAGCGTGACGCTGAACAAGGCGATCGAGATCGCCACCATGGCGATCACCAGGCGCCAGAACCTGCCCGACCTCACGACGGCCGACACCGACTGGTCATGGCGATCGGGGTGGCCGACGACGCGTACATGCCACGCGGGTTCGAGGCTGAACCAGTACAACGGGAGGTTGACGGTGGCCAGGATTGCCGCCAGCACCAGGTACGTGCCGCTCCATCCCAGCGCTGACAGGAGAACGGCGACCAACGGAGCGAAGACGGTCGACGCCAGGCCACCCGCGATGGTGACGATCGCCAGCGCCTTCCTGCGCAGGTCCTGGTAGCGGTGCGTGACGATCGTGAAGGCCGCGTCGTAGAAGACCGACGCCTGTGCGACGGCACAGACAAGGAAGGCCACGCCGAGCATGGCCAGGTTCCCTGACTGCGAGACGAGGATCAGTCCGAGGACACCCACCGCGGACCCGGCCGTCACGATGACCCGCGGACCCCGCCGATCGAGCAGGCGCCCGACCACCATGGCCATGAGCGCCGCGCAGACAAGCCCCGCCGAGAACAGCCCGGTGATTGCTGTCAGCGGCCAGCCCGTGCTCGTTGCCATCTTGGGTGCGGCGACGATGAACGAGTAGTACAGGGTTCCCCAGCCGACGATCTGAGCCAGCGACAGGGCCAGCAGGCGCGGCATCGTCGCGTATGGGCTGGCTGCGACGCTCACGGTCGATCGACCTTCGGTGCCCGGGTCCGCCGAGCTGGTCAGCCCGCTGACTTGAGGCGCTTGAGCGTCCAGCGGGCGCGCAGCCGACTGGTGACCTGTCCCGCCTCGTCGGTGACATCGGCGACGACGTCGAACTCCGGGCGGGTGCCCGCCTCGAACTGAGCGCGCGCGTCGGCAACGTCCCCCTGAATGGTGGCGGTAGCCGTCAGGTCCCCCTTTGCCACGGACAGGTAGTCCATGGTCACCGTCGTAGGCAGGAGCACCGCACGGTCCAGCAGGTCTCCGAAGGCCGCGATGGCCACCGCGCCGGTCGCCGATTCCGCGGCAGCGAAGACGATGGCAGCGTGCGGTCCGCCGACATGGTTCCGGTACTCCGGTGCGTCGCGAACGACGACGACGGCGCGCGCAGGAGTGACCTCGACATAGTCCAGGCCGAGGGTCGCCACGAGCGGGACGAGGGAGTGCATCAGCGGACCGACCTGGTCCCCGGGGATCGCTGTCATGACGGGATCCTAGGCCGGTCGATCCATGCTGCGGGTACGGTGACGGCACAGGCCGCTCGGAGCAGGGGGTAGCGATGCGTGCTGGCGCGCGGGCGGGCGTGCTCGTGCTCACCGTCGTGCTGGCCGGCGTGGTCGCCGCCTATGCGCTGACGATCCTGCTGGCCGACGTAATGGAAGCAGCCACGGCTACTGGCCGGGTCCTGTACGACGTCGCGTTCGTGATCGCGTCCGTGATCACTGGGCTGCATGCGGCGTCCGGCGGGGGGCGGACCCGGCCGTGGTTCCTGCTCTCCGGCGGCATGGCGCTGTACCTCATCGCCCGCATCGCGCTCTCGGTCACGGGCGGTGGGATGGAGCCGGACGCCGCGACTCCTGCGGACGTGCTCTGGCTGATGTTCTATCCGCTCGGGGTTGCCGCCATCCTGCTCATCGCCAAGCGCCGCCTGTCGATGCGGGTTGCCGACACGCTTCTCGATGCGGCCCTCGTCGGCGTCGGGGCCTTCGCCGTCGGCGTTGCCTTGATCGATGCCAGCATCGCTCCCGGCATGGTCGGAGCCGATCCCGCCTTCGTCATCACCCGAAGCCTGTACCTCCTGGGCGACCTGCTCATCCTCGTGCTGGTGCTCGCCGTCGCCCAGGCCTTCAACTGGCGTCCGCCCACGTCCTGGTGGTTCCTGATCGCCGCCGGCGCGGTGTTCAGCGTCGCTGATGCTGCGTACCTCGTGCAGTTGGCCAACGGCACGTACGAGCCGGACTCCTGGGTTGACTTCCTGTGGCCGCTCACGGCGCTGCTCATCACCTTGGGCGCAGTCACCGACGCAGGCGACACGCCCGTGCCGCGCGCCCAGCAACGGCTGGCCTTCCTGGCGCCAAGCGTCGCGATCGTCGCGGCCGGTGCGGTCCTGCTGTGGCAGCCGATGGGACCGTTGCAGGTCACCGCCTCCGTTGCGGCGGCGATCACCATCCTGCTTGCCGTGGTCCGGTTGAACCTCGACGTACGGGAGAGCCGCCGGCTCTCACATCAACTGCGACGGTCCCGCGTTGACATGCTGACGGGCCTGCCCAACCGCCGTGCCCTGCTCGACCTTCCCCCGCGACCGGGCACCCGGTGCTCGGTGATCGTCCTCGGCCTCGATTCGTTCAAGGACGTGAACGGATCCATGGGCCATGACGCAGGCGACCGGCTGCTGGTCATGGTGGCGGCCCGATTGCGCGAGAGCGTGTATGCGGATGACCTTGTCGCGCGGCTCGAAGGCGACGAGTTCGCCGTGGTCCTGTGGAATGCCCCCGCGCATTGGGCCAGTACCGAAGCCGAAGTGCTGGTGCGTGCCCTGGAGGAGCCGTTGAGTCTTGACGGCATCCCGCTGCTGGTGACGGGTTGCGCCGGTGTCGTGGAGTCGGGACCCGAAGGCCCCGATCTCGCCGAGCTACTGCGTCAGGGGGCCGCTGCGCTGGACGAGGCGAAGGCGCAGGGACCGGGGTTGGTGCGAACACACACGGGAGAGGCCGGCGAGCAGACTGCGGAGCGCCTGCAGTTGCGTGCAGAGGCCCGCGCAGCGTTGACGGCCGGTGGCCAGGACTTCCAGGTCCACTACCAACCGATCGTGGGCGTCACCGATGGATCATTGCTCGCGGTCGAGGCCTTGGTCCGGTGGCAGCATCGCGGCCGACTGCTGCAGCCGCACGACTTCCTGGCCGAGACGGTGCGCGGCGGGCTCATGCAGGACCTCACCCGCCTCGTGCTGACGAGGAGCCTCCGGGAGATCCATGACCAGGGTCTGGACGTCGCCGTGAGCGTGAACGTGCCGCCGGAGTTGATGACGGACTGGGTCATTGACGAGGTGAGGCAGGCGATCGCCTCGGCGGACGTGGAGGCCGGCAGGCTCATCCTGGAGATCACAGAGGAAGCCATCATGCGGCACCCCGACGCCGTGGCCACGGTTCTGCGCGAGCTCCGCTCGAGTGGGGTGCGCGTCCTGCTCGACGACTTCGGCACCGGGTGGTCCGGGCTGTCCACCCTCCGCGATCTCATCGTCGACGGCATCAAGATCGATCATTCGTTCCTCTCCCGGCTGCACGATGACCCGACGGCCGTGGCCATCGTGCGCAGCGTCGCCACGCTGGCCGCGGACCTCGATCTGCTGATGGTCTACGAGGGGGTCGACGAGACGGCTGCTCTGAGGGACCTGTCCGGCATCGGTCCGTGCTACCTGCAGAGCTACGGCCTAGCCCGGCCGATGCCCATCGATGACCTGGTCGCCTGGCTCGCCCAGCGAAGCCTCGAGGACTGAATCGAGCAGTGCCCGCACCCGCTCCGGCGCGGCATCGTCTGCGGCGAGGGCGGACGCCAGCGGCTCGTACGCCGAGGGCTGGGCCCCGAGGGCTCTCGCCATGCGCCGGAGGGTGTCGGGAGTGACCTCGACGTGTGGCTGGATCCCGCAGGCCCGCCCACGGCGGAATACCAGGTCGGCGTGCGGGAGCCTGCCCGACACGGTGGCATCGGCCGGGCCGGTGATGGCGTCCTCGTGCCACAGCACCCATGGGCCGGCCTCGCGGGCTGGGCCGGGTCGGCCCGCCTCAATGGACAGATACCCGCGGATCGTTTCCGGAAGGCGGCGGACCGATCCGCCCATGGCGCACGCCAGGACCTGGGCGCCGAAGCAGACTCCCAGGTAGGGCCGGTCGCGGGAGACCCATTCCGCAACCATCGCGACCTCCCGGTCGGCCGCCGGTTGCCGGTACCCGGTCGCGACCGACGTGGGCGATCCCATGACGACGAGCAGGTCGGCGGCCGGCAGGTCCAGCCCGTCCTCGCGGTAGACACGGCTGATCGCGAAACCCTGGGCGTCGAGCCACGGCTCCAGGTGGCCAAGTTCGTGTGCGATCCAGTCGTGTGAGAGCACGACGGCTCGCATCACCCTGCAGTGGCTATGCGCGACGGAACGGGATCATGTCCTTCGGGGCGAAGACCTTCAGGGTTTTCGCGGTGGCCTTGTACGACACCGCCGCCTGCAGTCGGACGAGGAAGGTCGCCTCGGCGTTCATGATGTTCTCCTCGCAGGCCATCAAGGTCGTCGCGAGAGGCCCGATCGATATCGCGCTGCCGTCCGTCGAGTACGTGCCCGCGAAGCGGTTGCACCCGGCGCTGCCGCTGACCGTCCCGTCAGCGGCGAACGTGATCGTCTGGAGGACGCCGTCCGTTCGGGTGCGCCAGTCGCCGACGGGGGAGCGTGGAGCAGCGGCGGACGATCCGGTCGACGGGGCCACATCGCCCGCCATCGCCGGGCCGGCCAAGGCGACGAGCAGGCTGCCGCCGATTGCGATACAGGCTGCGCCGCGGAGGACACGGGACATGGCGACTCCCCAACTCGAACCGCGCCCGCTCAGGCGCCGTGCGTGGATCGTACGTCGTTGCCGGTGCTGGCCCCTAGTGGACCTTCTGGCCGGCCTCCAAAGATGAGATTGACTTGGCGACTCGCGCGTCGCGCGTTTCGACCTTCTTGGCCTCCTCGACCCAGGAGACGTAGCCACGCTGGTTGCTGAACGACAGCGACGCGAAGAATTGTGCGGCCGCGGGGCTGGACGCGAGGGCCGCCTCGAGGTCATCCGGCACCTCCACCACGCGCGGCGCTGTGTCGACCTCGAGCCCGATGGACAACTCGTCGCCCGCCGCGACACCGGCGGCCGCACGGTTGTCCGCGCTGACCGGGATCACGTACTGGCCGTTGTAGGGGGCGATGGTGGTGCGGAACGCGTGGCCACCGATCGTGACGACCACGGGGACTCTCTTGCCTGCGCCGAGCGACTCGACCACCTCGGGCGGCACCGCGATACCCGTCGCCGTCTTGCCGTCCAGCCTCAGTTTCGCGGTGAACTCGATGCCCGGCATCCAAGCACGCGGGTAGGTGGGCTTCATCTGTTGTCGCGAAGCGGAGTGTGCGGGCTGCCCGGGGACGCCTACCGTTGCTGCATGACAACAGTCCTGGACGTCGGCCCATACGACCGGGTAGCCGCGGCCTGCCAGGCGATGAACGCGGCCGGTGGCCCGGTGCCCGTCACCGCGCTCGCCGCATCCGGTCATTGCAGTGTCCGCCAGTTGCAGCGGGACTTCGCCGAGGTGCTGGGGGTCAGCCCGCGTCAGTACGGGCAGGCCGTCCGTAGCGACCGTGCTCGGGTGCTGTTGCGCTCGTCGCCAACGGTCCTCGACGCCGCCTTCGATGCGGGCTACGGATCCGTCCGGGCCTTCTACGAGGAGGCCGCGCGCCGGCTCGGGATGCCGCCATCGGCCTACGTCGCGGGCGCCCCCAGCCAACTGCTCCTGTGGTCGGTGACGCCCAGCGCGGTGGGCGACGTCATCGCCGTAGCAACCCCCCGGGGCCTGGCCGCCGTGCGGATCGGCGACGCCGCCGACCTCGAGCGACAGGTGCGGGCAGAGTTCTCCAAGGCGGTTCTGGAACGCGACGATGCGGCGATGTCCGACGTGATGGACGCACTGCGGCAACTGTGCATGGGCCGGCCCGCCCCCGACCTGCCACTCGACGTGCACGGCACGGCCTTCCAGGCGAGGGTCTGGCAGGCCCTCCGCGAGATTCCGAGCGGCCAGACCCGGAGCTATGCCGAGGTGGCGGAAGCGATCGGCAGCCCGCACGCGGTGCGCGCGGTCGCCAGCGCCTGCGCGAGCAACCGGGTGGCCGTTGCCATTCCGTGCCATCGGGTCATCCGCGGCGACGGCAGCCTGGCCGGCTACCGCTGGGGGCTCGCGGTCAAGGAGTCCCTGCTGGCCAACGAACGGGCGTGAGCGCCCCGGCTCGTTCCTGGTTGCCGGCGTACCTCGTCCTCGCCCTGATCTGGGGCGGCTCCTTCTACTTCATCAAGCTTGGGCTGCTCGCCCTGTCACCGGCGGGAGTGGCACTCAGCCGACTCGCCCTCGGGCTCGCCACCATGCTGATCATCACGTGGGTGACGCGGACGGCCTTTCCTCCGCGATGGTCGTGGGGGCCGCTGTTCGTCGCCGCACTGCTGATGACGTCGGTGCCTTGGCTGCTCTTTGCCTACGGCGAGCAGCACGTCTCATCCGCTCTGGCAGGAATCATCAACGGCGCGACGCCCTTGATGACCCTCGTGGCCATCCTGCTCGCATTCCCCGAGGAGCGGCCCACGCGGCAACGCGTCTTCGGGCTGGCCGTGGGTTTCGCGGGGGTGCTGGTCGTCATGGGGGTGTGGCAGGGACTCGGCGCCGGCACCTGGCTGGGCATCGCTGCATGCACCCTCGCGATCGGCTGCTACGGCATCTCGTTCCCGTTCGTCCGGCGCCATCTGGCATCCGGAGAGAGTTCCCGATCGATCGCCCCGATCGCCCTGGCGACCGGGCTCATGGCGATGGGCACCCTCCAGGCCGCACCGATGGCCGCCGTAGGCGGGTTCGCTTACGGACCGATCGGCGTACCGACCGTGCTCGGCATGCTGGCGCTCGGCTGCCTCGGCAGCGGCATCGCCTACGTGCTCAACTTCCGCGTGATCGCTCGTGCGGACGCGACCACGGCAAGCACGGTGACGTACCTCACCCCGCTCGTCGCTGTCATCGCCGGCGCCATGCTGCTCGGCGAGCACCTCGCCTGGAACCAGCCCCCGGGCGCCGTGCTCATCGTGGCAGGGGCGGCGATCGCCCAGGGTCTGCTCCCGCCCCGACCGGCGGGGATTCGCCGCCTCCCGGCCGATGGCTGAGAATGGAAGGGCCATGAGCCCAGCATCCGAGCAGACGCAGACCGATGTGCTCGTCGTCGGCGCCGGGCCCGCGGGATCAGCCACCGCCGCGTGGGCCGCCCGTGCCGGCCTCGACGTACTTCTCGTCGATGCCGAGACGTTCCCGCGCGACAAGCCCTGCGGAGACGGCCTGACTCCTCGGGCCATCGCCGAGTTGGACCAGCTAGGACTGTCCCCATGGCTGGAGGGGCGCGCCCGCAACTGGGGGCTGCGCGCGGCCGGGTTCGGCCAGGAGCTGTACCTGCCGTGGCCCGGGGGTTCCCTGCCCCGATACGGCGCTGCCGCTCCCAGGCTGGAGCTTGATGACGCGATCCGACGAGTCGCGCTGGACGCCGGTGTCAATGCGTTGGAGGGCCACCGGGCGGTCGACGTGCGCATCGATGGCGGCCAGGTGCGTGGCGTCACGTTCACGACAGGCGTGCGGGGTGGGCGGCCACTCGAGATCGGCTGCCGGCGGCTCGTGGTCGCCGACGGCGCCCGGTCGCAACTGGGTCGCCGACTCGGCCGGACCTGGCACCGCAGCACGGCCTACGGAGTGGCCGCCCGCGGTTACATCAAGTCCCATCGCAGCGACGACCCGTGGATCTCGTCGCATCTCGAACTGCGCGGCGAGGCGGATGAACTGCTCTCCGGGTACGGCTGGGTGTTCCCCCTCGGTGACGGCGAAGTCAACGTCGGGGTCGGGACTCTGGCCACCGACAGGCACCCGGCGGACGTCAACCTCCGCGGCCTGCTGGCCCACTACGCCGAATCCCAGCGCGACACGTGGCAGCTCGAGGGCGACGTCCGGGCGCCATGGTCGGCACTCCTTCCCATGGGTGGGGCCGTGAGCGGGGTTGCCGGCCCGAACTGGCTGCTCGTCGGCGATGCGGCGGGCTGCGTCAACCCCCTCAACGGCGAAGGCATCGACTACGGCCTGGAGACCGGTCACCTTGCGGCGAAGCTGCTCGCCCACACCGTTCCGAACGCATCGCTGGACTACGGACGACAGTGGGCGCCGCAACTGCGGCACCGCTACGGCAGCGCCTTCTCCATCGCCCGCCGCCTGGCCGGCCTGCTGACCGTGCCTGGACTGCTGCCGACCCTCGGGCCCGTGGGTATGCGCTCGCGCTCCCTGATGACGGTCGCGCTGCGGGTCATGGGCAACCTGGTGACCCCCGAGGACGCCGACCTCACGGCCAGGCTCTGGCGCACGGCCGGTCGCGCGAGCATCAGGCTCGACGACCGGCCGCCCTTCAGCTGACCGGGATCAGCCCGTCGGGCCCTTCGCGCGGGCTTCGCGCAGCGACCCCATGGCCTGCTCGAGCTCGGCCAGCCAGTCGGCCTCGTGCTGGGCGACCAGTCGGACGCACCAGGACAGTGCCTCGCTGCGGGACCGGGCGACCCCCGCCTCGACCAGGGTGTCGAGCACCTGGCGCTGCGGCTGGGCCAGGCGGGTCATGACCGGGACGGCCAGCCGGGTGAAGGTCTCCGTGGTCCCGCCGCAGGTGACCCCCCAGGAGACCTTCCGGCCGGTCCGCTCCTGCAGTTCCCGGGCGATCTCGATCCGGGTGGCCCGGGTGTCCTCCCGGAACCGGCGGATCCGGCCGGATTCGGCATCGGCCGCCGGCTCGCCTTCCGGGGCGGCTGGCTCCGGGGTGGCGATGGTCCCCACGATGAGGATCTCCTCGCGGTCGATGGTCACGCTGGTTCCGGTGAACCAGTCGCCGGGCAGGCGACCGGACAGCCAATCGCCGACGCTGAATGTGCTCTGATGTGTACTCATGTAATCAAGATTACGTTGTACTGCGGCCTGCGGGAACCCCCGTTCGCCCGCGGCGTACTCGCGGGGCGCGGCGGCGGGGGCGCGGCGGACGCCTACCGGGAGAAGTGCTCGACGGTCGGGGGGCCGGCGAAGTGCGGGCCAATGAGGGCGCGCCACTCGGTGAACAGATCGGACCCGCGGAAACCCTCGACGTGATCGGCCAGGCTCTCCCAGCGGATGCTGAACAGGTAGACGCTCGGTCGCTCGGCACCCCAGCCATGGCCGGTGAACTCGATGAAGCCAACCGCGCGGGGGAGCACGGTCGCTGCGGCCTGGAGCAGGTCGGCCTCGAAGTCCGCCTCGTGACCCGGCAGCACCTCGACCCAGGCGATCTCGAGGGTCACTAGAAGGACCAGTCCTCGGCCAGGACGGCCTCCTGCATCGCCATCCGCAGGGGCTCCATGCGGAGCAGGGCCGGCGGCGAGGCCAGCAGGTCCGGCATCGCCTGAACCATGCGGGCAAACCCTCCCGCCGCCCGGTGCGCCTGCTCGGCTTCATCGTCCCGGAACATCTCGTACAGCCACACGAGCGCATCGTCATCGGGGTCGACCGAGACGACGAAGAGCTCCGTTCCCGGCTCCTCGGCAAGGCCGTCGGCGTAGGTGTTCAGCACGTCGAGCAACGCGGCCCGGCGCCCTGCCTGGCAGGTCAGTCGGACCAACAGTGCGTGCCGTCCGGGCAGGAGCGCCTGGACCGGACCCTCGCTCATGCGACCCCGCCCGCCGCGTGGGCAACGTTCGCGACATACCAGTCGTACGTCGAGGCAACCCCGTCGCGCAGCTTGATGGTGGGGTACCAGCCGAGCTCGTTGATGCGCGTCGTGTCGAGCAGTTTGCGGGGCATGCCGTCGGGCTTGCTTGTGTCCCATTCGATGGCGCCCTCGAAGCCGACAACCGACGCCACGGTCTCCGCCAGTTCACGAATCGGCATGTCGTCGCCGAGTCCCACGTTGATGGTCTGGGCGGAGTCGTAGACCTGCATGAGCATCAGGGCAGCCTGGGCGAGGTCGTCGACGTGCAGGAACTCCCGCCGGGGGGCTCCCGTGCCCCAGACCGTGACGCTGGGCGCACCGCTGGCCTTCGCCTCGTGGAAGCGTCGGATGAACGCCGGGAGGACGTGCGAGCTCTGCAGGTCGAAGTTGTCGTTCGGCCCGTACAGGTTGGTGGGCATCGCCGAGATCCAGTGCCGCCCGTACTGGGTGCGGTGCGCCTCGATGTAGAAGATCCCCGAGATCTTGGCCATCGCGTAGGCCTGGTTGGTGGGCTCGAGGGGACCGGTCATGAGCGAGGTCTCGCGGATCGGCTGGGTGGCGTGCCGGGGGTAGATGCATGACGAGCCGAGGAACAGCAGCCGGTCGACATCGGCGGCATGCGCCGCGTCCATCACGTTGGTCTGGATGAGCAGGTTGTCCTTGAGGAAGTCCACTGGGTACGTCGAATTCGCCATGATCCCCCCGACCCGGGCGGCGGCATCGATGATCACGTCGGGCTTGGCCCCGACGATCGCGTCGTGGGTCGCCTCTCGGTCGCGCAGGTCCAGTTCGCTGGAGCGCCAGCCGATGACCTCGCCCACGCCCGCGGACTCAAGTGCCCGCACGATCGCCGAGCCGACCAGGCCGTTGTGCCCCGCGACGTAGACCTTGACGTCGTTCCACGGGAACTCGGCTCGCATGGCGGCCATTGTGGCATAGCGGGGCTCGTGCAACCCCGGCCTCGACGCCCGCCTGATGACAGGATGGCGGCCATGAGAGTCGTATCGATCGAGCAGTTGAAGCGGGTCCTGGCCAGCCTCCCCGACAACCCTCGCGTGGTCGCGTCCGGCAACTTCGCGACGCCGGCCGTCGTCCTCGGGGCCCTGGACGAGGTCGTGCCCGAGTACCGGTTGCACATGCTCAATGCGCAGAAGCCACTGCCGGACCGAGAGGGAGTCACCTACGAGACGGCCTTCGTGGGGCCTGGCATGCGCAACAACCCGCGACTGGTCTACATCCCATGCCGGCTGAGCCTGGTGCCGGTCCTGTTCCGCGACCACTACCGGCCCGACATCGTCCTGCTGCACACCTCGACCCGGCGGCACGACACCGTGAGCCTGGGCACCGAGGTCAACATCCTCCCCGCCGCCATCGAGTCGGTCCACGAGCGCGGTGGACTGGTGGTTGCGCAAGCCAACCCGCAGATGCCCTACACGTACGGCGACGCCCAGGTGTACGAGCACGAGATCGACTACCTCGTCGAGGTCGACGAGCCGCTGCCCACGCACGCACCGGGGGCCCTGGACGACGTCTCCCGGATGATCGGCGAGCGCATCGCCGCCCGAGTCGAGGACTACTCCACCCTGCAACTGGGCATCGGAGCGGTGCCCGATGCGGTCCTGGCATCCCTGACACAACGCAAGGGCATGCGGGTGTGGACGGAGATGTTCAGCGACGGCGTGCTCGAGCTCAACAAGCGCGACGCGCTGGACAAGGACGTGCCCCTCACTGCCTCATTCATCTTCGGTTCCGCGGAGCTGTACGAATGGATCCATCTGAACAAGTGGATCCGCATGCTGCGCACGGAACGCACCAACGACCCGGGCCAGATCGCCCGGCAAGCCCGCATGACGAGTGTCAACGCCGCCCTCCAGGTGGACCTCTTCGACCAGGCCAATGCGAGCCGGGTCAAGGGGCGGATCTACTCCGGCTTCGGTGGCTCGACCGACTTCATCGTCGGCGCACTGCACGCGCGTGGCGGCCAGTCCTTCATCGCTCTTCCCTCCTGGCACAAGAAGGCGGACGTGTCGACGATCGTGCCGCGCATCCAGGAGCCGGTGACAAGCTTCGAGCACAGTGCGGTGGCCACCGAGAACGGGATCGCGTCGGTGTTCGGCCGCAGCCAGCGCGAGCGCGTGACCAACATCATCGAGCAGGCGGCCCACCCTGACGCTCGTGACGACCTGCGCGCCTCGGCGGTGCAGATGGGCCTGCTCTAGGTGCCTGAACTCCCCGAGGTCGAGGCGCTGGCGCGGTTCCTCTCCGACCGCCTCGCCGGGCAGCGGGTCGCCGACCTCGCGCTGGCCAGCCTGAGTGCGCTCAAGACATACAGCCCGCCGATCACGGCGCTGCTCGGCCTGCCGGTCGCGGGTGTCCTGCGGCACGGCAAGTTCCTCGACCTCGCCACCGAGGGGGGTCCGCACCTCGTCTGGCACCTGTCGCGCGCCGGCTGGGTGCAGTGGCGCGATGAGCCAGCGCCAGGCCCCGTCAAGCCGGGCAAGGGACCGCTGGCGCTGCGGCTGGGATTCGTCAATGAGGACGGCGAGCCCACGGGACGCATCGACCTCACCGAGGCCGGCACCCAGAAGCGACTGGCCGTGTACGTCGTCGGCAGCCCGCGCGACGTGCCGGGGGTTGCGCGGCTAGGGCCGGATGCCCTCGGTGCCGAACTGACCGAGCAGGCCTTCGCCGCGATCCTGGCCGCGGCCGGGCGAGCGCAGGTGAAGGGCGTGCTGCGCGACCAGTCGATCATCGCGGGCATTGGCAACGCCTACAGCGACGAGATCCTGCACGCTGCCCGGCTCTCGCCGTTCCATCCCTGCTCCACGCTCTCTGCCGATGAGGTCGCGCACCTGTACGACTGCATGCGGCAGACACTGCTGACCGCCGTGGCGAACAGCGTCGGGCACGGCACCGGCACCCTGAAGGCGGAGAAAAGAGCGTCCATGGCCGTGCATGGCCGGGCCGGGCAGCCGTGCCCGGTGTGCGAGTCGACCGTGCTGGAGGTCTCCTTCGCGGACTCCGCGCTCCAGTACTGCCCGACCTGCCAGACCGGGGGCAAGCCGCTCGCCGACCGGCGCATGAGCCGGTTGCTGAAGTAGCCGTAGGCTGCGCGCCATGTTCGCGAAGAAGAGCGAAGGCTCCACCGGCGCGCCCAGGACGTCCGGTGCCCTGCCGCCCAGCAAGTACCGCATGGGGGGCAAGCACTTCAAGAACGACAAGGCGTTCATCCGCACCGCTGTCCGAGACGTCAAGCGACTCGAGTCCTATGCGGGTCTGACGGTGGACTCCAGGCTGCTGGATTGGGGCTGCGGTGCGGGGCGGCTCGCCGTCGGCGTACGGGAGCACCTCGGCCGCATAGCGGACTACCACGGTGTCGATGTCCAGCCCGAGCTCGTCGACTGGGCATCGGAGAACCTGGCCGCCCCGGGCTTCCGGTTCACGTGCGTCGACGTCAGCAACGAGCGCTACAACCCCGACGGGACGCCGGAGCGGACCCTCGCCGCCGGACCCGGCTCGGTCGACGTGCTGTACGCCTACTCGGTCTTCTCGCACATGAACGACGAGGACACGTCGGCCTACCTCGGCTTGATCCGGGAGGCGCTGGCCCCCGGGGGCAAGGCCTTCGTGACCTGCTTCGTCGAGGAGGACGTGCCCGGCTGGGAGGAGAACCCCGAGGGCTACGGCCCACTGGAGTGGAAGGGCCGGCTGCACTGCACCCGGTTCGCCCGGTGGCACTGGGAGGATCACGTGAACGCCGCACGACTGGCCGTGGATCGGTTCGAGTACGGGCGGGAAACCGACGGGCAGAGCCTGTACGTCCTGCGCGTCCGGTGACCGGCGGCCCGGCCTTGGTGGGTTAGGGTCGGAGAAGACCCTGACCCGAAAGGCCATTCGCATGCGCCGTGCCCTCATGTCCGTCGCCGTCGTGTCCGCGCTTGCCGTGGCCGCCCTGACGGCCGGGCAGGCCACCGCCGCGCCGTCCGCCCCGGAGCCCGTCCAGCCGATGCAGTTCGGCATGCACGTACCGGACATCGCCCAGGGCACGGACCCGTCGATCGCGTATGGGTCGATCCGGCTGTGGGACTCAGGCGTCGCGTGGGGCCAGGTGGAGCAGGCCAACAACAAGTACTGGTGGAACGGGCTTGACGCCGCGATCTCGAACGCGAACTCCCAGCAGGTCCGAACCCTGTACGTCCTTGGTTCGACGCCCAAGTGGGCGGCCAGCAACACCAAGCAGGGCACCTATCCCAACAAGGGCGCCGCGTCCATGCCGTCGATGAAGGAGTGGAAGGCCTGGGTGACCGCAGTCGTGCAGCGGTATGCCGGATCGATCGAGGCCTACCAGATCTGGAACGAGGCGAACCTCACCACCTTCTGGCAGGGCACCCCCAAGCAGATGGCCCAACTGACCTCCGAGGCCTACAAGATCATCCGCAGGTACGACCCCACGGCCAAGGTCATCTCGGCCAGCAGTACGGTGCGGCTGCAGAGCGCCTACAAGAAGTTCTTCCCGGCGTACCTCAAGGAACTGAAGAAGCTGAAGTGGCCGGTCGACGCCATCGCGGTCCACCTGTACCCGCCGAGCAAGGGCACGCCCGCGACCCGTGCTGGCTACATCACCCAGGTCCAGGCCGACATGAGGAAGGCCGGCGTCCCGGCAAGCAGGGAACTCTGGGACACCGAGATCAACTACGGCATCAAGGGCCCCGGCAGCGGCAATCCCGACAAGGACATCGAGGGTCCCACGGCGGCCGCGTGGGTCGCGCAGACCTACCTCGACAACATCCGCCTCGGGGTGGCTCGCTCCTACTGGTACTTCTGGGACCGGTCGGTCGACCTGGTCGGCATCCAGATGTTCGACGGAACACTGGGCTCGGTGGGCTTCCAGTCCGTCTATACCTGGCTCAACGGCAAGTTCTACACGTGCGCCAGCGGCGACGTGAACACCTGCCAGCTGGGCGACAACGCCGATCCGCAGGTGGTGGCCTGGGCCTCAACGGGCTCGGGTACCTTCGTGGTGCCGGCAGGGGTCACCCAGACCTGCACGGCACTCAACCAGTGCACGGCCGTCGTGCCGGGCTCGAACGTGACGATTGGAAGCATGCCGCAATGGTTCGGAATCGCACGAAGCTGACGTCCGCCGCGATCGGCCTAGCCGGCATCGCGTTCCTGGCCACGGCCTGCTCGTCGGGTTCGCCGGAGCCTGAATCACCGACCGCGACCGCGGCAGCGACCGAGGCGGTCCCGCCGGCCAATGCCGTCCCAGCCACGCTCGTGGGGATGCACATCGAGGGCGCCGAGGCGGGCGCCTGGGCCTCGGCTCCCTTCGGCGCCCTGCGCCTGTGGGACAACGGCACCGCCTGGTCGCAGATCGAGCTGGAGCCCGGCGTGTACAAGTGGGACAACCTCGAGGGCATCCTGGAGAACGCCGAGTCCAAGGGGATGACCGACATCCTCATGGTGCTCGGCACGACCCCAGAGTGGAACGCCAAGGTCGTCAACCCTGACGACTACCCCCAGCCGGGAGCCGCCAGCGCGCCCAAGGACCTCGATGCGTGGGACTCCTGGGTGACCGAGGTTGCCACGCGATACAAGGGCCGGATCACCTCGTACCAGATCTGGAACGAGGCGAACCTCAAGAACTTCTGGGGTGGCACGCCCGAGGAGATGGCCGAGCTGACCAAACGGGCGTACGACATCATCAAGGCGATCGATCCGGCGGCCCTCGTCGTGTCGGCCTCCCCGTCGACGCGGCTGACCGCCTCCTTCGACCGCTTCTTCCCGGCCTACCTGAAGGCCCTGGCCGACAAGGGATGGCCGATCGACGTCGTGGGCTTCCACACCTACCCCGGGGCCGACGGTGACCCGGTCGCCCGGGGGGCTCTCATCGAGGCGACCAAGACGGCGCTGACCGCGGCCGGGGCACCCGAGTTGCCCCTCTGGGACACCGAGCTCAACTATGGGCTGGCCGGTCCGGGCCCGGACCTCGCCAAGCAGGACATCACCGGGGTCGACGCCGCCGGCTGGATCGTGCGCACCTACATCGACGACCTCCGCTACGGGGTCGCCCGCTCCTACTGGTACATCTGGACGCAGAAGCCGTACGCCCTGCTCGGCATCCAGGCCTACCCGGGGTCGGACGGCGAGCAGGGCTTCTTCGCCTTGGACACCTGGGTGGTCGGGGCCGGGTTCGACGGGTGCACGGAGGCCGAAGGGGTGGTGGAGTGCACCTTCACCCGTGACGCGACTCCATCGGTGATCGTCTGGGCAGAGAGCGGATCGGCCACCTACACGGCCCCCGACAACGCCGCCCTGGCCTGCGACCCCCTCGCCAACTGCCAGCGGGTCGAACCGGGATCGCAGATCGCCCTGACCGACGTCCCGGTGCGGATCTTCGCCCAGGCGTAGCCTGATAACGATCCGGCAGGCCCTGCCCGCGGTTCCGGTCCTGCCCGTCCTTCGCTGTTATCGTGAGGGCGGTCGTGAGCACCGGGAGGTGGCATGTCGCTGGAAGAGCGCGAGGGCCGCGGCCTGCCGGACATGTCCGACCAGTCGACGATTCCGCTCAGCACACCTGCGCGCATCGGCTGGGCCGAGGCTCACTCGCACCGTGATCGCCCGCACCTTCGGCGCGACCCGCTTCGCGTATACGCCACCCGCGCCATCCTTCTGGATGGCTGCGCGGTCCTCGTGGCGGCCATCGTCGGCTTCATCCTGCGATGGGCCATTCCCTACTCGGTGGAACTGAACGACCCCACCTACGTGTCGCTGGTAGGCGTTGTCGTGGTGTCGTGGATATCCGTCCTCGTGCTGCGCGGTGCCTACGACACCAGGGTGCTCGGGGTCGGCTCGGAGGAGTTCAAGAGGGTCGTCTCCGCCTCCGCGACGGTGTTCGCGGCCGTCGCCGTCGTCGCCTTCGCCCTGAAGCTCGACCTGTCCCGCGGCTTCGTCCTCATCACGTTCGCCGTGGGGATGCTTCTTCTCCTGTGCGTCCGATGGGGCCTGCGATCGTGGCTGCGGCACGAGCGTAGGTACGGGCACTTCCTGCATCGGACGGTCGTCATCGGCGCCGAGCCAATGCGCGGCGAGATCGTCGACATGCTCGACAGGGACCCGGTCGCGGGCTTCACGGTCGTCGACGTCATCGAGGAACCGGACATCCACGAGGACGAGGCCATCCTGGATTCGTGGCTCGACGAGGTCATGGCGCGGATCTCGCTGCAGGACGCGGACACCGTCGCGGTCGCGGGTTCGCCGACCATGGGGCAGGACGTCGTGCAGCGACTGGCCTGGCGGCTGGAGGGACCGCGCGTCGACCTCCTGGTGGCCCCGACGATCGGTGACGTCGCCGGGCCGCGCGTGACCATGCGCATGGCCGCCGACCTCCCGCTCCTGCACCTCGACGAGCCGCACCTCACCGGCCCCAAGCGCGCCATCAAGCGGGCGCTCGACATCGGCGCGGGCGTCCTGCTGCTCGTGCTCTTCCTCCCCTTCATGGTGATCGCCGCCATCGGCGTGTGGGTCAGCAGCCGCGGGCCCGTGTTCTATGTCCAGGAGCGGGTCGGCCGTGGCGGCCAGATCATCTCGGTGCCCAAGTTCCGCACGATGTACACCGGCGCCGACAAGCTCCGCGACGAGGTGATCGGCCAACCCGACGGGGCGATCCTCGACCGGTACCGAGGCGACCCCCGGATCACCCCCTTCGGGCGGATCCTGCGCCGGTGGTCGATCGACGAGACGCCGCAGGTGCTCAACGTCATCATCGGCTCGATGTCGCTCGTCGGCCCGCGGCCGGTGCTCGTCGACGAGATGCCGCTGCTCGGCGATGCCGATCATCGCCGGCACCTCACCAAGCCAGGGCTCACGGGGCTGTGGCAGGTCTCCGGCCGCAAGTCGGTCGACTGGGAGGAGCGCATGCGCCTCGATCTGGACTACGTCGAGCACTGGTCGCCTGCCCTGGACCTGGTGATCGTCGCGAAGACGATCAAGGTGGTCCTCGTGGGTAACGGCGCCTACTAGGGGCTGTTTCGGTCGCGGGTCCGCCGGCTGTGGATATCTATACTCCCTGAGTGACCCTGAGCCGCACGCGCCTCGTGCTCGGGGGGCTGGCGGTGGCACTTGTCGGCGGGTTCGTCTTCTGGCTGCAGGCGGGCGTCCTCTACTCGGTCGGCACGCTGGCGTGGGGCGGCTGGGGTCTGCAGTCGCACTTGAGCGGCGCGGCCGAAACGGTCCTGTCCGGCGACTACGAGATCGCCGGCTCGGAGTACGCCTTGGCGGTCGCCTCGTCCGACGAGCTGGCCCGATCGGTCGGGACGACCCAGCTGGACCTCATCGGGCTGCTGCCCGGGCTCGACACGGCGGTGGGCAACTGGCGTCTTGCAGCGTCGGCGGCAGACGACATCACGTCGGCGACCGGCGGTCTGCTGGCCCTCTATGGGGACCTGTCTGGGAAGGGTGGCGGTCCCAAGATCTTCAGCGACGGGGCCATCGACCTGGCCCGGCTGAACGACCTTCCGCAGCGGGTGGGGCGGGTCGTGGCCAGCCTGGCCAGTGCCGAGCGTGACCTCGACGCGGTGCGGGCCGAGAGTCAGCCGGCCGCGCTCCTGGACCGGATCCGCGACCGGGCCCTTGCCGAGATGGCGCCTCTTCAGGAGGGGATCGGGGCCCTCGAGCGCATCGCTCCTGTCCTGCCCGACGCGCTCGGGGCCAACGGCGTGCGCCGCTATCTCGTCGCCATCGGCAACCAGGCCGAGATGCGCGCGTCCGGCGGGGCCCCGCTCACCCTCGTCCTGGTGGAGTTCAACGAGGGGCGCATCTCGATCCCGATCAAGGGGCAGACCAGCACCCAGCTGTTCCCGCCGCTGAACGCGCCAGTCTCGTGGTGGGGGCCGGCGTCGAACCCCTTCTTCCCGGGCAATCCGCGCAACGCCCCGTTCGTGGTCACGAACACCCATCCGAACCTGCTCTTCTCGGCGAAGGAGATGGCGGGCGCGTGGGAGGGCGGCCAGTACCCGCCGGTCGACGGAGTGATCACGGTGGACCTGACCGCGATCGCCGCGGTGCTGGATGCGACGGGCCCGATCGAGTCGTCCGCATACGGCACGGTCGACGGGTCCCAGCTCGGCCAGATCCTCCTGATCGATGCCTACGCCGACTTCGGGCAGGAGGAGTCAGCGGAGCGCCAGCAGGCGAACCAGCAGTTGCTGGACGACCTGCTTGCCAGGCTGCTGTCCGGTGACGACCTGGTGTCGGCGGCCCAGGCGATGGCCAGCACTGCACCCGGACGCCACGTCCAGCTGTGGATGCGCAACGCGGAGCTCGAGGCCTTGGCCATCGAGAGCGGCGCGGCCGGGGTCGTCGACGATCCCGACACCGGCGACTGGTCGGCGCTCTACACGCAGAACGGCAACCAGAGCAAGGTTGACGTCTTCCAGCAGCGCAACGTCCTGGTGACCGCGCAGGTGGCCGCTGACGGGTCCGCTCGGGTCACCCAGCAGCTCACCGTCACGAACGCCACGCCTCCTGACCGGCCCGCGGAAGGCAGTCTCGGGCGAATCGGCTACGAGACGATGTGGCTCAAGAACGCCTACCTCATGTACGTGCCGGATGCCGCGTTGGACTACACGGCCGCCTACCCCTCCGACTTCGCGGTCCGGCCATTCCAGGGCCATCCGCAGCTAGGCCGAGGCTGGGTCGAGGACGGCTTCGGGCACCGCCTGATCAGGATCGTGGGCTGGACCGAACCCGGCGGCCAGAGCGCAGTGTCGGTCTCCTATCGCCTGCCTGCCGGGACCTTCTCCGGGCCGACCTCGTCGGAACTGGAGTACACCCTGCAAGCGGAGCCGCAGGCGCTGTGGGTGAACTCCGTCATCACCGTGCAAGTCACGGCGCCGGACGGATGGCTGCCGATCGAGGAGCCGGGCATGAAGGTTCAAGGCTCCACGGCCACCGTGAGCGCCGTGCAGTCGGCACCGGTCAACGCGGCCATCACGTTCGAGCGCACCCCGTGACGCGTCCCCTGGGCATCATGCTCGCGGCCGTGGTGGCCAGCGTGGCACTGCTGTGGCTGGTCCCGCCGGTGGGTTTCGCGGCCGCCGTCCTCGTGCTCATTGTCGTCCCGCCGTGGGGTCGCAGCCTCGCCGAGCGAGCGGTCATCAGCGGGGTCGTCGTCGTCGGGGTCGTGGCGGCTCTCGTCCCGCGGGCGGGGCCGACCCCTGTCACGGCGGAGTCAGCCAAGATGCTGCTCACCCTCGTCGTCATCGGGTCGGTCGCGCTGCGGTTGATGCCGGCCCTGCGGAACTCGCCGATTCCTCGCCCGACACTGCCCGACGCTCTGGTGCTCGCCCTCGGGGTTGCCTCGGGCTGGTGGCTGGCCTCCGCCTACGTAGGACGCGCCGCCGCCGACATCGTGAGCGGCCTGTACTTCAGCGGGTGGGACAACCAGGCGCATTTCACCACCTTCGCCAATACCTACGAGGTGGGGAGCACGACGTGGCCGACGGCTGGCGGCGGGATCGCCTGGAACCAGTGGTACCCGTCCTTGCACACCACGGTCTGGGCTCTGGCCGAGCTGGCCTCCAACGCGGGCGGCAGCCTGCTGTCGCGCGCCGACCTGCTGTGGCCCTACGTGCTGTGGAGCGCAACGAGTTTCGCCCTGTGCCTTGCCGCCCTGGCGTGGGTGGCCGGCGACCTCGCCGCGCGGTTCGCCAAGCCGGGTAGTGCCTGGGCACGCCCACTCGCCATCGGGGCGTTCGCGGTCTTCGGCCTCCTCGGCAGCCCGGCCTTCCTGTTCAACGCCGGCTTCACCAACTTCATGATGGGCGTGACGGTCGTCGTCGTCGTGTCCTACCTGAGCGCGCGCAACCTCGGCTCGGCGCGGCGACTGGGCTGGTTCCTCGTGCCGCTCGGGGCATGGGCGGTGGTCGGCCTGTGGACCCCTCTTGCGCTCGGCCTGGTGCCGGCCGGCGTCGTCGTCCTGGTGGCGCTGCTGCGCCATCGACGTTGGGCAGGACTCGGGTGGCTGGGGCTGACGCTGCTCCTTGCCGCATTCCTCGTGACGACCCAGACGGCGGCGATCCTGGGCGTCGAGCCCGGCCAGTCCTCCGGGGACTTCACCAACGAGCTCGGTGCCGTGAGCACGGGCATGGTCCCGTTCAACGTCATGGCCGCATTGCTGGCAGCGGTCGTGATCGCGATCACGGTCGTGGTGCTTGCCCGGCAGCGGCGCTGGCCGATGGCCGCCGCGATCGGGGGGCCGTCCCTGGGGTCGGCGCTGATCGCGCTGGTCTTCGTACCCGCGGCCGATGCGGCGGGCATCGGGCGCCTCGAGTCGTACTACGTGCTCAAGGGACTGGACGGCCTGCTGGTCTGCGCCGCTCCCGTGCTCGCTGCTGCCGCTGCCGCCGGCCTGTGCCGCGCACTCGACGGGCTCGACCGTCCCGGGCGCTGGCTGGCGGCTGCGGCTGCGGGCCTGGTCCTGGTGGCCCTCTTCGGCTTTGCCGGACCGCTGGTGCCGATGTCGCCGGGCACCCCGGTGGCGGCTGGGGTGCAGGCGGGGGCGGACCGGACCCGGGGTGCCGGGGATCTCGTGGGCGTAGCGATCGTCGATGCCGCTGCCGCCGCCCGGCCCTATCCCGAGTTCACGACGGTGTTGTGGGACGGCGCTGGCCAGTTGCCCAACCTGTGGGTGTCGTCGTTGCACGGCGTGCCGTCCAAGGCGGACAACCTCTTCTACTCTGGCATGCCGCCGTTCCCGTACGACACGGTGAAGACCCTCGGCTACTCGGACTTGAGCCTGAGCCTGGATCCGACCTTGAGGCTGGCGCTGCTCTGGTTCCGGCCGTCCTCCGGTGAGGCCCTCGACACGTATGCGGCCAATCGTGAGGACGGACGTGCTGTCAGCGTCCGCGTGCCCATGGGCGCCAACGCGATGTGCCCAGAATGTGCCCCGTGAGACGAGTGCCTGTCGTGAGCCGTTCGGCCCGCCGAGGCGCCGCTCTCGCCTCCGTCCTCGCCCTGACGGCAACGATGCTTCCGGTCCTCTCCGTTCAGGCGGTCGAACGCGCGCCGCGCCTGCCCTCGCTCCCGACGGTCCCCGAATCCGGCAAGATCCCGGCCAAGCCGCGCTCGGTGCCCGCCGCCGGATCGGCAGCGACGGGTCGGTGGACCACGTGGTCGGGCGGCGTCGGCCGCAACGCCGGAACCGTCACCTCGATGGTGCCCGGTGGCGGGGTGGCCCTGCTCGCCGACTGGAATGGCGACGGCCTGGCCACGCCGGGCCGCTATGACAGTGGTCAATGGTTCATCACCAACGCCGCCGCGGGACAGCCCGGCTGGGAGGCCAAGACGTCGTTCGGGGGCAGCGCGGGGGATATCCCCGTGGTGGCCCAGCTTCGCCGGCGCGGGCCGGCCAGGATCGGCATCTTCCGGGCGGGCACGTGGCTGTGGCAGGGGCCGGATGGCAAGGTGGCCAGGACCGACCAGTTCGGGGCGGTGGGCGACCTGCCGATCGTGGGGGACTGGGACGGCGACGGCCGGGACGATCTGGGCGTGGTGCGGGGGACGACCTGGATCCTGCGGATCACCGGCGTGCGCGGGCGCCCCGGCTTTGTCGGGAAGTCACTCGAAGTGACGGTCGACCGGTCGATACGCGCGGCTGTCGTGCAGTTCCCGTTCGGCGTGGCGGGTGATGTGCCCGTTGTCGGGGACTGGGACGGCGACGGCCGAGATGATCCGGGGGTGGTGCGGGCCCGCCGCGAATGGATCCTCAGCGAGGGCCTGAAGCACGTGCGGCGCACGTCCTCCGAATTGCATCAACTGGTCGACGGAGAGGTCCCCCTCGTCGGGTCGCAGGTCACGGCGGTGTCGGGCTGCCCGACCGCTACCCGCAAGGGGGAGCGCTACGGCAGGGCAGCCGCGAAGAAGGTGGAGCGGGCGCTCACGCCGAAGGGCACGCTCGGGATCGCTGGGAACGCCGAGATCCTCGCCACCGTCCAGGACAGCCTGCGCTACGTGGTGACGAACGACCTCACCGCCCGGCTGCGCTCGCGCGTCGACCGTCCGTACTACGACCCGCTGAGCACGCACCGGACCCAGGAAGAATCCGTGCGCCGGTCGGCCAACGCCGCGCTGGCGGCCGCGATCATGCTGACGACGACGTCGTGGAGCGACGAGAACGGCATCTCCCGTCAGCAGTTGCTCGACTACGCACGCTGGCATATCCGCTCGTTGGCCTGCGAGCACGGGGCTATCACGCCGGGCGGCTGGGGCAATGGCTGGCAGTCGGCGCTCTGGGCGGTCACGGCCGGCCAGGCCGGCTGGCTGCTGTGGCCGGACCTCTCGAAGCAGGAGCGGGCCTACGTCGCGGCCATGGTCGTCAGCGAGGCCGACTACGCCGCGGCCCGCGGCCCGCGGTACTTCCGCAACCGGCTCGGGCAGGAGCTGACCCCGGGCGACTCGCAATCGGACGAGGTGTCCTGGGACCTCATGGCGCCCGCCCTCGCCCTCGCAATGATGCCGCAGCACGACCACGCCGCGCGCTGGCGCAATTCGCTCATCGCGATGGCGATCTCCGCGTTCGCGCGGCCGGATGACCTGCACCGGCCGCAGGTGTACAACGGGGTTCGGCTGGACATCCGGCTTCCGGGGACAAACGCGAACGAGGACGGCACGGTCACGAACCACGGCATCGTGAATCCCGACTACATCCAGAACGTGCAGCACCTGTGGTGGGCGGCCAGCCTCCTGCGGTCCGGTGGGCAGCCGGTGCCCGAGGCCCTGTTCCTGAACGCGGACATCGTGTACCGGGCGCTGGCCGTGGTCGAGTTCCCGTCGCCGCCCTATGCCGCGCCCGGAGGGACGGTCTACCAGCCGCTGGGCCAGATCTACTACCCGATGGGCGTGAGCTGGGGGGTGCGGCGTCCGGCCACGTTCGTGGGGGTCGACGCCTTCGCGAATGCCTACGCCGCGGCCGATGTCCGCGCCGCGGAGTTCCTGGCCGCGCATGCGGCAGATACCCGGGCCCTGCAGCTGCGCTGGAGCGACGGGCACATCTACGCGGACGGGCCGGCGGAGGACTCCTACCGGCTAGGCCGCGAGGAGTACGCGCTCCAGCAGCTGGCGTTGGCGTGGTGGGCCGGCGCGCTGAAGGACGGGTTGCGCATGCGGGTGGATACCGCCGCCTACCGGGGGATCAGCCTCGGAAACGGGACGCCAATTCCGTGACGTGCGCCCGGCAGTCGGCGTAGTAGGGGAGGAGTCCGTCGGCCCGCGCTGCTGCGAACGTGGGTGCTGAGTCGTCCTTCGGCGACAAGGTGAGCTCGCCAGCCGGCCATGGCAGGCCGAGGTCGGGATCGAGTGGATGGATTCCGTGTTCCCGCGCGGGCGCGTAGGGCTCTGAGCAGAGGTAGCCGACGGTGGCCGACTCGGACATTGCGCAGAAGGCATGGCCGAGTCCCTCGGCGATGTAGAGGGCGGATCGCCCCGCATCGTCGAGTTCCACGGCGTCGTACGCGCCGAAGGTTGGCGACCCGACCCTGATGTCGACGACGACGTCGACAATGCGGCCCTGCAGGCACTGGACGTACTTGGCCTGGCCCGGGGGCACATCGGCGAAGTGGATGCCCCGCACCGTTCCGCGACGAGAGACCGAGATGTTCATCTGCTGGACCGACAGCGCATGGCCGACGGCATCATTGAAGGCCGACGCCGCGAAGGACTCCAGGAAGACGCCGCGCTCATCGGGTCGCAGGACCGGCTCGAACAGCCACACGCCTTCGATCGACAGTGGCTGGACCCGCACGTTGGGAGGTTATCAGTGGCGCGGAGGGGTCCCGGCTGCTCGCAGTACGGTGGTCGGATGAAGGTCGCCTTGATGGGGACGCGCGGGGTCCCCGCGCGGTACGGCGGCTTCGAGACCGCCGTCGAGGAGATCGGATCCCGACTGGCCGCGCGCGGCCACGCGGTCACTGTCTACTGCCGCAACCCCGGCCAACGGATGCACGAGTACCGCGGGATGACGCTCGTCAACGCCCCTGCCGTCCGGCACCGAGTGGCCGAGACCCTGTCGCACACCGCTGCGAGCACCGTGCACGCCGTCGTGCGCGATCGACCCGACGCGGCCATCGTCATGAACGCCGGCAATGCCCCTTTCCTGAAGCCGTTGCGGCTGGCAGGGATACCTGCGGCCGTGCATCTCGACGGGCTGGAGTCGAAGCGGGAGAAGTGGCGCGGCGCGGGGGCGGCCTACTACCGCTGGGCCGAGCGCGCTGCCGTGGCGTGGGGGCAGGAGGTGATCGCCGACGCACAGGCGATCGCCGATCACGTGTCGCGGGACTACGGACGTGAATGCGTGGTCATCCCGTATGGCGCGGCGGTCATCCATCCTGGTTCGGGCCGACTCGCAGCGCTCGGGGTCGACCCCGGCGGCTATCACCTCCTCGTGGCCAGGTTCGAGCCAGAGAACCACGTGCTCGATGCGGTTAAGGCGTACGGAGCAAGCCGGGAGGTCCGGCCACTCGTCGTCGTCGGCAGCGCTCCCTACAGCGACTCGTACGTCGATGCGGTGCACGCCGCCGCCGAGGGCGACGGACGGATCAGGTTGGTCGGCAGTCTCTACGACCAGGACCTTCTCGACGAGTTGTACGGGCACGCCGTGGCGTACATCCACGGTCACTCGGTCGGCGGCACCAACCCGTCCTTGTTGCGGGCCATGGGGGCGGGGGCGCCCGTGCTGGCCTTCGACGTCGAGTTCAATCGCGAGGTGACCGACGGACGTGCCTACTTCTGGCGCGACGCCGAGATGCTGACGTCGGTTTTCGACGACATCGCAACAGGTTCCGAGGGGACCACCTTGGCGTCCATGTCGACCGATGGCCGCGCACGCATAGCCGGGCACTACCAGTGGGATGCCGTGACCGACCAGTACGAGAACTTGCTGCACCGACTCGCGGCGTCGCGGCGGCGGTGACCGCACGATGACCCGGATCGCGGCCGCGATCGTCACCCACAACTCCGCTGCGTGGCTGCCGGACACCCTGGCGAGCGTTCTGACCCAGTCGCGGCCGCCGGACCTCGTCGTCGTGGTGGATGACGCCTCGACCGACGGTACCGAGGCGATCCTGCGCGACCATGGCATCGACGCCCTTCCGGCACGCTCGCGGGATCCGGACCGGGTCACGCGGATTGCCGCCAACTTCCGGCAGGCGGTCGACGCGGCGCGCGCCTGCGACCTGATCATTCTCGGGGACCACGACGACGTCTGGCACCCCTCGAGGCTCGCGGACCAGGCGAGCACGATGGAAGCCAGTCCGCAGGCCTTGCTCCTGGCATCCGACGGGCGACTCGTCGATGCCGATGGCTTGACGATGGGCGGGACCCTGCGCAGCACGTTCCCGATTCCGGACGGCTGGGCCGGCCTTGCCCCGGCGGGACGCATGCGAGAGGTGCTGCGCCATGCCGTGGCCACGGGTGGCGCCAGCGCGATACGGCCTGCAGCCTTCCCGACGCTCGACATCCCGCGAGGATGGCTGCATGACCGCTGGTGGAGCCTGGTGGCCGCCGCCCGGTCGGGGCTGCTGCTCGACGAGGCAATCGTGATCGACTACCGAATCCAGCCTGGCCAGCAGGTCGGCCTGGACCGGGCCGCGCAGGCGCATGGCCCGATCGGCCGGCTGGGGGCGCTGGCCAGCGAGGCCGGGCGGTCGTGGGGCAAGTCGCGAGACGTCGTGCGTCGCTTGCGGCCGATGGCCTTGGACGAGGCGATCGCGCGGGAGATCCGCCTGCGCAACGTGCTCTGAGGGCTACCGCAGCCAGTCGAGGTGCGTCACGCACACATGCGCGACGGGAGACCCGATGCCCAGGTACGGCACGGTCGTGCACTCAGGCTCCGACGGCTGGGCCCACGGCGGCAGGCTGGCCAGGAACGCGGAGATCTGCTCGCGGTCGGGGGCATACAGGGCAATGGCGCTGGGCCGAGTCTCCTCGAGGGTGGCGGATTCGACCGGGTCGAGGGTGGGACCGATTCCGATCAGGTTGTACGCCCCCCACAACTGCATGCCGGCCAGGCCGGCCGTCAGGCGACCCGGGTCCGTCCAGATGCCGATCGAGTCGTCGGGTCCGGTCCGGGCCAGCACCCACTCCTCGGCCGCGATGCGCGAGCCCATGAGCAACTCCGCGTCGAAGTCGACGTAGGCGGCGCGCAGCGGGTACTGGCCGTAGATGCCCAGCAGGCCACGGCCGTTCTGCAGCAACTGGCCGCCGATGGCAGCGATGGCGACCGCGAGGACGAGGACCGCGGGTGCCGACCGTCGATCCGTCAAGGATGCGGCGGCGGCAAACGCGAGCACGATGGCCAGCGCGACCAGCAGGCCCTGCCCTGTCGACAGGTCCCGGTCCCAGCGTCCCGCCCACGCCGTCAGGCAGATCCCTGCTCCGGCCAGTCCCCATCCGACCAGGCCAGGACGTCGCTGCCCGGCCAGCGCCGCGGTTGCCAACGCGGCAGCCACGATCGCGCCGGGCCACAGTTTCGCCACGTACGTGGGCGATTCCAACCACGGACCGGGCACGAGTTGGATGAATGCGAACGTGAAGGCGACACTGGCCGAGCCCACGGCCAAGGCGGCGATGGAGGAGGTGAAGGCAGGTTTCCCTCGGGTGGCGACGACGGTGATCAGAGCCACCGCGATCGCGATGAGCGGCACCAAGAGCGCTATGTCACGCTGCCAGACGTCCGGGTCGCCGACGAAGCTCGCATAGTCGAGTCTCGCGTTCCAGTCCAGGTACGTGCGCAACCAGTCGCGGCCCGGGAAGATCGCCAGGCCGGACAGCCAGAAGGCGGCGAAGCCGACGACGAATCCGCCGATGCCTGCCGCGGCGTCCCGGGCGAGCCCTCGCCAGCGCGCCGGCCAGGCAGCGTCCGTGCGCGCGAGGGCGACGATGCGCACGGCCAGCCACATCGTCATGCCCAGGAACAGTGCATACGGGTTGAGCATGACGAGCCACGCCGCGATCAAGCCGGAGCAGGCGGCGGGCAGCCAGCCGTGGCGAGGCTGCCCGAGTGCGCCCCACAGGCCAAGGGCCAGCAGCGCGGTGAGCGCCGCGAGGATCGTCCCGGTGAGGTACGTGTTGCCGACGAAGCCAAGGACCATCGTGCTCAGCGAGGCGAAGGCCGAGACGATAACGGCCCATTCGCGCGTGCTCGTGCGCCGAACGATCGAGTACACCGAGCCGACGATGATCAGTACGAGCAGGAAGCGCCACAGGCCGAACCCGGCCCACGCGCCGAGCATGTCGGTCAGGCCGCGAACGGGGGCGATGTACCCCAGGCGCGTCCACGTGTACGCGGGCTCGATCGCACGGTCGGCCACATCGCTGCCGAACAGGGCGAGGGAGGCGTAGAACTCGGAGTCGGGCGAGTTGAAGCCCACCCACGCCTGCGCGCCGGAAGCGAACGCAGCGCCGACGGACACCGCGGCGATCAGCGCGGCATCGGGCCAGCCCAGGCGGGATGGTTGCGAACCCGCGGCGAGCACAGCCGAAGGATAGCGACGGCGCGGCGCTGGCCTACGCTACGCAGCATGGCAGGCACGCTCGTCGAGGTCACGGACCTCGTCGAGTTCCTGCAGCGTGAGGAATCTGCGTCGGGAGTCCAGCGGGTCATCGCGCAGACGGCGCCCCGGGTGATCGCCCAGAACCCGCCGGCCCGGGCCGTGGTGCTCGACCGGGCCTCAGGCCGTCTGGTTGCTCTCTCCGACGACGAGGCCCGGGCAGTGCTGCAGCCCGGTGACGGCGCGGCGGAGCGGGCGGCTCGGGCTGCCGCGGCCAGCGGCATCCTGGCCCGGGCCCGGACGGCCGCGGCAGCCGCGATCGACTCAGAGACGACCATCGCCTATCTCGGGGCCGTATGGATCAACGACGCGCTCATGCTCGCGGCGCGGGCGGCGCACGCGGCAGGTGCCCGCAGCGTGGTCCTGCTGTACGACCTCACGCCCGTGCTGGAGACCGGGCACACCGCGGCCGTCAACGGGCTCTTCGACCGCTACCTCGCGCTCGTCGCCCAGACGGCATCGCGAGCCCCCGCGATCTCGGCGTCGACCCGCCGTGACTTCGAGGCGCACGCGCGCGACCGTGACTGGTTCACGCCCGCCGGCGGCGTGACCGGGCTGCCCTGCGGACTCGATCCGCGCGACTTCGATGCGGGCGAGTCCCCGTGGCCCCGGCCATACGCCCTCT